>NZ_JADH01000032.1 GCF_000518285.1 Williamsoniiplasma lucivorax ATCC 49196 | reverse complement strand
GATCTTGCCAAAAAACATGAATTAAGTGGAGGAGTTCAACAAGTCTATGCTTGATTTAAAAATTTTTACCCTGATGTTTATTATAATATGCACAAAGAAAAGCAAGGGAGTCAAAAAAATATCATGAAAAATAATGAAAATCAAGATAAAAAGCAAATTGTTGAATTAGTCGAAGCACTAGAAGAATCTCAATCTAAAGTGAAAACTTTAGAAAAGGAAAAGGAATTAGACAAACAACTAATTGATATTTTGAACACATTCCAAGAATTCATAAATTCATGAAATGTGTTCAAAATATCAATGTATAATGTAGTTAACACAAATAGATTAACTTTATTTTAAAGTGGTGTCCTTAAGTTAACATATTCTAAATATGTAGAAAGGTAAACAAAATGATTAGTTTAATTAATGTTAAGTATTTTTATAAAAAACGAAGAGTTTTAAATATATCAAAATTAAAAATAGAGGATAATGAGAAAATTGCCATAATGGGTTTGAATGGTTCTGGCAAAACCACGTTAGTTGAATTAATTTTAGGCTTAAAAGCTAGATATAAAGGCAATTTTATTTGTGATAAACAATATATTTGAAATGCTGTTTTTCAAGAATCTAGCTTTAATTCTGATAGTAGTTTAAAAGAAATTTTTTATTTATATTGTAAACTTTATAAAGTCAATAAAAACCATCAGGAATATTTTAAAGAGTTTCAATTAACTGAAGTCGAAAATAATAATTTTAAAAAACTGTCTGGAGGGCAACAACAAAAATTTAAATTCCTTATTGCCTTGCTTAATCAACCGAATTTTTTAGTTTTGGATGAAATTTCTACATCATTAGATTATGAATGACGGGTTAAAATAATCGACATAATTCATAATTACACTTCCATCCATCCGGAGATAAATGTATTACTGATTTCTCATAATCCTGAGGAAATTGCCAAAATTTGTGAAAGAGTTATTGTTTTAAAAAACGGTGAAATTATTCAAGATATTGAACTAGTGGGCACATACCAAAATAAATTAAAACAAATAAAAG
This sequence comes from Williamsoniiplasma lucivorax ATCC 49196, assembly GCF_000518285.1. Lineage (GTDB taxonomy): Bacteria > Bacillota_I > Bacilli_A > Mycoplasmatales > Mycoplasmataceae > Williamsoniiplasma > Williamsoniiplasma lucivorax. The sequence continues at coordinate 160 of NZ_JADH01000032.1, read as the reverse complement.
GGTTGGTGATAAAAAATGTTTAAAGTAGAAATTATGAGAATTATCAAAACTCCAATTAACTGAATGGGTCTTTACGGATTTTTGTGTAAATTCATTTTTACTCATTATTCAATTACGACCCTCCCTTCAAACATTATATAAAAGTGAGCCAGTGCAGATC
>NZ_JADH01000031.1 GCF_000518285.1 Williamsoniiplasma lucivorax ATCC 49196 | reverse complement strand
TGGTGGTTTTTCTATTTTTGTAAATGCTATTTTCATAAAAAAATCTCCTTTAAAGAGATAACAAAAAAACATCTGATTAGACTCCCTACGCTAGTCTTAACTAGATCAGGTTCAAAGAGTATTTCTCAAGCTTTCGCTACCTCTGCTATATATTTACACTTTTATTATATACCTTTGTCATTGATGAAACTAAGAGAATTATTAATATATTGCTTTAATTGAATGAGTTTAGTGGTTTTGCTAGGAGATTTAAGTTTAAGTTAAAAGTTTGTTTTTGCTAATTAGTGATGCAACTTTGATTGCCGGAATTATCAAAATTTGTGTAAGAGGATAAGTTAATGGTCACACATGAATGGTATTAATAATTATTGAATAGAGAAAAGTGTTAGCTCCTCAATTAGGAACACTGATTAGCACGGTTCAAACAAAAATTCCCGAAATTGTTTGACTAATAAAAACTCCAAAAGAATTTAAAAATCCAATAATTATATAATTTAAATAATTGATATAACTTTTTTCTGGTTTTATTGTAAATCTTAAGAGTGATACAATACCAGGCATCATCATCGGAACAAAATAGTCTAGTAAAAATGATCAAGGTGAAATGATATGTCCTGGACCAACAAACAATATTGAAAGCAAAGCGGCAGTTATGCCAACACAAATTGCTAGAATAGGTGAAATAACAACACCTATAACGATTAAGATTACATATTTAAAAGTTAATCCGACACCAATAACCAAACCTGGCATAAATTGTTCTAAATAAGCAAACACAATAGTTAAAGCGGTAAAGACCCCACCTAAAACAATCTCATAAATTGAAAATTTTTTTCAACCAAAAAATTTTCAGGTGATTTTTCATTTTTGCTTGTTAGTTTTGTTCTTGTGGAAAAGATAAAATAGAATCACAATATTAATAAATGAAAATGAAATGATACTTAATAAAATGAATTGCATTTTATTGTCAATAATTTTTCCTAAATCAGCTAAAAATCAACTGACTGCAATTAAGATACTGAAAATTAAACCTAGTGTAAAAAGTATAATTAACATTATTTTAATATTTTGAAATGTTTTTTCATTAGTCATATTTGTTCACGATATTTTGAAGCAAGAAAAAAAGATAAGTAAAATTAACATAACCAGAATTGATAAAATTGCAAAACCCATACTCATTTTAGCCAATGGTGGTTTTTCTATTTTTGTAAATGCTATTTTCATAAAAAAATCTCCTTTAAAGAGATAACAAAAAAACATCTGATTAGACTCCCTACGC
>NZ_JADH01000030.1 GCF_000518285.1 Williamsoniiplasma lucivorax ATCC 49196 | reverse complement strand
CTTGACTTTCTAAAACACTAATTTTGCTTTGTAAAGTTTGGATTTTTGCCATGTTTTTTTCAAAAAGTTTAATTTTGTTAGTTACTTCTTTGTTGCCATAGAAAGTCTTTAACGCATCAGCTTCTTGTTGTAAACTAGCGTCCATAGCCACGTTTTTGTTGTTTAAGAAATGGTTCAATGATTTTGTTGCTTGATAAAGACCAAATTTTTCACCAGTTCTTTCTTTTGCAAAAAACATAACTAATAATATTGGGACAGCAATACATACAGCATATGCAACTAATGTTGCTATTAATGATTTAGTATCACCATTCGGACCATTGGCATTTAATACAGAGAAAAGTCCTCCCATACCTACTTTTATTCCAGCATAATATTTAGCACCCATTAATCCAGCAACTAAACCACCAGTAGCTGCTCCAACACAACCATATAAGAATGGTTTAACTTTTGGTAAGTTAACCCCAAAAATAAGTGGTTCTGTAATGCCGAAGAGTCCTGCAGGAATACCTCCATATAATGTTTGCTTTATAGTCGCATTTTTAGCAATGAATAAGAATCCAATTGAAGCACCAACTTGGCCGAAAACCCCAATTGAAACACCACCTAATAAATTAATTGTTTTTAATCCTAGAATATATGGTTCAGGATTAGTTAACATTGGAATTTGCAAAATAGTTACCAATGCTCCATGTGCTCCCGTAATAACCAAAGGTTGTCATAAGAATGCAAAGAGTGCAGTTCCAATTCCATAAGGAATTTTGTCAACTCATGAAAAAATGTATCCCAAGATGGCTTCAAGAACTGAAATGATTGGACCCACTACAAAGAAAGCTAAAACAGAAGCAACGAAGATAGTGAATGTAGACACTGTTAACATTAAACTTCAATTTGGAAATCTCTTTTTAGCAAATTTTTCTACTTGAACAGCTATATATGCAATGATTGTTGCAGTAATCATGGAACCAGGTGATGGCCCAATTTTCATCCATACAAAATCAAAACCATCAATTTTTGATGTGATTAGCGGTAGACTTCAAGGTGTTGCTGTCATTACACCCATTGAGTTTTGAGATAAATTACCTTTAAATAAAATTGGTGCTGTTAAAATTAAACCCATAACAATTCCAAGCAAAGGATTACCACCAAAAAATTTAACCCCATTATATGTGAAAAATATTCCCATAAATAATGTCGCTCCACCAGCAATTAAATAAACTAATTGGGTTGCTAAGGTGTAAGAACCAAACGCAGCACTTGGAGCAACATTTTGAATTGCTCCAGCTTGTTGTAAAACAGCTTGAGCTGCATTGATTAATCCAACTCCAATCAGAATTGGAATAGCTGGCATAATAATTCCTTTAATTAAATTTAAAAGTTGTTTGCCAAAACTTTGCTTTTGCGCATTAGGGTTTTTTAATTCGAAATCTTGAGCTTGTTG
>NZ_JADH01000029.1 GCF_000518285.1 Williamsoniiplasma lucivorax ATCC 49196 | reverse complement strand
ATTGATCAGAATATATTTTTCTAATTTTCATTTTTCCTCCTTACGCAAAAGGACACCTCCTTTTTCAAGGCGGTGTCCTTAACATACTCTAATCTCAAATTTTGAGATTAAAAATAAAGTTATTTTTTCCGAATTTCATTTACGTTCAAAACAAGAACTTAATAGTGAAGAAAAAAAATTATTAAAAGAACAAATTAAGGGTAGCGGTGATATGGAAAATAAATTAAATTTTATTCCGGATACATTAGTTCAAATAGACACTTTGAATGAACAACAAAAATTATTTTTTGTAGAATTTAAAATTGAGAAAGATTTTAAATTATGTAAGTTAGCAAATGACTATCTCAAATTTAAATATTATACTCAAAATGCTAAAGCAAATATAAGTTTTGTGTACATTACGTTGAAACAACAAAAAATTGATAATTTGAAATTACCATTTATAAATATAAATGGAAATAATGTTGATTTTATTGATAAAAAACTCGATGTAGATAAGATTAACAAAGATGCTAATATTTTTGTATTTTCTCCAATGTGAAATGATGGTGAGCCTAACCCTTCTCCTAAAATTAATTTCAAAACTTTAATACTCAGTCAAAAAATAACTAATGAAATTGAAAAACAAAATTTAAATCTTGAAAATGATTCATTTGCATTAAACGACTATTTAAAATATATCTCTAAATTTAAATTTGGAAAAGAAGTTATATTTGCAAATGTTATAAAAAAAAGTTTTAACAAAATTAATGAATTGCATATTTCACTCCTTAATTTTATTAATAATAATGAATTGGGTATTCCTTTACCGGAAGAAACATATTTAACTATAAAAGAATTTGCTGATGATAATGTTTTAAATATAGAAAATTTTATTACTGAATTTGCAGAACATTTAGATAATAGTATAGTGAAAAAATCAATGGATAACACTATCAATCGTGCTGAGTATAATGTAACTTATAAGAGAAGTCTTTGGATCATTTTGATAATGGAAAAATTATCAAGAGATTTAGAATTAGGAATATCATTTTTGCAAGGCAATATTTTAAAATCAAAAGAACTTAAAGATGCAACAATTTTAATATATAAATTAGATAGCAATTATAAAAATTCAACACCAAACTTTAATAAGCTTGCTTTAGGGGTTGTTCATTATATAAGAAATTTATATCTTTCTGTTGGTTATTTAGAAGATGGGGAGTATGTATTTAAAAATGAATATATTTCATACAACTCAAATACTAAAATTAAGAAGTATTTTGAATCAATTTTTAAAGAATTAAAAATTCTAAACAAAAATGAAAAAATTCAAATAGATGATTATGTTTTAGGTTTGAGATTACTTAAAACAATACTTTAATAAAATATACTCTGAAGAAAAAAAGATTAATTCAGAACAACTTTAATTGGGTCTTTACCGATTTTTGTGTAAATTCATTTTTACTCATTATTCAAATACGACCCTCCCTTCAAACATTATATAAAAGTGGGCTAATGCAGAACTTCAATTTTTAGGTTGCATTGTTCATTTTTTTTCGATGTTTTTGATAGCCAAATAGAATGATTTAAAGATAGCGTTATCATTCGGAAAAATGCGTTTATTTTTAGTAAATTTTCTTAATTGCCCATTCAAAGATTCAATGGCATTAGTGGTGTAAATAATGCGACGAATTTCAGGTGGAAATTGTAAAAAGAAAACTAAATTATCTCAATT
>NZ_JADH01000028.1 GCF_000518285.1 Williamsoniiplasma lucivorax ATCC 49196 | reverse complement strand
ATCTGCACTGGCTCACTTTTATATAATGTTTGAAGGGAGGGTCGTAATTGAATAATGAGTAAAAATGAATTTACACAAAAATCCGTAAAGACCCGTCTACCTTTGTTTTAGATGTTGATTGATTGTCTAGAATTATTTTTTGTGTTTATTATGCATCTAAAAATACTTTAAATAAAACTTGTTTTCGCTGGTAATTGGCATGGTTGAAATAGTAATGTTTATACTAAGTTTATGAAAACAACACCATCATAGTCATTGTCGGAGTCCGAAATAATCAATAATCCCCCTTTATTGCCATCAAAATGAACTATAATACAATTTTCTTTTTTTAAATTAGGTAATATTTTTTTATTATTCTCATCACTTAAAAATGCTTCTAAAATTTCTGCATTACTTTTATTTTTAAAATTGGGAAAATCTTTGGTTAAAGACAGTTTCATAATATTTTTTTTCAAAGTAAAAGTAACCGTACATTGCCCCACATATTCATTGTGAGATTTAATGCGAATTATTGCACTATCAGTTGTTGGTCTTTCAAGAATTTCAAATTCTTCTATTCGATCAAGATTATATTTAGCTAAAATAGAGTGATTTGCATTATAAAATGCTTGAAGCACATCATGATCAGTTTTTCATTCCGCCACATGTAAAGCAAATTGCATATCTGGTATTTTATCAAAATCAATTGTTTTCCTCATAAGGATCGAAAATGTTCCTTGATATTTAGGGTGGGTGTCAATAATTGAAATCTCATAAGTTGTAAATTTAATAAGTGTAAGTTTCAAATCTTTAATTTGCAAATCTTTAATACCTTCAAGATGTTGATTCACTTTTAATCAAGTTTCCATAATACGACATTGATCAAAAATTCCCAAATCTACTACATAAGTACTTAATCCTGGTGTTAAACTTAAATCTTTTTTTAATAAAAATGTGACTACAAGTTCCCCTTGATAGTCTTGATTGTCGTGAACAATAGAAATAGTTGCTTGTTGATCATTTAATAGGGAAAAACGGACTTTAAAATCACTTATTGGCAAATGTTCAGTTGGCAAGATATTTTGATTTGCCTGCATAAAAGCTGCCAAAACTGCTTTTTCACTTTTTTCTTTTAAAAGTGGAAGTTCTGTTACTATACCTGCAAGTTGGCTAAGTTTTTCTTTGACTTTGTAAGTTAAATAAAATGAACCACAATAATCAGGTTGCTCATCTTTAATGGAAATAACCGCATTCACTCCCTTGGGGTCAGTATCGATTATAAAGTCACTAGTTTTTAAGATCTTAGTGAAGATTTTATCATCTTGTTTAATTTTTAAAAATGTCTTTAAAATGATGGTTTTATTAATGCTATTAAAACTACCTAAATCAATATCTTCACTCAAATCTGTTTTTAATTCAAACTGGACATAAAATGCTCCTTGATAATCTCGATGACTATCTTTAATAGAAATTACTGCTACATTATTAATTGGCTTACTTTTGATTTCCAAATCATCAATTTGTAATTGATTGATTTGGTCAGTTTGTTTGTTTGCTTTGACAAATGCTGCAATGATTGTATCGTTTTGGTCATTATTTAACTTTGGTAACGTTTTAGCGATTTTTGCAACTTGACTAAGATTGATTTTTGGTTTTGGTTTCTCAATATTTGGTGTTGCACAAGCAACAACAGATAACATTGTTGCTCCCAGAGTAGCAAAACTTCCGAGAATGGTTAATGCTTTTTTCATAAATAAAAATTCCTTCCTTAATTACATTTTTAGGTAAAAGAGAATTGCTTCTCATTATAGATTAGAGAAAAAGTTGAAAATTTTTCACTTTTTTGCAAAATTTTTCACTTTTTCAACAAAAAAGATTCATTTTGCAATGAATCTTTCATTAAATATTGGTTTTTTATTTTATTCACCAATCGAATTAGTGGTAAATGTCACTCGAACTGAACCTTCATATCGAGGATTATTCCCTTTTATTCTAATAATTGTTTCTGAACCACTTGGGTTACGTTTAACATCAAAATTAGAAATATCCAAATTTGCAAATTCTTTTAGATTTTTATTTTTGTCTAAAAATGCTTGTTTAATGGTCTCGTGATTAACATTCGCTATTGGGCCTAAATCTAATTGTAAGCCTTTTATGTCACTAAGATTTATTTTAGTTTCAGGAGTTTTAATTTCCTCTTTAAAAGCCTTGATTGCTTGGTCTAATTGATCAGTAGCAGCTTTTGCTTGTCCTTCAAGTTTAACATCTTGAGCTTTTTGAATTGCTTGTTCAAATTTTTCAACAGCTTTTGGATGTGTGTCTTTAAGATCATTAGTAATTTCGGCTTGTGCTGCTAAAATTTTAGCTTCTAGTGCGTTTAAATTTTCTATTTCAGGAGTTTTAATTTCGTTTTTAAAAGCTTTAATCGCTTTGTCTAATTGATCAGTAGCAGCTTTGGCTGGTCCTTCAAGTTTAACGTCTTGAGCTTTTTGAATTGCTTGTTCTAATTTTTCAACAGCTTTTGGATGTGTATTTTTTAGATCATTAATAATTTGAGCCTGTGCTGCTGAAATTTTAGCTTTTAAATCAGTTAAATTAGCAGTTTCAGGAGTTTTAATTGCATTTTTAAAAGTATTGATTGCTTTGTCTAAAATACCTTGAGCAGCTTTAGCTTTGCTTTCGTTGTTAACTTTTTGAGCAATACCAATAGCTTCTTTTAAATTGTGCACAGCTTGAGGATTGTTATCTTCTAGT
>NZ_JADH01000027.1 GCF_000518285.1 Williamsoniiplasma lucivorax ATCC 49196 | reverse complement strand
ATCTGCACTGGCTCACTTTTATATAATGTTTGAAGGGAGGGTCGTAATTGAATAATGAGTAAAAATGAATTTACACAAAAATCCGTAAAGACCCTTTGTATCTTAACAAAAGTTAAAATTCCAGCTAAAATTAATATCACCAAAAAAGTTATTAACAAATAAATTTTTGTTCATTTTTTATATTTTCTAAATTCTGGAATAATTTTTGCAAAATTATTTTTAGTCACTGTCATACATCCCCTTTTCTTGTTCAATACATTCTTATCAAAAGAATTATTTACTATAAAAATTGCATTTAATTTAAAATTCTATATCTATATTACTTAAAAATTTTACCAAAACTTAAAAATTTATAATTATTTCTTATTGAATTTGTTGGATAATTAGACAATATATCTTTAGTATTTTGCTCCATTTCATTATCAAATTCATTTTTATTATCTTTGAAAAATTTAGCAATTCCTCTGGTATCTTTTAAATTTTCATTTATAAAGGATAACTTTGCTATAGTTTTACTTTTCTTACTAATGTTTGGTTTTAGTTCTAAAGTTGTTTTTTCTAAAAAATTTGCAGATCAATCTAAATCATATCATTTTTCTCTAGATTTATTGACTGGACCATAATATGTACCAGTTCATGTTGTTTTGGTTGCTAATGTTGCTGTAAAAAATTCTAATATTTTATTTTGGTCAACACTATGGTGCATTGTTTTTTTATTTGTATAAGTTGATCATGGAAGTCATTCTCTAAACTTTGCAGTAGAATGAGATGTAATAGAATCCAAATTTCAAAGAGGATTTCTTATTTTATCAAAAATTAATACAGCTCTGTCTTTCACACTAACACCACCAAATGTTGAATTAATTTTACCAGCAATTCCATTGTCAAAACCTTCCATGAAAAAATTATTATAGTCAGTTCAAACATCTTGACCATATTTATCTGATAAAAATTCTCTATTTTTCTCTAGAATAGGTTTTAAATTCTGGTTTTTTATAAACTGTTTAATTGCTTGAATAATTCATAATCCATTTACATCTTTTTTTAATGGTGTTTTAACAGCTTTTTTAACAATGCCTTTTACTATTTTTTTGACAATTTTTTCACTTACTGGAAATCCAATTTTAGTTAGTGCGGTTGAAGCCAAAGGAATGATAGCGGGTAATAGAGTTGTTGTTAAAGGGTTGACAAATAGAAAGCTTAAGGCTGCAGAAATGGCCAAGTCTAAACCAATTAAAAGTACATCATTAACAAAAGAGTACACTTGACTAAAACCATTTATGGTTTGAGAAAAGAAATCTGGTTTACTTTCTTGTTCAACTGGTTTTTCATATTTTGACCATGCATAATTTGAAAGGTATTGTTTTTCTTCATCATTTGAATCCGCAATTTTCTTTAAATATAGATTACTCATTGCATTCTGAAATCCATAATCATAATGTAATGAATTAATGTGCGAATAAGAATTGATAAATTTCATTTCTTCATCAAAATCATATTTAATGCTTTCTTGCTCATTCAATTCATTATCAACAAATGAGTAGATTTCACTTTCAATATTATCTTTATCGTACACATATATTCTTTGTGTCCCAAATGAATTCTGAATATCAAACAATTTTATATAATTATTAGCTTTTTCTTCCAAAGTTGATTTTGTTGAGAAAATTCTCTTTTTCAAAAATTTTTTCTCATATTGATCTATATTTAAATTGTATTTTAATTTATCTGTTTTAGAAATTTTAATTGCATTTTTTTCTAAAACTTCATCCAATGCTTGTCTTTTATCTTCTTGTATTTTAATTGCCACTTTACTACTAGAAACACAAAATAAACTAGTAGAACTCACTAAAGTCAAGGATAATAGTGAGATTAGTAATTTTTTCATATACATTTCCTCCATTTGTATATTTATTTGAAAATATAATTAATTTTTGGTTAAGGAAAATAATCTTTTCATTAAAAATCATTTAAAAATATTATTAAACAAAAATAACTCAATTATATTTATGATTAAAAGTATAAAAATGATAATTACCGGTATTGCACCTTAATTTTTGAAGATAATGAGATTTTAAAAAATTTTAAAATATAGTAATCTTTAATACAGGTTTTATATTTTTTAGTTTTATAAATAGCCTTTATTAAAATATTGCGCAAAAATTTCATATATTGCCTCCTAAGATTATTATATTTCTTAATTTTTTTACATTTTAATTCAAAAATAAAATTAAAGTTGTTTCCATTTTGTAAAAATGTTTAATGTGTTGACATTTCAATTTTAACAATTTGCTTTTTAAAACAAAATTATTAATTATGGTAATGATTACACAGTATTTATTTTTTAAAATGAGGTTTAAAGCTTTCTGGTCAATCTAATTCTTTAACCATCATTCATTCGGGTTTTGGGTTAGCAAAGTTAGAATGTTTTGTTACTTTATGAACTTTTCAATTTGATATATTTTTATTAAAACTCCAAGCATCTTGAAACATACCTTCCATATTAATAACTTGTGACGTATCTCATTGAGAAATATCTTGGTTAAATTCAGTTGCACCATTAAACATATTAGCCATATTAATCACTTTTGAGGTGTTTCAGTCGGAAATATTTCTATTAAAATACTTAGCATCTTGAAATATGCCTTCCATACTAGTTATGTTAGGACTAATGTACTTTGGCACAATGCTAATACGTTTTGGCATTTGATATGCTTTTCCATTTGCATCCCAACCGAGATTCAAAATATTAATTGTTCATTCTGGAGCAGGGCCATCAACTCAATCTAATTCATCATTACCAAATCCAATTGTATAAATGGTTTTACTTTGGTTTGCTCTATCTTTAATTTGATATGCCTGAACTTCACCTCGATATTTTTTGTCTTTAATAGCTTTAAATACAAATTTTTTAACAATCTTTTTAAGATCATTTGGTGCTTCAAACGCTACCTCAGATACTTCAAAATTTCCTTTGATATTCGGGTCATTTTTTAATTTTTCTTGCAAATCTTGAGTTGTTCAGAGTTCTTTTTTAGAATTGATAATTTCTTCAATTTCAGGAAGAATATTATTAATATATTCTAGCAGAAATCTTGGTACTTTATCACAAGACACAACCAATGTGCTTGTAGTGATTGTGGTAATTATTAAACCCAAACTACCTAATAGGGATAACATTTTTTTCATTTCTAGACCTCTTTTCTTGTTTTTAATTTTGAAAAAATTTTTTAAGATGTGACATTACATCTTATTTTTATTATATCCTTAGAGTTTCACCTAACCATTAAATGAAGAGATTTTGAAAAACAGAAAAAAATTTCTTAAATGAAAATTGTTTTTCAAACTAAAATAAAATTCATCGAATTAAGCAATTGATCTTGTCAAGAAAAGTGGACATAAAAAAACAACACATCAAAAGTTAGTTAACAAAAGCAATTCAATTGCTTTTGTTTTTATTTAAAAAATCTTGAGGAGATTCCCA
>NZ_JADH01000026.1 GCF_000518285.1 Williamsoniiplasma lucivorax ATCC 49196 | reverse complement strand
TCATTCTGATTATTGTTTTCAATATTCTAGTTATAAAGTTCTTGATAAATTAAAAACTATTAATGCCAAAACTTCAATGGGAAGGGTTGGGAATTCATTAGATAACCGAGAAGTTGAATATTTCTTTGGTTGCTTAAAAGGAGAATATTTAAATCATTTAGCTACTGCCAAAATGAAATTTAATGAAATTCATAAGTATATATCAGAATATATAGAGTGATATAATTTTAAAAGAAAACAAAAAGTATTGAATTGAAAAACGCCAGCTTCCGCTAGCGCTATTAATTCATAAAATGTAGAATTTATTTTTCCGTGTTTAATTCTAAGATAGTGTTTTTTAAAAAAATGAATAATAAATAAAAATTTTTTCTAGACTAAAAAACTTATTTTTTAATTCATTTTATTAAAATATAAATGTAATTAATTAAAAAACGATGTGGTCATATGGCAAAAAATAAACTTGCTATTTCTTCAAAAAATAAACTTCCAATCATTGTTGGCATGATTTGTGCTTGTTTTTCAATGTATGCAGGAATTTTAATATTAACAATTCCGGGAATGTTAATATTGAGTGGTGTTAAAGATAGTGTTGCTTGATCAATTTGATTAATTGGGGGTTTTTCTTTGGTTATTGTCACAACAACAACTATTGTTTATTCTTTAGTTATTGCTAATAAATTTACAATGAATCAAAAATTTTTTATTCCATTTATTGCGCTTTTGGCTTTTGGTTCAATTCCTGTTTTAAACTCATTGTTTCCTTTTGTTTCAAACATTGTGGTTTTAGTATTTATGTATATCAATCGAAAAGGCAATAAAATTGTATCTAAACCAATTTCTAAAATTTCATTGGATCAAAATAATACGCAAATTAATTTAAATTTAAAGACAAAAATTATGTTTGATTTAAGATATCGATTTTTTTTCATTGTTGGTTTAGTATTTAATATTGTTGCTATTTTAGCAAGTTTAATAGTTCTAATTATTTGACTTGTATTTTCTATTGATCCAAATTTTGATTAAACAAAACCTACTAGTTATAAAGTCTTAATTCTTTTCTTAATTTATTTAACTTTAGAAATCATTATGACTATTATGTTTGCATTAATTTTTGGAAATTAATTAACTATTAGCCAAAATTTTTTCAAAGTTTTCATGATTATGTTGGTTATTAGTGCAATTCCATTCCTAAGTTCTGGCATTGTATTAGTTCCTAGTTTAGTGATTGCAATCTTCTTATTTATGAATAAAAAAGAAGAAAAAATTATTCTAAACAATGTTTCAATTCCTGAAACACAAATTTTTTATTGAAAATAAAGAAACAAAATAATTTAATAAAAATTTAAAATGGTCCTAAAAAATTAGGGTCATTTATTTAAAATTAAAAATATTAAACTTCAAACATAAAGTAGAAATAATTTTTAAAATTTATAATGAAATTTGCACTTTGGGTCACGTTTCATACTTATTGTGAATGATTGCAAACTGAATAATTCAACACCAAAACGTTTATTTATTGATTCTAAGTTTTCAAAATCATTATTTAAGTAATTTATAATTTCCTTAATTGCAATAAGATTAGATAAAAAATTATTCCCTATTCAAGATGGCGCTTTGTTTATTAAAAACTTAGAAGTTTTTAAATCATTTGTAATTTTGTAATTACAATTTAAACATGAAGAATCAACTTTACTATTACCTGGTAATGAAAAAGGACCTATAACAGAAATATCATTAAGATAACCAACATTTAATAAAGGTGCTTTGTTTAAAAAAGAAAATTTAGTAGCATCTAATATACAATTACCCTCATCTGCAGATAAAATAATAAATGAATTTGAACCAACATCTTCAAGTGAAAATTTAAAATTTAAATTGCCAAATCTTGCTAATAATTTTTTGGCAAGTATTTTATTTTTGTAATTTCCAATGTCTGCATTTTCAAATAAAAATTGTCTATTAAGATTTGTTTTTTCTATAACATCCATATCAATCAACGTAAAATTTTTAAATCCCATGCTAGCTAATGAAAATGATATTGCATTACCAATACCACCACACCCTCAAATTATAAAATTTAAGTTTTCATGTTTTTTAATAAAATCAATGTTATTAAACTTATAATTTCAAAACATTTCGTTTCTACTAAAAGTTGAATCTAAATTAAATTCAGAATCTATTAAAAAATCATTATTTCATAAAAAATTTCAATCAATCATTTTAAGTTTTTGATTATTTATATAAGCAATGATTTCTTTTTTGTTTGCTAGTTTATTACTTAAAAAAGATCCAATATTTACAATTTCTACTAAATAAGAAATATCCAAAATTTTTTGTTTGGTACCTTTTCCTAAGATGATTTGATTATCAATTATTTGGTATTGAAAAGTTGGCGACAATTTATATTTATTCATTAAAACCTCCATGAAAAAATAACTAAATAAATAGTTATTTTAAAAAATTAATTTCTTAATATTCCGTACATAATTTTAATCTCCTTCCTTGTTCTTTATTTTAAACTTTTATTGATAAAAAATTAATATTTAAGTAAAATTAAAATTTTTTTGGATATCAATATATACTTAAAGTTAGAAAGAATGAATAAGAAAAATGAAAATAGGAATTTTTACAGCTTCAACTCCAATTGGTTCTATTTCACCAAAACGAGGTGAAAGAGCTATTAATTTTTTAAAAGCAAAAGGGCATGAAGTAATTCTTGGTGAATTGTTTTATAAAAATGAAAATTATGTTGCGGGAAATGCTAAACAAAGAGCTAATGAAATTAATAATCTTGTTTTTAATGGAGCAGAGCTTTTACTATCTGCAATTGGGGGAAGCAATACAAGTTCTATTCTTCCATTTTTAGATTATGAATTAATAAACAAAAAAGGTGTTATTTTTTGTGGTTTTAGTGATTCAACATCATTGCTATCTGCTATTTTAAAAAAATGTCCTAATTGTAGAGTCATATATGGACCTGCTTTGTTTCCTAATTTTGGTGAATTTGAAGAAGCATCTAGAGAGTTTTCATATAATGCTCTAATGAATTTAATCACTAAAAAACCAACACAACTACCAGTTCCAGATTTTTATTACACTTCTTTTCAAAATTGAGAAAATTTTGAAAGTCAAAGAAGCGAAATACAAAATCGATGATCAACACTTAATTTTGATTCAAAAAAAGAACTTTATCAAGGAACTTTGTTTGGTGGTAATGGTAATACTATGATGTCGATTGTTGGAAGTGATTATGTTTTTAAACCAAATGAAAAAGCAATTCTTTTAATTGAAGATGATGAAAAAACGGCTGCAGAATTAGAAAGAATTTATAACTCTTTAATTTTAAATAAAAAATTTGAAAATGTTGAATGCATAATTTTTGGCAAAACTAATGTGAAAGATTTTAAGAATTTAACAGCTATTGATATTTTAAATAATTGCTTATTAGCAAGTGATATTAAATTACCCATTTTATATGATGTTGATTTATCTCACATAAAACCAATGTCAGCTATTGAACTTGGTAAAAAAACAACTATTGAAATAAAAACTAAAAAAATTTGGGCGAATAAAAGTTTTGGTAGAATATGTTAACTTAAAGACACCACTTTAAAATAAGTTGATCTATTTGCGTTAACTACATTATACATTGATATTTTGAACACATTTCATGAATTTATGAATTCTTGGAATGTGTTTTTAAATTCCTCTAAAGAATTGAAATACTTCCCATATTGTTCTATAAAAGAGTGTTTCACTCATCCGTTTAAAGATTCAGTTCAAGGGTTGTGTTTGAATCCTGCTTTTGACATTGGATGAATATAATTATTAGCTTCTTTTTCGAAGTTATTAATAATTTCACAAGCAAAAGCTGATCCCCGATCGGTTTGAATGATAGCATTTTGTACATCGTTTGCTTTTATGTAAGCTGATGCTTTCATAAAAACTTGATGAGTTGAATTGGATGTTTCACTAAATTCAGCATGAAATCCAACCACTGTTTTAAATCTTAAATCATAGCTAATGACAACCACTGGTTTTTTGTGAGTGCCTTTAATGACAACTGGATAGTGAACACCATCAATACCAAAAGCATTTTGTCCTTCAATACTATTTAGTAGCAAGTCCTCTTTTGTGAATTTTCTTTTACGGTCATTACCGTTATATTTAGTTCTTTTTTGATTAACATGTTTAAATTTGGCTGGGTATTTATTTTGAATTTCTCTTATTTTTGCAACCGAAATTTTCACTCCAAACACAAAGAATATTATTTGATTCAAATCAGCAGCAGAGATTGGTTTATTATGGACTTTATAGACTTTTTCTAGTAATTTCTTCGCATTTGGGGTAACTTTTCCTTGATATTTCTTAAATTTTGGTATTGGTTTTAAACCATTCCTCACATCTAAAAAATCAGGCCAACAATGCCTTTTTTTAAATTCAATAAAACGTTTCTTGGTGATATTGAAAAATTTGATCAATTTGTTTTGTGAAATATCAATTCTTGTTAATAATTCATAACATGCAATATAAGCATAATGTTTATAAACTTTGGTATTCTCAATAATTAAATTTTGCTCCTCACACTTACTTAGATTTTTTTGATTTATGAGATTTGTGTAAGAAGCTCTGGACTTTTCCAAAACTTGATTTTTTGTTTTTAAAATATCAATTAGTTGTTTGTCTAATTCCTTTTCCTTTTCTAAAGTTTTCACTTTAGATTGAGATTCTTCTAGTGCTTTGACTAATTCAGCAATTTGCTTTTTATCTTGATTTTCTTTATTTTTCATGATATTTTTTTGACCCTCTTGCTTTTCTTTGTTCATATTATAATAAACATCAGGGTAAAA
>NZ_JADH01000025.1 GCF_000518285.1 Williamsoniiplasma lucivorax ATCC 49196 | reverse complement strand
AAAAATGTTGTTTTTTTGTGTCTACTTTATTTTAGATGTTCACACTTTCAAGTGTTGTTTTTTTATTTTTAAATAAAATGAAAAAAGAGTCCAAGACTTATAAATTTACAATTTAATTTTGAGACATTTCTATTTACCTATTGAGAGAAAAAAGCGATTATTAGTCGCTTTTTATTTGGATAAAATACAAACCAAATCTTTATCTGTTGTAATGCTTGGGTTGATATAGGGCAGAAATTCATTAGAAACAGCTTTATTTTCATAAGCTTTTAAAACCAAATCTTCAGCATCAAATTTAAATTTTTTTAAAGTGATCGTGGTTTTGCTTTTGGCATAAAAAGAAACATATGTAATATCTTGATATAAATTAAAATCAAGGATTGTTGTGCCTTTTTTAATTTTAAAAATAACAGATTCATCATTAATAAATTCAATATCATATCTAAATACTAAATCTAAAATGGAAAAATTTTTATCATATCTTTTTGTGGGCACAGCCACAAAAAAGATTTTATTATGCGGTAATTTAAGTGCTTCTTTAATAGCAATTTCGCCATCTAAAAATTCTTTTTCTCGATCATACAATTTAAATGTTTTGGAATTTTGTTCAATCACCTTTAATTCTTCTTTAGTGACTTTATCAAAATCCCCAACCGACATCATTGGTTCAATACCTTGATGAATTAAATCCAAAGCTCCACGCTCAACGCCAATAAAAAGTGCATTCGGGATTTTTTTATATTTTAAATTTGTTTTAGCTGTGACAATAAAAATATTTGGTTTCATTATTTTAATTTTTCCAATCTTTCACTAAAGTCTTTTTGACCGAATAAATAACTTCCCGCCACAGCCATATCTACTTTATGTTTTTTGACAACTTGAAAAGTTTGTTCATTAATCCCACCATCAACTTCAACTGTATAATGATAGTTGTGCTCTGAAGCTAGCATTTTTAAATCATGAATTTTTTGGGCAGCTTCTGGAATGAATTTTTGACCACCAAACCCAGGTTCAACAGTCATTACTAAGACATTATCAAGCAAAGGTAGAAATGGTAAAATTGCTTTAATTTTAGTTCCAGGTTTCAAGGCTAAAGAAGCTAAAATATGATTTTGTTTGCATAGATCAATAAATTGATAAGTTTCTTTTTTTGACATTGCTTCAAGATGCATTGTCATCATTGCTGGTTTTGTTTGCAAATATTCTGTAAAAAAATCTGTAAAATTTTTACTTTTGACTTTGACCATGAAATGAATATCAATTTTAAAATTAGTTTGGCTTGTTAAATCTTGTAAGATTTTGGCCCCAAAAGTTAAATTGGGGACAAAATCATAATCCATGACATCATAGTGTAATCATTGAATTTTATTTTCCTGACATCTTTGTAGATCTGCTTTTAAATTATAAAAATCAGCCGATAACAAACTTGGTGCTATTTCTATTTTTTTCATGTAGTTGTCTCCTTTTTTAATTTTATCTCTGAAATGATTTTAATGTAATCATCATAAATAAATTTTGGTAATTTATCTTCTATTAATGCTTGTTTGACAGCGCATTTAATTTCATTATCATGCAAGCAATTTCTAAATTTACAATTAGCATGCAACTCTTGAAATGGTGCAAATGTTGAAGCAATTAGTTCAGGTGAAATGTTTTTAATTTCAAAAGAAGAGAAACCAGGTGTATCACCAATTAAAATATTTTTTGGTAGTTGATATAAACAAATTGAAGTAGTTGTATGTTTCCCACGATTTAATGCTTTGGAAATCTCTTGGGTTTTAATTTGGTCTTCAAATTTTAAAAAGTGGTTAATTGTTGTTGATTTGCCAGCTCCTGTTTGACCAGTTAAAACCGTAATTTTATCTTTTAAAATATTTTCCAACTTATTTAATTCTTGCCGATCAACATCTTGATTATTTAAAACAATTATTGGAATATTGAGTTTAACAAATCATTGCATCGCCATTTTAGTTTGTTCATCATCGTGATTTAATAAATCTTTTTTAGTAAAAATGATAAATGCTTGAATATTTTGAGAATTTAAATAAGCCATCATTTTTAGTAAAACAAAGTGATCTAATTTTGGTTCTTTTAAAGCAGCAACAATGCCAATTTGATCAACATTTGCAATTTTAGGGCGATATAATTCACTCTTGCGTTGAGCAATTTTAATGATCATAATTTGACGAGAATCAATCATTTCAAATTCAACAAAATCACCAACCATTGGGATTGTGGTTTGTAAAATTCCACCTTTTAAACTTGCTTGGTAAATCTTGTTATCCACTAACACTTCACTTGTATTGCTACCAATTTTTATAATTACACCTTGTTTCATCAATTAACCTGCCAAAACCAAAATTACGAGTACTAAAAAGACCACAACAATTAAAATTCAAAATGGAATGATAATTTTCTTTTCAAACATTTTAAAAAAAAGTTTATATTTGAATTCTCGTGATTTTTGTAATTGTTTGCTCACAAATTTTTTGTCTTTAATTTCACTGAATAGTGGTAGTTCTTTCGCATTGTTATTATCTAAAATGTGTTGTAATTCATCTGTGAATTCTTTGAAAGTTGCAAAACGATCATTCACATCTTTTGCTAATGCTTTAACAATAATATTTTCTAATGCTTGGGGAATGTTTGGATTAAACACTCTTGGTCGCACTATCTCTTCTCTGATTTGTTGGTTTAAAATATAGCGATGTTTTTGGTTATCACCTTTGTTAGTTTTAGGAAAAATAACAAATTGTTCAAAAGGAGCAACCCCAGTTGAAAACTCATAAAGCATAATTCCAACTGAATAAATATCGCTTTGGGTATAACTAGTTTTAAAGTCTCATGATTGTTCAGGAGAAGCAAATTTAGGTGTCCCTTGAAACGATTCAAAAACCGGATTATCATATTTCAAAATATCTAAAAAACGGGCAATCCCAAAATCTGAAATTTTAACCACTTCATCTTTGGTGACCATAATGTTTCCGGGTTTAATATCACGATGAGTAATTCCGGCATTGTGAATTTCTGATAAACCTTGAGCAATTTGAGAAAAGTAATAAATAATTTCTCTTGTTGATAATTGGCTAAAATAATGTTGAAAAATTTGGCTAAAATTTTGTTTGCCATCAACAAGTTCTAAAACCATGTAAAAATAAGAATCAATTTGAGCAAAATTTTTCAAACCCACAACATTTTCAGAAAAACTAAATTTAGCTAAAGCATCTTTTTCTAAATTTAATGATTGTTCAGTTTTTAAACGTTCTTCAGGAGTTGAATCAAGATCCATTTGCATCACTTTTAAAGCGACAAAAGGTTTTGTTTTAGCAGTTGAACTAAGATCTTGTGCTTTAAAAACCAAGGCAAATCCCCCATAGCCAATTTCTTCTAAAATTAAATATCTTCCTGCAAAGATATCGCCAACTTTCATCGCATCTTTAGCTGGTCTAGAAATCATTATTTAACCTCCACTAAAACGATAGTTAAATTATCGGTGGAAAGATTAGATTTAGCCACATTAATTAATTCTTTAGCTTTTTTCTTTAAAGTTGTGTTTGATTCTAAAACATCAATAGTTGTTTCATCATCAAGATAATCATGCATACCATCACTGGTTAAAAAATATAAACCTTTTGGTTCATTAATTAAGTATGTATCAACTTTTAAAGTTTTAATTGGCCCTAGGGCTGAAGTTAAAACTTTTCAATAAGTGATTTCGTTCAAACGTGGACCGAATTTTTCAGCTTTATTCACTCTTTCGCGTTCATCTTGTGTTGTTTCATTTCAAAGATTTTGATCTTTGGTAATTTGATAAATTTTATCATTGGTAAATTTATGAATACGCGAATCACCAATGTTAATTACAAAGCCTTTGTGATTAACAAAAAGAATTGCTGTTAGTGTTGTCCCCATATCCATAATTGCTGGTTTTTTATTAGCAGTGCTTTTCATCACTTTTAAAATTTTATTAATACTTTTTCTTAATCAAACATTAATTTCAGCATTAGTTAAAGCAGAAAAATCAGTTTGTTTAAATAAACTCATAAATTCATCAACAGCAATTTTGGAAGCGACTTCACCACCAATATGACCACCAAGCCCATCACAAACAATCGCAAAAAAACCATCTTGGTTGTTGGTGGTAAAACCAAAATTATCTTGGTTGTTTTTGCGATAGTTGCCAACATCTGTTAGACCAACTGCTTTATATTTCATTTGTACCTCTATTACATAGATTTTAACAAAAAAACACCTATTTCTTTTTGATTTTTTTAACTAGATAAAAAAATGAACATAAAGAAACTAATCCTAAAAATCCAACCAAGACCCAAATTAAGACATCTTTTGATTTTTCAATGACCACAATTTGATCAACTTTGGTTTTGCCTGGACCAACTTTTTTAAATGTTAATGGGACTGCGCCATAGTAAATTTCTCGGCGATTACTTAGTAAATATTGTTGATTAACTTCTTCAATACTTCATTCTGCAGGATTAAAAGGTAAATTATTTTTTTCTAAAAATTGGGTAATTAAATATGTTTTTAAATCAGTTTGAGCAGGTAAAATAAAATCACCAAAATCAAAGTTGAAATTTGTGTAGTTTACAAGCGAAAATGTCAGTAAAATCAAAAAATTAGAGGAATCTTTTTAATTTTGAATGTTTATTGAAAAAAATGAAGTTTGAAGCATGTCAAGGGCTTGGCATTTTTGGGACTTTTGTGTTTTCAAAAACATCTTGTGGCAATGTTTTCTTGTTGTGGTAAAGTAATTCATCATTAGTTAATCTTAAAAAATAAATGCGATTATTGTGCGAACAGTATAGCTGACCACTAACTGTTTCCATGACCATAATTTTAGTTTTGGCCATAATATATAAAGGTTCGAATTTTTCACAAATGAAATACTTATTCCCGTTGTAAAGAATTGTATGATCTTG
>NZ_JADH01000024.1 GCF_000518285.1 Williamsoniiplasma lucivorax ATCC 49196 | reverse complement strand
TGTCTTTTAACTTGTAACATTTTTGTGACCTTCTTTCCTGGTTCTTTGATTTTATCTCGGAACGATATTTTTTCTTCATCTTCCCAATCGATTATAACATTTGTGATGGCACTGCGTTGTTCTTTGCTTAATTCTAAGTCTGTTTCCACAGTTTTACTTTTGAAGTCCACAATGGTAATTCATTTAATTATTCATTTTTTACTAGACATTGGCATCCTCCCTTATTAGATTAGAAATTTTTTGTAAAAGTTTGCATGTTTTTCTCGAAAAATTAAAAAAATGCAAATAATTGCATTTTTTAAAAAGATTAATATCATTGTTTAAACACTTTTTGATAGCCAAATTTAGAAAATTCACCAAGTAACCAAGTTAATAAGATCAGACCAAGCATCACTAGTAATCAATATTTATTTGGTGGTTGAAACTTGACAATGCTAGCAATTGGCTGAACATAAGTAATTAAAAATGCTAAGCCAATAAAGAAAACCATGCCACAAACAAGTTGTCATGATGGGCGTGATTGTAGTAAAGAAATTTTTTCGGTGCGATAAACTAAAATTAAAATCATGTGGGTAATCATAGATTCTAAAAAGAAAGTTGTTTGAAAACGTTGAATAGCCCCTTCCATACCTTGATCAATTTGGTTAAATAGACCCATTCCATAACCAACAATAAAGAAATTAATTAAACTAATCAAAGTTGCAACAAGACCGTTTCAAAAAGCAAAAACAATAATCCGATTAGTGCTTCATTTTTTAGGATGGGTAATCGAAAATTTATCAACCTTATCAAAGACAAATATTAAATTAGCAAAATCATATAATAAATTTTGGAGTAACAATTGAACTGGTTGCATCGCTAAAAATTCAGTGAATCAAAATGATGAAATCAACAAGGTCATCATTAAACCAAAGTTAGCAGCAATAGTGATATTAATATACTTAATTGCATTGGTAAAAATTTCTCTACCTTTAATAAAGGATTTTTCTAATACAGCTAAGTCTTTTTCTAAAAGAATGACTGAAGCCGCTGCTTTAGCAAGCGAAGTTCCATTATTCACCGCGATCCCGACATCAGCTTTTTTAAGTGAAACCATGTCATTAACTCCATCACCTAAATAAGCGACCACATCGTTATCTTTGCTTTGTAAAAGATCGATAATTCTTGCTTTTTCGATTGGCGAAAGTTTAACAAGCACATTGGCTGTTTTTAAAACTTCGCTCATTTGCTGATCTTTTAATTTAAAAATTTCTTCACCAGTTAAACTGGTTGGATGTTTCATTTCTAAAGTTTTAGCAATATTTAAAGCAATTTCTTGAGCGTCTCCAGTTAAAATTTTTAAATCAATATTATAGTCATAAACTAATTTAATTGCTTCTTTAACATGTGGTTTGATGGTTTCTTCAAACAACAGCATCCCTTCATAAACTAGCTTATTTTTAATAATTGTTTTGGTTTTGTTGTTAGAAGCAATCACCAAAGTACGAAACCCTTGCTTGGAATATGTTTTCACTTGATCAGCTATTTTTGCTCGGTGCTCTTTGGTGATTGGGACCACTTCATCATTAACTTTGATAAAGCTAATATGTGTTAGCATTTCTTCCACACTACCTTTAGTAATTTGCACAACTTCTTTTTTAAACTTAACTAAAACACTAGCAATCCGTGTTTCATGATCAAAAGGTTGGTCAGCTAAAAGGGTGTATTTTTCTTGATATAAACAAGTTTCATTTAAAACTTTGAAAATACCTTGTTCAATTTTATTAGATAAATTTTGTTGGTTAATGGCATTTAAATAAATTAATTGTGCCAGATGATCACTTTGTTGGCCTTGATAATTCACTCAACTATTGAGAGTCACTTGGTCATTTGTCAGTGTCCCAGTTTTATCCATTGCTAAAACATTAACACTACCTAAGTTTTGCACAACCCCTAAATCTTTAATCACCACTTTTTCTTTAGCCAGTTGCTTCGAACCTAACTGGAGGTTCGAAGAAATGATGGCTGGTAAAGCTTCTGGGATTAAAGAAACAGCAATTGTTAAAGCAAAAATTAAAGCTTGAATTCAATTATTTTCTTGTCCCCCCAAACGCAAACCAGAAGTGATAAAAATAATCGGAATCATTGCTAAAATAGAAATAATTAAAACCTTTGTTACTTTTGCTAAACCTTTTTCGTATTCTGAAGTAGTTTCTTGTTCTTCAGCCATTTTAGAAATCGAAGCAGCATAATTAGCAATTCCAACATTAATCACAACCCCAAGTAAACTACCTTGCACAACTGTTGTTTGACTAAAACCAATGTTTTGCATTTGGATCATGGTTTTGCCTTTTTGATTATCTTTAAATTTACTTACAGCCTCACTTTCTCCCGTTAAAGAAGCTTCATCAATTAATAAGTTTTGGTTATAAATAATTCTAATGTCTGCCGGAATGACATCTCCGGCTTGTAAAAAAATAACATCCCCAACAATTAATTCTGATTGGTCTAATGTTTTTAATTTAGTTTTGACATCTTTAATGTCAAAACTATTAAAATTAAATTTTCCATCGTAAACCATAAAAGTATTTTCAATCATATGATGTAATTCTTTGTTCGATTTGTAAGCTTTATATTCTTGGGTGTAATCAACACCGCCCGCTAACACAATCATGAAAAAAATGACGAAAGCTGAAATTAGATCAATTAATTCATGAGTTTTTAAAAGATAAATTAAACATTCCGCTACTCCAATCGCAAAAAGTAAAAGATTAAATGGTTCAATTAGCACACCAAATAATTTTTTTAAGTGATTAAATTTTTTATGAATTAATTCATTTTTTCCTTGTGATTCTTGGCGTTGAGCTCTTGTATGAGCTTCCACGCCAATTGGTATATCAAGTTTTTTTGCAAAATCTTGAATGTTATTATTTGCTAGTTGAAGAACTTTTTGTTCTTCTGTGTACTTTAATTCAGAAGTTTTCTTTTTCAAAATTATTCCCCTCGCTATAACCTTAATTATAAAATTAAAATCAATATCTCTACAACAAAATGAATAAAAAGTTTAATTACTCCCAACAAATATCGGTTTATTGAGTTAAATTAAAATGTTGTTTATAAAAAGTATAATTTAGTAAAATATTGAAGCATCTTTATTTTACATTGCCATATTCCAATGTGTAAAATCTGTTCATTGCCTTAATAAAATAAATCTTCTAATTCATGATGCCATAAATACAGTATTAAAAAGGAACAAAAATATCTTTAGGTGAATCTAAATTTAGGAATTTAGAATAGAACTTTACAAAAGCTGAATGATAATTATTGTCTAATAATGTTTGTTTGTTAACTTTTAAAAACTTATCATTGAAAAATTTCTATCTTCAAAATCAAAAAAGTTATATAATCAAATTTGTAAATATATAGCAGAGGTAGCGCAAGCTTGAGAAATACTCTTTGAACCTGATCTAGTTAAAACTAGCGTAGGAAGTCTAATTAGTGATTTTTTTGTAGCCTCTGTCCAGGAGGTTTTTTTATGGAAGAAGAAAATTTACAAATGGCAACCAAGCCAATTAAAAAAAGACCAATTGATGTTTGGAATCAAACTAAGCTTTTAAGTCAAAACAAACCAAAACTAATCAAACTAGGGATTGTTTTTTCCATCGCATCAGTGGTGGTAGCATTATGTTTAGTTGTTGTGTTTAGTGTTTGAGATATTTCTTGAACTAAGCTCACTGATGAAGAATTTTTTAAAAATATCAAAATGTTATTAATTGTGATTTTTACTTTAGATGCCATTTTTGGCACATTAATCACAATGAGTTGATTTTTAAGTGATAATGAAAAAATTATCGAGAATAAAATGCAGTTTATGTTGTTGAGCATCATTTCATTTGCATTTATCAATATTGGTTTACTGATTTATATTTTTAAAAAAAATAAAGCTTTGCAAAGAAGAGAACCATTAACTTGAAAAAGATTTTGATTAAGATTGGGGTTTAGAAAATTAAGTGTTTATGATATTGTGTTATGTGGGATGTTTACCGCACTAACTATTTTGTTTGCTTATTTAGAACAATTTATGCCTGGCTTAGTTGGCGGTGGTGGACTAACTTTTAAATATCTCGGTTTAATTATTTTAGGTGTTGCAATCTCGCCAGCACTCTCAATTATTGTGGGGATGACTGGTGCTTTACTTTCACTCTTATTTGTCGGATCAACATTCATTATTTCCCCTTGATCATTTCTTTTAGATTATTTTGTACCAATGATTATTCCGGGAATTGTTAGCATTTTGAGATTTACAATCTCTACTAAAAAAGGTTATGTGAATTACTTAAACTTTATTATTGTTGGGTTCATCACCTTTTTAGGAATTTATATTATTCAAACAATTTCGGGATACTTCATTTGAGTAGCAATGGCTGGAGGTCCTGCTTGAGGCAGTAATGGTGTTGTTTATTCAGTTGTTTATAATGCTCTATCTATTTGACCATTCAACTATCCATTAACTCAAGTGTTGATGATTCCAACTATTAAAGTGGTAATGATTATGAACAAAAACAAAGGTTATTAAAACTCATTTCGTTAGAAATTGTTTCAAACAATTTCTAACATTTTTTATTCAAAATATGGTTCATAATTTGATAGATTGAAAATCACTTAAACCACTGAAAAAACCTTGATTAATACATGATTTAATGGTTTTGGTGATTTGGTTTTTAGTTGTTTTTTGTTAATTATGAAAATGATGGTTTTACTAATATTTTTTGTCTTTTTTTCACAACAAAAATGGTTATTAATTTTATTAGTCACAATCTCAGTAAAACCCAATGATCATCATCGTTTTAAAAAACAATTCATCATTTTCATCGGTTTTGAAAGCACTAATTTAGTTATACATTTTTTATATCATTAGTTTTAGCAATAAAACCCTGATTACTCCGTATCTCATTTACAGAGACTTGTGGCTTATAAGTCCATGATTTTTATTGGCTAATTTAATAAGACCGATCTTAATGTAACTATCATACAACTACTTCTCTGCAATTTAATTACTGCATTAGTATAATCATCAGAATTGGTGCATGAGTTTTTTAATAAAAGCTCGTAAAAATTACAAAATATGGTTAATAAAATGGTTTTTAAAAATCATATAAACCAAGCAAAAACCCAGATAAATAGGTGGTTTTATGATTTTAACGATTTAATTTTTGGTTTTATTTGTTTTATAACTTGATAGCTAAACAAACATTGATCTAATTGCCTTTTTATATCATCATCACCTTAAAATAATCCACCTAAAGTTTGATAATCCTTGTTAAGAAACAAATTCATGGTGGTAATTCTCATTTTATTCAAAAATTTCTTACCGATAAATTTTAAAAGGATTAAAATGAAAGTGTAAATATATAGCAGAGGTAGCGAAAGCTTGAGAAATACTCTTTGAACCTGATCTAGTCAATACTAGCGTAGGGAGTCTAATCAGATGTTTTTTTGTTATCTCTTTAAAGGAGATTTTTTTATGAAAATAGCATTTACAAAAATAGAAAAACCACCATTGG
>NZ_JADH01000023.1 GCF_000518285.1 Williamsoniiplasma lucivorax ATCC 49196 | reverse complement strand
CAACAGATATGCGACTTTAATTTCTGAGTTAGGTTTTATTCCTTCGATGTCAAGAAAAGGGAATTCTCCCGACAATGGTGCTTGTGAAACCTTTTTTGCATCACTTAAAACAGAAGTTATATATATAAAACCAAGAAGTAAATGAACTAAAAAGTCAATGATAGAAGCTGTGATTGATTACATTGAATTTTATAATTATTTCAGACCACCAAAGCGTTTAAATTGGGAATCTCCTCAAGATTTTTTAAATAAAAACAAAAGCAATTGAATTGCTTTTGTTAACTAATTTTTGATGTGTTGTTTTTTTATGTCCACTTTTCTTGACAAGATCAGTGCTGTTTTAATGAATCATCAATTTAATAAAATTACCTTTATTAAATTCACCTATAAATTTATAATGAATAATCCAAGTTTTATAGATCTAATGTTCGGAACCACCCCGAACTTTGCATAAACATCGTTGAGAGGCTTGAGCTCATAATCATAATACAACACTTTTTAGTTAAATTCCATAATTGTTGTTTTTTTGGATTTTCTTTATTCATTTATATATTAAAAAACAACACCAAATAAAATTTGAAATGTTGCTTTTTAATTATTCTTTTGAAACAAAACAATAGTGGTTTTGTTAACTAATCATCAAAATAAATGCACTACCAATATTATTTCGAGTATGTTGAGCATAGGCTCAACTCTTAATTATCTTACCACACTTCCAAAAGCGTTGATTAAGATGAATCATCAATTTAATAAATTAACCTTAATAAATTGACTTATAAAAGAATAACGGGTAATCGAACTTTTATAAATCTAGTTGTTTGGAACCGCCCCAAACCTGCATAAACATCGTTGATTGATTTTGCTCATAATCATAATACAACACTTTTTAGTTAAATTCTATACTTTTTTTGAATCCCATCTATATTGATAAGGCCAATATTAATATCTACATTATGAAGATTTCACTTGATCAAGGTTTGTTTATTTTGTGCTCAATAACTTGCTCAATAACCTCAGATACATGTCTTTTTGTGTTATTCACCCCTAGTCTCATAACTCGCCTCATTATAATTATGAAATATTTGGAACATTGCTATTTACCGCTTCATTAAGATATTATCATTGTCAGTTCTACATAAAAAGCGACTAATAATCGCTTTTTTCTTGACTTTTCTTCATTTCTTTAAATTTCTTTTTAGCATTTTTAAAATTTATTTTTGCTTTTTGAAAACGCTCTCTTGTAAAAATAACTTTATTTTTATTTTCCATTCTTTCTTCTTTATCAGAATTTTTCAATTGCTTTTTACGTTTGCGGATTTCGACTTTAGCAACAACTAATTCAGCTCGGGCAATCCGCATTTCACTAATTTGTTTGCCATACATTTCTTCTGGTGATAAAAAATTGGTGTAATCAAATTGAATAAGCTTTTTTTCTTTGTCATCTTGGTCATGCACTAAAAGAATGGCTTTATTATCTTTGGCCATTTTTTGTCCTAAACGGACTGCTTCGTGTTTATTAATAAAATTACCTTCATTATTTTTTTTAATATGAATTCTATTTTTTTGATCAGTTTCAATTTTTCATTTATCCATTGTTGTCCTTAAAAATATTTTAACAAAAAAAGGTACCAAGTACCTTTAATTTCAATTTGGTGCCCCCTGTCGGGGTCGAACCGACACGAGTCTCCTCGTCAGATTTTGAGTCTGATGCGTCTGCCAATTCCGCCAAGAGGGCATTAAATATATTATACTTTAAAAGTATTTAATGTAAAATTTAATAATAAGGATTTGTGAATGAAAAAATTTAAAATAATAACTATTGTTTTTTTAATGATATCAATTATGTTTTGGGCTTTATTAACTAGTGTTTTAGTGTGACTAACTGAAATCACTGGATTATTCAGTTTACTCATTTTTGCTTTTATGGGGATTTTCAACTTAGTGTGATGAATTTTAGTTGCTGATGATAAAAAAGAAGTGAGTTTATTCATTAAATTTTGTTTTGGGTGCACACTAAATATCCCAGCAATTTGGTCTGCTCAAAAGTATCGTCAAACAATTCTGAAACAAACCAAAATCAAAAAGGCGCAACGTCAAGTCATTGATCCTGAATTAGATAATGAATATGATTTTACCCCCGATTGAGAAAAAGCAATCATTGCACAAAAGGCTGCTAAAAAAGCAGCCAAATCTGGCAAAGAGAAAACTAAAAAAACCAGTGCTTATTTGGAAAGCCCAGACTTTATCTTACAAAGAAAAATTATTAATGCTTATTGTAAATATTTATTATTTTTAGTTTTATCTGCTGATAAAGAATTAAAAGACACTTTCCAGACAACAGCCCTAGTTAAAGAAAAAGCTTTTATAACCAACCCAGAAAAACAAATTCAGCATTTTATCAAAGATTACAAACAATTCTTAAATGAAAATTTTGAAAAAACTGATGCTGAATTAAAACAAGAAATTATGAAAACGTTAACTGACACCAGCGCTGAAGAAATTATGGTGGCTTACAAAGAAAATCGTGTCGATAATACTATTGAAGTCAAACACCAATTAGGAATATTATAAAAAAAATCAGCAATTGCTGATTTTTTTATCCATTAACTCTTGCTTCTTTTTTTAAAGTTCTTAATGTTCTAGCTGAAACTTTGATAACGTAAGTTCTACCTTGATCATCAGTTAACTTAACTTTTTGTAAGTTTAAATTTCATTTTCTTCTAGTTGCATTTAAAGCATGTGATCTTGAGTTTCCTGAAAGAGCACCTTTGCCTGTTAACCAATCTTTTCTTGCCATTGTTTCACCTCTAACTTTTCGTACTTAGAGATATTACTAAAAAACCAAACCTATTTCAAGCATATTTGTTAAACAAAGCAATGTTTTTCTGAGAGTTTTCCACACTTTATGGGCAAAACAAGGATTATTAAATATTTTTGTGTCTTTTTTAACAATTATTTTAGCAAATGTTGTAATATGTATTTTGTTTTTAAACTTTAAAATAAAGATTGGCTGAAAAGGCTATTTAAAAATACACAACATAAAAAAACCAACTTTTAAAAAACCTGACTCTTTACTTCACTTTTTCATCACTTTTTTAAAAGTTGGAGAAAGAATAGTAATTTAATAATTTAAATTAACTAGAAGGACAATTGGTGTTCTTCAAAAAAATGTTTTTTTTATGTTTTGTGCTAAAATATAAAAATGAAGGTCGGTGAATTTTGTGAATAATATTGACAAAAACGTCATCAAGGTTATCAAAGATGCTATTGTTACAGTACCTGGTGTCATTTCGTTTGCAAATTTTAATGCAACAAACAATGACAATATCTCTACTTTAGAGATTGATAATGCCGTAGAATTCATAAACACCGACAATCTTACTCGTTTTAGAATCCACGTGATTTTAATTAGTGGAGTAAATATCAAAGACGTAATGAACGAAATCCAAATTAGGGTGAAATACGAACTAGAAAAGACAACTAAATTCACAATCAAGTACATGGTAGATGTAGCTGTTGATGACCTAGTTGTAATTTAGATAATGAGAAAATATATCAAAAATTAGGTGACTGAAAAAAATGAACAACATGAATAAAATTATGGATATGCTAATTAGTGGTGTGAATAACCTTTATAACAACTATCCGCATATAGACAAATTAAATGTCTTTCCTGTACCCGATGGTGATACCGGAACAAACATGAATTTAACTGCCACAAATGGCTATAACGATATTAAAGATTTAAAATTTAATTCCATTGGTGAATTAATGAACTCTTTTGCTCGTGGTTTAATTATGGGTGCTCGTGGTAATTCTGGGGTTATCTTTTCACAAATTATGAAAGGATTTGCTCAAGGGTTGGTTGAATCAACAGCTTTAACTGTTGCTGATTGAAAAAAAGCATTTACTTTGGGAACAGAAATTGCTTATAAAGCAGTGATGAAACCAGTAGAAGGTACAATTTTAACTGTTATTAGAGAAACTGCTGAAGCGGTTAATCTTTTAGATGACACAATGGATGAAAAGGCATTCTGAAATGAAGCAATTCAAGCTGCTAACATTTCTTTAGAAAACACACCTAATCTTTTACAAGCTTTAAAAGATGTTGGAGTTGTCGATTCTGGTGGATATGGGTTAGTTAAATTTTTAGAAGGCATGAATAGTGTTGTTAATCACGGGGAAATTATTGCTCATTTAGAAAAATTAGAAACCAATGAGGGTGACAATTTAGAAATGGAAATTGAAGGCGAATTTGGTTATTGTACTGAAGCAATTGTTATGTTAAATTCAGAATGAATTGATAAAATTCAAGTTTCAACAATTCGTGATCAATTAACTGTTTATGGCAATAGTTCAATTGTTATAGTCATTGATGAAGATATTTTAAAAGTGCATACGCATGCTTTAACCCCTGGTCAAATCATCACTTTCTTACAACAATATGGTGATTTCAGATCGTTAAAAGTGGAAAATATGAATTTGCAAGCTGAACGTCAAGTGAAAGATGCAAAAACTCCAGAATGAAAAGAATCTTCAACAATTACTAATGAACGTAATTTAAAAAATGATATGGCAACAATTGCTGTTGTTTCTAGTCAAGAATTAAAAGAATACTTTGAAAATGAATTAGGTGTTGATTTAGCAATTAATGGAGGTTCAAAAATGAACCCTTCAACTAATGAATTTTTAAAAGCAATTGAAGATGTTGATGCTAAAAATGTCTTTATTATGCCAAACAATTCAAATGTTTTATTAACTGCTAAACAAGCTGAAAAAGTGGAAGAAAAATCAAAAATTTATGTTATTCCCACAAAAACAATTCAACAAGGAATGGTTTCTGCTTTAAACTTTGACCCTTCTGCTTCAAGTTTCAAAAATAATGCTGCTTTAACTAAAGCAATTAAAAATGTGACTTCATTTAGTATTACCAAAGCTGCTAAAGATTCATTAGTTGATGGGATTAAAATCAAGAAAAATCAACAAATGGCAATTGTGGATGGCAAAATTGTTTCCACAGCAACTTCATTAAAGATTATTTTTGAAAAAACTTTAACTAAATATATCACTAATAAAACAGAAATTATTACAGTTTTTGTTGGTCAAGAAACTGATGCTAAAAATATTAGTGATTTACGAAAATTCTTAGATGAGAACTTTGATGTCGAATATGAAATTGTTGATGGTGGTCAAAAAATCTATAGTTTCTTAATAAGTATTGAATAATAAAACTGCAGTTTTATGAATTAAAAATGGAAGTGCAACACTTGTGAGACAATGTTCTCATAGGGTGCACTTCTTTTTATGCAAATAAAAAGTGAATAACCCTTCAAACTGATTAAAGCAAGCAAGGGATTATTCACATGAAAAATTATAAACAATTATCGTTCAAAGAACGTACTATTATTGAATATTTACACAAATTAAATAAATCAATAACATATATAGCCAAAGAATTGGGGAGAAACAAATCTACAATTTCTAGAGAGTTAAAAAAGAATTTAGCCACACCATTATATATTGCTAATGACGCACAATTTACAACTGGTGTGAATATGCAAAAATTACACCTTGCGAAAATGGATAAATTCCCAGATTTTTTGAATTTTTTATATGCAAATTTTGAACCCAAATTTAATGGAATTGATGTTTGTGTTTTCAAAGCTAAACAATTGGGAATCAAAACTCCAACAACTCAAACTGTCTACAATTGAATTCATTCTAAAGCGATAAAAATTGAACCCAAACACTTACTAAGACCAAGATATTGATTCAAAAAAACCAATAAATATAAGCGTTATTTATATGAATTGTCAAAAATGGAAGTCATTCCAATTACATACAGACCAAAACACATTAATGATCGAAGTGAGTTTGGACATTACGAAATAGATTTAGTGGTAGGAGCTGGAAAAAGCAAATCCATCTTAACATTAGTCGAAAGAATGACCAGAATGGCTTTTGCAATTAAATTAGAAAATAAAACCATGAAATATACTAACGAAAAACTAAGAGAACTAATTAAAAAAGAATCAATTAAAATCAAAAGTATCACCAAAGATAATGGGCTGGAATTCAATTTATTACACGAAGTAACTAAGGAAATTAATGCTTCTCTTTACGCTTGCAACACGTATGCCTCTTGTGAAAAAGGAAGTAACGAAAACTTTAATGGATTATTACGTAGAGCACTTCCGAAAAAAACCAGTTTTGAGAAACTGGAAAATGATAATATTAATAGTATCTTAGATCAAATAAACAAAATGCCCCGTAAATTATTGAACTACAATTCAGCTCAACAACTATACGAAGCATTTTGTTAGAAGTGTTGCACTTCCAATTTTAATTTATA
>NZ_JADH01000022.1 GCF_000518285.1 Williamsoniiplasma lucivorax ATCC 49196 | reverse complement strand
TGTAAGGTTCCCTTTTTCGGGACACATAATTTAAATCACAATAAAGTGATTGTAAAATTATATGTAACGAAAGAGGTTTTTATTATGAATAGACAATACAGTCCAATAGAAAAAGAAAATATGATTTTAGAATTTAAAAATTCTAAGCTAGAAATGCGCCATTTTGTGGTTCCATACAACGTCACTTATCAAGCATTTTCAAAATGAGTGCAACAATATGATAAATTTGGTTCTGAGGGTTTATCAGGAACTAAAAAAGTAGAAGACCAAAAAATTAAAGAGTTAGAAAAGGAAATCAAGAAATTAAAACGAGCAAACTTAGAACTAGAAACTAGACAAGAATTATTTCGCCTTTTAAAAAGAGAAATTGATAAAAAAAAGTAAATAAATGAGAGCTAAATATTTATAAATGTATAGTCATCACAAACTTTTACATTGAAAAAAAGGAACTTCCAATTAGAACATTGTGCCAATTGTTTGGACTTTCCAAAACAGTTTATTATCGTTGATTAAAAGAAAATAAACCTATAAATCGTTGTATTAACTACGAATTGGTCTTGAAAATTGATCAAGAATTTAAAGATAGTGGTAATACATATGGGCCTAAAAGAATTGCTAAAGAATTAGGTATAAGTGTCAAAAAAGCTCGTAGATACATGATTTTCTATAATTTAAAACCTAATAATTCACATCCTCCTAAAAAAGAAAAGTCACCAATTCCAGAACAAGAAGGCAAATATAAGCAAATTATTAAACCAAAAATGGATTTAACAAAATTTGGTGATGTCTTTTCAACTGATATTACTGAAGTAAACTATGGAAAAGAAAAATGATACACATGTGCTTTTTATCATATTAAACAAAAGAAAGTCTTTGGTGTGGTTACTAAGCCATACAAAGGTATGGAATTAGTAATGGAATCCTTTTTAAAAATGGTTGATGAATTTGGTTCATTTAAAAAAAATTCTATTATTCATTCAGATAATGGGTCTGAATTTAAATCATATCAATATTGATTAATCCTAACTTGATTTGGTTTCAAACCAAGTATGTCAAGAGTTGGTAAGTCAACTGACAATGGTTTTATCGAAGGTTTTTGAAGCACTTTAAAGAGAGAAGCCTTAAAAGAAAGTCATGTTTATACAACTTTAGATGAATATTCACTCAATTTAAAACATTATTGTAATTTTTACAATAATAAACGGATTACACTGTTGTAAAATATGTGTGTCCCGAAAAAGGGTACCCTACATGTAAATAATGTTTTTCAATTATTTTTAGAATAATAAGTTATTTGGTGTTCTTGGGTATAACAAGACATCACGAATGTTAGCAACTCCAGTGATATACATTAATAATCTTTCAAAACCTAAACCAAATCCAGCAGATTTATAGTAACCATACTTTCTTAAGTTTAGATATCAATCTAAACTGGCAGGATCAATCTTCATTTCTTGGCAGCGTTTAATTAACTTATCATAATCACCTTCACGTTCACTTCCCCCAACTAATTCCCCAATTCCTGGGACTAGTAAATCAACAGCAGCAACAGTCTTGTGATCATCGTTTTGCTTCATATAAAAAGCTTTAATATCTTTTGGATAGTTAGTCACGAAAGTTGGAGCTTGGTTAATTACTTCACAAATATATCTTTCGTGTTCAGTTGCTAAGTCTAAACCAAAGACAATATTATTTTCTTCAAATTGATGACCGTTTTTAATTGCTTCTTGAAGCAATTGAATTGCTTGACCATATTCAGTGACTTTGAATTTAGTATGAACTAAATTGTTAATTTTATCTAGTAACCCTGGTTCTAAATTAGTTTCTAAGAATTTTAGTTCTGCAGCACATTTTTCAACAACATGACCAACAGTCGTTTTAATTAATGACTCAATTAACTCAATGTTGGCTTTTAAGTCATTAAAAGCAACTTCTGGTTCAATCATTCAAAATTCAGCAGCATGTTTTGATGTGTTAGAATTTTCTGCTCTAAAAGTTGGCCCAAATGTATAAACTTTTTTAAATGCTTGCGCTAGTGCTTCAGCATGTAATTGTCCAGATACTGTTAAAGTTGATTGTTTACCGAAAAAGTCTTGTTCATATTTATTATCACTTCTTGTGGTAACTGTAAAAGTTTCTCCAGCACCTTCAGCATCATTTCCAGTAATGATCGGGGTTTGTGCATATAAAAAACCGTGATCGTTAAAGTATTTATGAATCGCAAATGAAAGTTCTGAACGAACTTTATAAATTGCGTTAAAAGTTTTAGTTCTCGCTCTTAAATGAGCAATTTCTCTTAAAAATTCTGGAGAATGTTCTTTTTTTTGTAAAGGATATTCTTCCACAGCTTGATCTAATAATTCAATTTCAGTTGCCATCAATTCAAATGGTTGGGGTTTACCTGGGGTTAAAATTAATTTTCCAGTCACTTCAACAATTGAAGAAACTCTGGCTTTGATGGCATCATCAAAGCCTTTAACTTCTGTTTTATAAACAACTTGCAAATCATCAAAACTTGTTCCATCATTCACAATCATAAAACAAACAGCCTTTCCTTGTCTGTTTGA
This sequence comes from Williamsoniiplasma lucivorax ATCC 49196, assembly GCF_000518285.1. Classification (GTDB taxonomy): domain Bacteria; phylum Bacillota_I; class Bacilli_A; order Mycoplasmatales; family Mycoplasmataceae; genus Williamsoniiplasma; species Williamsoniiplasma lucivorax. The sequence continues at coordinate 4,005 of NZ_JADH01000022.1, read as the reverse complement.
TCTCACTCTTGCAATAATCGCTATTTCTTGACCATCAAGTTTTGCAAACTCTTGGTGGATTTGTTGTAATTCTTTCATAATGCCCTCTATTCTTTACCTGAAAAATAAAATGTATTAATTTCATATTTTTCTTCTTTGTTATTTAAAATGGTATTTTCATCAATACCCATATTTTCTAATGCTTTAATGCTAATCTTTTTGTCTGTGCCAATCACTTTATTTTCAAACTTAATCCAATGATAAGCTTGAGAAATAAAGTGTTCTTTTAGTGAAAACCCATGGGCTGAAAAATCATAAATTAAAATTTCATCAAGTGGGGAAAATAATTTACGGTCAGCAAATAAGCGATAACTATCTGTTGGTGGAGTAATTAAATCATTTAGCCCATGGGTAAACAAAGTTGGTATTGATGATTTTTTACCATCCTTTTCATAAAGTTTGAAAATGTTAATTTCATTTCAATTCAACTTGGTTTCTTCGTTTTGACATTCAATTATTTTCTTGATTTTTTTAATCACACTTTTCTTTTGAAAAATTCTTTTAAAAAACATATTTCTAATGTGGAGTAATAAGGATTGGATTGAACCGTATGTCACATCACTAATAGAAAACTTTAAAAGATATTTTTTCATCAATGCTTCATCTTTAGCTTGGACAATGTTAATTACAAAAGCACCCATACTAATCCCTAATAAACCAAGGTGTTTATATTTTTTATTTTCATTTAATCATTGCATCGCAGCTAATAAATCTTTTTGTTCTAAAATACCCATTGTCACTGGTTGATTTTTTTCGCTTTCCCCATGATTTCTAAAATCAAAAACAAGAATATTATACCCTAATTCAATAAATGGTTTAGTTGCATACAATGCTCAATACTTATCTTCACCAAAACCATGACAAGCAATCAATCATTTTTCACTATCAGGATTAGAAATATATTGCAAGCCACTTAAAATGACATGGTCATCAGTTTCAAATTTAAATGGAATTAAATTATCAAAAGGTGATAATTGTAATTGGGGTTGTTTGAAAAGTTTTTTCATCACTTTATTCATATGTTTAATTTCTGGATAAAAATAAACATGATTTTTAGTTTTGCTGTTTCTCGACCCAATAAAAAATGTTCCAAGAAAATTGAAAAATTTGATTAAACGCAAATTGATTTTTTTGAACATTTTTTTATAAATACGATTTTCAATAGAAATAGCCATTTTCCCTCCTTTTTAAAATTAATAAATTAACACTGCTGCTTAATTATTTTTCTTCAAATGTTGAAAATGATAAACTAATAAATCATTAAAGTAGTGAAACGGCACTGATTTAGAAATAGCACATTCTCCACCCTCTTCAACATTATCAATAATTAATGTATGAATTAGATTAGCGTGTTTATCAATTTGTTGAGTCGGAATTCTTCCCGAAACAAAGACAACTTTCCCACCTTTATTTCTAATTTTCTCAATCACTTTTGCTAAATGAGTTGATGCTCCATATTTGGTATAGAAAAGAAATAAATCTTCTTTATCAGCATCAGCTACTCTTTGATTAATAGTATCTCAATCCGAATCTAATAATGTGACTGGTAATTTTTCTGAATAGAAAAAATTAGTTAATTCAGTTGCTGCCCCTCTTAGCACACTTTCCCAATAAACAACATAAATACGATTAGCACTCTTAATTAAATTTAAAGTATCAAAAAGCATTTTTTTATCAATTAAAGAGTGGTTATGTTTAATCATGCTAATATAGCTACGTGAAACATTTTCATCATCTTTTGAGACATCAATTGTCATGGCATCAGCATCATTGGCTAACGAAATGGAAAAATCTCGATATCCTTGGATATTTAATTTTTTTAACAATCCATAAATTGCTGAATATCCTGTCCCTACTTCGTGTGACAAGGTCACAATTTTCATATCGGTTTCTACCATCATCACTAAATTTTTTTTAATATATTCAGCAATCTTTGTTTCGCGAGTGGTTAGATCATTTTTATCTAATGTCGCTAACTTACCTAAGAAAGATCTCATTATTTTACCCCTTTATATATCATCAGATATACGATTTTATTTTAATATGAAAATGGAAAATTCACCAATGATTTTGTGTTTTTTCCATTTTTTTTCCATTTTTTTTATTTTTTTTCTTATTTTTTGATTATTTTTTGATTATTTAAATTTTTCAAAAGCTAATTGTGCCATCATTGCACCATTATCAGTGCAATATTCAAATTGAGGGATGATCGTGTTGGTGATGTGATATTGTTGGCCTAATTGTAAAATCATCTCACGGATTTTACTGTTGGCCGATACTCCACCCCCAACTGTTAATGTTGTTGGTTTAAACTCTTTAATCGCTCTTTCGAACTTCATTTGAATAACTTCTGTGGCTGCTTTTTGAAAAGAAGCACAGAAATTATTCACATCAATTGGTGCTTGTTTTTGTTGTAAATTATGCAGTAAATTAATCGCCGCTGTTTTTAATCCTGAATAAGAAAAATCATAACTTTGATCATTTTTTGCTAAAGGTAATTGATAAGTTGGTTGCCCAAGTTGTGCCCGTTTATCAATTTCAGCACCCCCTGGATAATTGAAACCCAAAACGCGTGCTACTTTGTCATAACTTTCCCCAATCGCATCATCAATTGTTGACCCAATGATTTCAAAATCATTGGGTGATCTAACTAACTCAATTTGGGTATGACCCCCACTCACGATTAAAGCCAGAGCTGGATAAGTAAAAGTGTTGTTGATCGCTGAAGCAAAAATGTGACCTTCAATATGGTCTAAACCAACAACTGGTTTGTTTAAGTACATCCCAATGGTTTGAGCAACCATTTTGCCAATAATTAATGAACCTAATAAACCAGGATGAGCAGTATAGGCCACTCGATCAATAGTTGCTCAATCAAGATTAATTTGTTCTTTAACTTCATTTAAAACCCAATTCAGATTTTCAACATGCAAACGGGCAGCTAGTTCGGGAACCACTCCACCAAATTGCTTGTGGTCTTCAATCTGGGAAGAAACAACATTGCAAAGTATCTTGCCATTTTCAATAACACCCACTGAAAATTCATCACAACTTGATTCAATTGCTAATATTTTCATGATAAAGACCTCCTAAATATCAATATTTTAACTTATTTTTTATATAATAAGTATTATGAGTAAGACTATTGATTTTAAAATGATTAAAAAAACCAATAATAAAGTTGCGCTTTGAATGGGGGCAACAACTTTTTTTATGTTGATTATTGTGTTGGTAATTATTGTGTCCCTACCAACAATTACCAAAAAGCAACAAATCATTATTTCACTAGAATTATTAGTTAATTGTCTTTTAATTTTAGTCACACTTTTCTTAATTGGCATTAGTCAGATTATCACTTCCTTGTTTTATCACCAAGTAGCTTATAAAGAAGCAGGAACAAATAAAGTCGTGCGCGAAGTGTTCGAAATCAACAAAATGGCTCATCTTTATATTATTGGGTTTTTAGTGTTATTTTCTGGGATGCAAATAGTCACAATGGGATTGATTGGTCACACCTTTACTGATTTATTAAAAACTTATTGATGACTAATTGTTGGTTGCTTTGTGTGAAACACTTTTATTATTTATCTCTCTTTTGGTTTTAAAACTTACATGTACAACAACTTAATTAAAAAATAACTTTGTCATTTATGATCTTGTCAAGAAAAGTGGACATAAAAAAACAACACATCAAAAATTAGTTAACAAAAGCAATTCAATTGCTTTTGTTTTTATTTAAAAAATCTTGAGGAGATTCCCAATTTAAACGCTTTTGTGGTCTGAAATAATTATAAAATTCAATGTAATCAATCACAGCTTCTATCATTGACTTTTTAGTTCATTTACTTCTTGGTTTTATATATATAACTTCTGTTTTAAGTGATGCAAAAAAGGTTTCACAAGCACCATTGTCGGGAGAATTCCCTTTTCTTGACATCGAAGGAATAAAACCTAACTCAGAAATTA
>NZ_JADH01000021.1 GCF_000518285.1 Williamsoniiplasma lucivorax ATCC 49196 | reverse complement strand
CGGTTATATTTTTCATACCCTAAATAGGCATCCATTTCAGTATTTAAAGCCCTTTCAACAATTCTTTTTGTTAGCTTTTTAAATAGCCCATCTTCATTAAAAATTTTTGAAAAATCTTTTCATTTTCAAGTATTAGGTCTAGACCTTGTTCGAAAGAATCTTTTGGTTGTTTTTTCATGTGTTATCTCCATTCTTCATTATTAACTTACTACAAAGTTAATCGTGTGTTTTGGAATTTACACAAAATTCTTTACAGACCCAACTGAATTTTTAGCGTGGTTTTCCCAATAACTTTAATGATTATTTTAGGTCTTTTACTTGGACAAGATTTTTTAGTCTATGGACTAATGGGGATTATTTTATTAGTTTCTTTAAGTAGTACAATAATTCCAATTAGTATTTATCTTTGTTCGGATAAAGTTGAAAAAAGAATTAAACATTATTTAATTATTAAAGGTGCAATTTGAAAATATACAAGAGCATTATATTTTGTCAATTTGATTATGTTTGGCCTTGTCTCCGTACTCTTATTTTTAGTTTCCACTTTAGGTTTTAAGATCTCAATTGATTATAAAACAGTTTTAATGCTAATTTCATTTGGTTTTATTTCATATACTTTTGCTTTTATTATTGCTATCATAATTGGTGCTTTAATTAACTCTGTAAATGATGCAATTCCTTTGTCGATGTTGATATTTTTTATAATTATCTTAATTTCCGGAATTACAATTCCATTGCAAAAACTAATTCCTCAATATTATTACCTCGAAGTATTAACACCATTTGGGTGTCTATATATGTTTTATAGTTGTGTTATTGGCTTTATTGATTTAACAATAGTTGAAATGGTTGTAGCTATTGTGATAATAATAATTTGAATTCTTGGTTTGTCATACTTGTTATATATAGCTTTTAAAAGTTTTAAAAAATAATTTCACAGTAATTTAAATCAGTGTCAATCAGTAAATATAAATGTCACAAAAAATGGTTTCAAATTTTAAATTTATAGGTGGAAGAATTCTCTTTCCACTTTTTGGGGGTCTTTACCGATTTTTGTGTAAATTCCTTTTTACTCATTATTCAAATACGACCCTCCCTTCAAACATTATGTAAAAATGGGCTAATGCAGATCTTCAATTTTGAGGTTGCATAGCTCATTTTTTCAATGTTTTTGATAGCCAAATAGAATGTTTTAAAGACAGCATTATCATTAGGAAAAATACGTTTATTTTTAGTAAATTTTATTAATTGTCCATTCAAAGATTCGATGGCATTGGTGGCGTAAAGAATGTGACGAATTTCGGGTGGAAATTGTAAAAATAAAACCAAATTATCTCAATTATTTTTTCATAATTTGAAAATGTAGAAATACTGAGAATCTAAGTTTCACAAAATCAAGCAAGCACCAATTGGACCCCTTCTTCATTGATTTATTGGTAGATCTTTTTTAAATCACTTGTTAATTCTTTTGCATGTTTATAAGAAACAAATTTTTAACTATTGAGAATTTGATGAATAATGCATAATTGATGAGCTGTTGCTAGAAAAACTGTTCTGATGACATCGCCAAAACCTTTTAAATTATTACTGCATGCAACTAGAATATCACCAACTCCACGATTTTTAAAATCGGTGAAATTATTTAATCAAAATTTGGCACCTTCGTTTTCGCTTATTCAAAGCCCTAAAACGTTTTTTAACCCGTTTATATTTATGCCTAGTTCGATATAGACGATCAGTAATTTGACTAATTAAAGTTGGACTAATATCAACTTGATAAAGTTCTTTTAATTGTGCTTTAATGTCTGATAATGGCGCTCCCCGAGCATACATCATTAAAATTATTTTTTACCAAACCTTCAAATCGGCGTTGATGTTTGGGAATGAACATGGGTTCAAAATCACTATGACAATCTCTTGAAATGACTAAATCAATTTCACCATTTTCAGTCAAAATTGTTTTGAAGCTTGTTTCATTGCGATAGTTATTTTCATCTGTCTTGCAGTTATATTTTTCATATCCTAAATGAGCATCCATTTCAGTGTTGAAAGCTCTTTCGACAATTCTTTTTGTTAGCTTTTTAAAAAGCCCATCTTCATTAAAGATTTTTGAAAAATCTTTTTCATTTTCTAATATTAGATCTAGACCTTGTTCAAAAGAATCTTTGCTAATTTTTTTATAAAAAATTACATTTAACACTTTCGTTTTTAACAAGTATTTTCTTTTGTTGTATTGCAAAAGTAATCATTTAATACCAATACTATAATAATTTCGAGGAAGGAAGTAAAAAGATGGAAAAAATTTCTGTTTACGCCCCTATTGATGGGGAAATTGATTTGATTGAAAACCTTAATGATGGTGTTTTTAGCGAAAAAATGCTTGGTGATGGTTTTTTTATTAAGCCAGAAAAAAATAAAGAAGTTATTTTTTATTCACCAATTGATAAAGGTAAGATAAGTTTAATTACTGATACTAAACATGCATTCTTTTTTGAACAAAATGGTTCAAATATTTTAATGCATATTGGTTTAGATACAGTTTCTTTAAATGGTCTACCTTTTGAAGTTGAAGTTCAATTAAATCAAAACGTTTCTCTCGAAACAAAAATTGTTAAAACCGATATTGCAATGATTGAAAAATCTGGATTAAATGCTTTTTGTCCAATCACAATTGATGGTGGTGACAAACAATTTAAATTTGATTTATTAAATAAATCAAAAAAAGTTAAAAGAGGTGAATTGGTTGGTGAATTTACACTAATTGAAACAGTCGAAAAAAAAGTTAAAGTGGTACAAAACTTTAAAGATTTTTTTAGTGAAGACAACACCTATCGTAAAGTTGCTAAAAAAATTAACAAGTTAGTTGGTGGACCAAATAACTATGATGAAGTATTCAACTGTATGACTCGATTAAGATTCAAAGTTAAAGATGTTGATCAAGTTGATGTTGATGGTATTAAGAAAGTAGAACTTGTCAAAGGCATGGTTTGAAATGGTAAACAACTACAAATCATTATTGGCCAAGATGTCTACAAAGTCAAAGACCAAGTTGTCTTATTAAATCGTGAAGGGAATAGTAATTTAATTACGAATAAATCCAAAAATGCTTTGCCATGGCATCTAAAATTCCTTGCGATGTTTAGTGGGATTATGGTGCCAATGATTCCTGCCTTTATTGGTTTTGGATTATTTCAAGCTATTTTAGGAATCTTGAGTTATGAATCAATTGGGGTTGTTCCCCCAGAAGTTATTAGCGGGAACATCACTAATCAAACCAATGTTGGTTGAATCACATTATTTGTGATTAGTAAATCTTCTCTAATTTTTATGGGGATAATTGTCGCATACAATGCTGGTAATTATTTTGATTTTAATCGACCAATGGCAGTCGCTTTAGGTCTTGTATTATGTTCACCACTAATGTTTGGACCAAATGGTGGAGGCCCAATTAAACAAGGAATGACTTGGGTCTTATTCCAAGGTGGAGCTTTAAATTCTGGAATTCCAGTAATTGATGGAATTCCGGGAGCTGGTGTCTTGCCAATTAACGTCTTTGCAATTGGACCACAATACACTAAAATCTTTGTGGTTATTGCAACAATTTATTTAGCTAAAAAAATTGATAATTGAGTAATTACATGAATTCCACCACAAGTAGAATTAACTTTTAGATGATTCATTGTTATTGGTCTATCTGCAGTTCCTGGGTTCTTTGTTTTTGGACCAATGTGGTTCTATTTAGAAAAAGTTTTAGGAATTATCTTTTACTTCCTAGCTAAAGCCCCAATTGGAATTGGTATTGGAATTATTGGTGCTATTTGACAACCTGCTGTGTTGTTTGGTGCGCACCCAGCTATTGGTATCTTATTTATGGTTGATGCAATTAGTAATTCTGGATTTGGTCACTTCAATGCTGTTTCACACATTGCTGTTTGATCACAATTCGGTGCTGTGCTTGGGGTATCTATCGTTACTAAAAATGCTGCCACAAGACGTGATGCCAATAGTTTTGCTATTGCTGGTGTCTTTGGTATTACTGAACCAATTCTTTTTGGAATTAACTTACCAAAAAGACGCCCTTTATTTGCTGGGGTAGTTGCCGCCTTCATTGCTTGTATGATTGCTGGAATTTTAGAAATCACAGGACGTGTTGGTTCTGGACTAGGAATTTTTGAAATTATTGGTTACTTTTCAAGTCAAAGTGGGTTTGGAGCAAATGCTAGTGATCTTGGTTATTTAGATGGACTAAAAAATGGGTTATTTTTAATTCTTTGTGATGGTATTTCTATTGGTTTAGGAATTGGTTTAACTATTTTGATGTACAAAGAAAGAGTTTCTGAAAAGAAACAGTTAGTTAAAAATGATAAATTATTTGTTAAATATTTATTAGCTAAAAACTACATTGATGAAGCACAAGCACAAAAATTAGCAAACGATCTAACTGCTATTTCTGCTTTAATTTCTAAAGAAGATGAAAAAAAACTAAAAACTATTGAAAAGTTGTATCAAAAAATGAATAAAGCACAAGATCAACTAACTCATGCTGAAACTAAAATGATTGTTCATAAAGATAAATTTGTTTTACGTGGTAAAAAATTATTACAAAGAAACCAAGATAAAAAAGCTGAATTGTTGTATGCCAAATATGATATCGAGCCTTTTGAAAATAAAATTAAATTATTAAAAGATGAAAAGAATAAAATATATGGTCAAATCAATGACACATTTGTTTATGAGTTCCAAAATAATTTATATGATAAATATCAAAAAGTGATTAACAAAATGAAAGCTTTAAATGATCTTGAAAAAGATGCAATTAATCGTCGTTACAAATCAATTTTAAACTCTTTAAGAATTGCTTACCGACTAGATGACTTTGATGATGCTGAAATGAAATTTTCAAAAGAAATTTCAACACTAAACAAAGAAAAGAAATTAGCATTGAAAGCAAATAAATAATTGCAAATAGTATTTGTTTAAAAACTAAAACACATTAAAATTTAGCAAATCCAAATAGTTAGGGGGGCTACAGTTAACTTTTATGTGATAGCAATTTTTGTTAAGTTTACCTAATTATAAAAAAGTGATAAAAAGCATCTCTTTGATGCTTTTTATCATTACAACACCAAACATATTTAACTCATTTTTGTTACATAATTTGGAATTTGATAAACTAGTAAATCAAGAATTATAATAAACACTTTGTTGTGATGATTGTTTTAGGAAAAAATTTGAGTATATTTTTCGATCGCCACTGACAATATATGCTTCTTTGCGCCACCACTTATGTTTATGGATTTATTGCCTAATTTATATAGACCATCAATTTGTGATTTTGTTAATCTTAAAATTGAGTCAAACATCAAATATGATTTTTTTAAATTTTTTATTTTTAATTCATATCTTAGTAATTTATGTAGTTGTGAGTTTTCATTTATTAATGGCCGAGAAGTCAATGGAATAACAATGTATGTACCTTTAATTTCTTTCAAGATTAATGCTGGTCTTGGTTTGATATATTTGGAATCAGAAAAATTTAAATGAATTTTACCGTTTTTAATTTCTTCAAAAATAATGTTTGAGTGTAGCTTTCTTATTTGTATAAAATCAAATTTTTTGTATTTAAATTTTGGATTAACATCCATGGCTTTACTTCTCCTTTTTTAAAAAAAACTTCCCCACTTTGAAAGTGGGGACTACGTGCCTCTAGGGCTAAGTAAGGATTACAGACGATAGATAATTGTTTGTTCCTTACTAAGTTTATATATCTTTTTTTAGATAAATACAATATTTTCTACAATATTTTTAATTGTAAATAATGTTTTGTAAGGTTCCCTTTTTCGGGACACATAATTTAAATCACAATAAAGTGATTGTAAAATTATATGTAACGAAAGAGGTTTTTATTATGAATAGACAATACAGTCCAATAGAAAAAGAAAATATGATTTTAGAATTTAAAAATTCTAAGCTAGAAATGCGCCATTTTGTGGTTCCATACAACGTCACTTATCAAGCATTTTCAAAATGAGTGCAACAATATGATAAATTTGGTTCTGAGGGTTTATCAGGAACTAAAAAAGTAGAAGACCAAAAAATTAAAGAGTTAGAAAAGGAAATCAAGAAATTAAAACGAGCAAACTTAGAACTAGAAACTAGACAAGAATTATTTCGCCTTTTAAAAAGAGAAATTGATAAAAAAAAGTAAATAAATGAGAGCTAAATATTTATAAATGTATAGTCATCACAAACTTTTACATTGAAAAAAAGGAACTTCCAATTAGAACATTGTGCCAATTGTTTGGACTTTCCAAAACAGTTTATTATCGTTGATTAAAAGAAAATAAACCTATAAATCGTTGTATTAACTACGAATTGGTCTTGAAAATTGATCAAGAATTTAAAGATAGTGGTAATACATATGGGCCTAAAAGAATTGCTAAAGAATTAGGTATAAGTGTCAAAAAAGCTCGTAGATACATGATTTTCTATAATTTAAAACCTAATAATTCACATCCTCCTAAAAAAGAAAAGTCACCAATTCCAGAACAAGAAGGCAAATATAAGCAAATTATTAAACCAAAAATGGATTTAACAAAATTTGGTGATGTCTTTTCAACTGATATTACTGAAGTAAACTATGGAAAAGAAAAATGATACACATGTGCTTTTTATCATATTAAACAAAAGAAAGTCTTTGGTGTGGTTACTAAGCCATACAAAGGTATGGAATTAGTAATGGAATCCTTTTTAAAAATGGTTGATGAATTTGGTTCATTTAAAAAAAATTCTATTATTCATTCAGATAATGGGTCTGAATTTAAATCATATCAATATTGATTAATCCTAACTTGATTTGGTTTCAAACCAAGTATGTCAAGAGTTGGTAAGTCAACTGACAATGGTTTTATCGAAGGTTTTTGAAGCACTTTAAAGAGAGAAGCCTTAAAAGAAAGTCATGTTTATACAACTTTAGATGAATATTCACTCAATTTAAAACATTATTGTAATTTTTACAATAATAAACGGATTACACTGTTGTAAAATATGTGTGTCCCGAAAAAGGGTACCCTACA
>NZ_JADH01000020.1 GCF_000518285.1 Williamsoniiplasma lucivorax ATCC 49196 | reverse complement strand
AGATTAGAGTATGTTAAGGACACCGCCTTGAAAAAGGAGGTGTCCTTTTGCGTAAGGAGGAAAAATGAAAATTAGAAAAATATATTCTGATCAATTTAAAAGAAAAATAGCTAAAGAGTATTTCAATGGTAAGAAAGCAACTGATCTTGCCAAAAAACATGAATTAAGTGGAGGAGTTCAACAAGTCTATTCTTGATTTAGGAAATTTTACCCTGATGTTTATTATAATATGAACAAAGAAAAGCAAGAGGGTCAAAAAAATATCATGAAAAATAAAGAAAATCAAGATAAAAAGCAAATTGCCCAATTAGTTAAAGCACTAGAAGAATCTCAATCTAAAGTGAAAACTTTAGAAAAGGAAAAGGAGTTAGACAAACAACTAATTGATATTCTAAAAACAAAAAATCAAGTTTTGGAAAAGTCCAAAGCTTCTTGCGCAAATCTGATAAATCAAAAAAATCTAAGTAAGTGTGAGGAGCAAAAATTAATTATTGAGAACACTAAAATTTATAAACATTATGCTTATATTGCATGTTATGAATTGCTAACAAGAATTAATATTTCACAAAACAAACTAATCAAATTTTTCAATATTACCAAGAAACGTTTTATTGAATTTAAAAAAAGGCATTGTTGGCCTAATTTTTTAGATGTGAGGAATGGTGTAAAACCAATGCCAAAATTTAAGAAATACCAAGGAAAAGTCGCCCCAAATGCGAAGAAACTACTAAACAAAGTTTATAAAGTCCATAATAAACCAATATCTGCTGCTGATTTGAATCAACTAATATTCTTTATGTTTGGAGTTAGAATTTCAATTCCAAAAATCAGAGAAATTCAAAATAAATACCCAGCCCAATTTAAACATGTTAATCGAAAAAAAACTAAATATAACAGTAATGACCGTAAAGAAAAATTTACCAAAAAAGATCTTTTATTAAATAGCATTGAAGGAAAAAATGCTTTTGGTATTGATGGAGTTCACTATCCAGTTGTCATTAAAGGCACTCACAAAAAACCAGTGATTGTCATTAGCTATGATTTAAGATTTAAAACAGTGGTTGGATTCCATGCTGAATTTAGTGAAACATCAAATTCAGCTTATCAAGTTTTTATGAAAACATCAGCTTACATAAAAGCAAACGATGTTCAAAATGCTATCATTCAAACTGATCGAGGGTCAGCATTTGTCTGTGAAATTATTAATAACTTAGAAAAAGAAGCCAATAATTATACTCATTCAATGTCAAAAGCAGGATTCAAACATAACCCCTGAACTGAATCTTTAAATGGGTGAGTGAAACACTCTTTTATAGAACAATATGGGAAGTATTTCAATTCTTTAGAGGAATTCAAAAACACATTTCAAGAATTCATAAATTCATGAAATGTGTTCAAGATATCAATGTATAATCTAGTTAACGCAAACAGATCAACTTATTCTAAAGTGGTGTCCTTAAGTTAACATATTCTTTGAAATAATGTCTTCCAGTGATTTTGTAATTTCATAAGCTATTGTCCTTTCATTTAAAAAATTAACAGTTTTATCATCTAATTGATTTTGAATTATGGTATTTATCCTTTTGCTTTTTTCATTATAAATCGAAATAACATTTTCAATTTTCTTAATTAATTCGTTAAAAATTTCTTTCATAAAATTCCCTCTTAATTTAATTATCATATAATTAAGACAAAAAAATAAAAAAATATAATAACCTGTGCAACGTTTAGCATTTGCCTTTTTCAAGAAAGCGAAAATAAACACAATCTTCATTTATTGTTTTACATATTAATAATTGTTTAAAAGCATTAATATGACCATAATAAACTTTTTGCTTAAATTAATAATCTAATGCATGCATTTTGTAAAGTTGTTAATTTTTCCAATAAAAGATTTAAATTACATATTGTTTTAGAAATTGAATTTTCTTTTACAATTGGTTTTTTCATCATTATGTTTGATAATCCATCATTGTTAATACCTTGCATAGTTGTTCCTGTTGATAATTCATTTTTTTGGACCTGAAAATGGTCAGACAAAATAAAACTTGTTATATGATCAACATACTTTGTTGAAAAATTATAAAATCCTGTTGAAAATACTTCTTCTGGTTCATCATTGAAAAAGTACATCTTATTTTCACCAGCTAATTTAGATATTAGAAATGTGTTTTTTTTTGGTTTTATATTAGCTCTAGATGGTCTTTTAACACTGATGTCAATCAATTTTGTTCTATCAATATAAAATTCTCCAACAGCATTAGTTGCTAGATAAGTGATTTCATCGCTTCACTTATTGTTTTGCAAAGAAATAAAGTCAACAAATTTTACTTCATGGGTTTGCAAAACATTATATTGTTTAATCATTATTTTTTTAAGAATTGATATTTGAGATTTTATATTATCTATTAAAGTTTCTATGGGTTCAATAATGTCAATTATATTTTGTTGTTCTTCGATTGAAGGAATATTTATTTTTCAATTTCTAAATGTTGATGTATGAATTATTGGAAAAATAGATCCACCATCTTGAATTTTTTTTATATACTCATTCTTTTTTAAAAAATAATAAAACAAAAATTTTGAATTTAAAATTGTGCTTTTTTTTACAGTAATACTAGTTATTTGTTGATTAAATCAACTTTCTTTTTCTACATACATTATATTTCCAATTGAAGCAGTTGTTGAAATTAACACACTTCCTTCTTTAACTGTTTTATTTTCTTGCTTTGTAATTCATCTTGTATTTTCTTTGGTTAGTAAGTCTGCTGGGCCTAAAAATGGTATTTCTTTTTTTCATAATTCATTATTTTGTGTGTTCGGTGTCGAACCGTTTTTTACATCACAAATATCTCCAAGTTTATAAATAGCCATTAAAAAACCTCATTTCTTATTTAATTTTACCATCAATTCACATAGATATAGATAATAAAATGGGGGTATAAAAATGAATGAAAAACAATATTTAAACTATTTAAAAAAGAACAATTATTCAATAAACACAATTATTACATATAAAAGCATTTTGAATATATACAAAAATGATTATCAAAATATTACGAGAATTAAAAATAAAATTAAAACACATTTTAATTCGCCAAACACAGCATGAACACATTACAATGTTATTTGTTCTTATATGAGATGAGCAAAAGATAAAAGACTAGAAAATTTAAAAGAAATTAAATTACCTAGAATTTCTAAAGTCTATAGAAGTGTTTTTAAAAAATCTTTTCTTATAAAGAAAACAGAAATAAAAGCAGAAGATTCTGAAATATTGATTGAAAAAAAGATTATTATCCGTTTTCTTTTTGAAACAGGGATTAGAGCATCTGAATTAAAAAATATTATTGAAATCAAAGAGAAAACATTAAAAATTATCGGAAAAGGGAATAAAATTAGAGAAATTTTTCATAAAATTGAAACAACTAAATTAATGAATGATTTTAAATATACAACAAAAACCTTAAGACTATGAGTCAAAGAAATCTTGGGTGAGAATTACACACCACACTCAATTAGACGATCATATGCTACACATATGCTATTAGCTGGCGCTAATCCTAAAATGGTAATGTTGCAATTAGGACATGAAAAAATTGAAACAACATTTAGATATTTAAATTTATCTTTTGAACAAAATTGACAAATCTACAGCAAATTTTTATAATTTGCTGTTTTTTAATGGCTATTATAATCAAAACTGGTAAATCAAATACTGAAGATGCAAAAACAGATGGAGATTACCTTTTTTTTGATAGATCTCAGATAGTGAAAAAAAGTAATAAGTATTTGTTTGAAGGAGAATATACAATAGTACCTGGCGAGGGTAATTTTGAACCTAAATACTATAAGGGTAAATTTGATTTGCATCAAAGAGCTTATTGTTTAAGAAGTGATAATTTAAGTATAATAACTAAATATTTATTTTGATTTTTAAGAAAGAATCAAAATATTTTTTCAAAATATTCAGTGGGTTCTACTGTTCCTTCACTGCGTTTATCAAGTTTTGATTGAATAATTCATAAAAAGGATTGACCTTCATTAATAGAACAACAAAATATAATTGACATTATTGAACCAAAAGAAGATCTTTTTTTGAAGTATTCAAAATGTGTAAGAATAGATTCATTAGAAAATGCAAAAACTGACATCCAAAATATAATTGACATTATTGAACCAATCGAAAATTTAATTAGCACAATAAATTGTTGAAAAACAAAAATAAATTTTTTAAGCAAAGACCATTATGCAAATAGACTTAAGTATAATTCTCAATTAATTGACCATGTTAATTTTGTAAAAGGAAAAAGTCTATCTTCAAATGAATTCAAAACATTTGGTACACCTTTTTTAGATGTAAAATCATTACTGGGAAGCATAACCAAATATGTGGATGTTCCACCAAACACATTTTATGGTGACATCTTGCTTTCTTTAGATGGCACTCCAGGAAGAGTGTCATATGCAAATGAAGGCTACAATGGATATGTTTATAATTTGCAATCTAACGTAATTTCTAAAGGGCAAATTTACATTGATTTAATAGCAAAAGTTAATCAAGACATAATTCAAATGTGTTCCAAAGGAACAACAATAAAACACGCTTCTTCTGCAAAAGAAAAAATGATTCACTTAAAATCTGATCCATATGTTTGTGATACTTTTTTAGAAAGTTTAATTTTAATTTCCAAAATAACAGGCAAATTAGAACAACTTAAAACTTCGTTAATTAATTTATTAGTAAAATAAAAAGCACTTAGTCTTCATTAGACTTAAGTGCTTTTTCGATTGCTTGTTCAATTTCGGGAATTGAATCACTAAATTCTTTCATTAATTTTGAAAGTTCACCTGCAATTTTTTTAATTTCTTCTCTTACGACTGTTTTATCAATAACTTCTTCATTTGTTCCGACATAACGTCCTGGAACAAATGAATAATCATTTTCAACCAATTCCTCTTTACTAATCGTTTTGGCAAAACCAATTTGATTAATTTCATTTCCTAGTAAATGTTCACTGTATAAATCTGCAATACTTGCAATGTTTTCATCTGTTAATTCTCTTAATTTTTTGGATAACATATTTCCTTCTAAACTAGATGCTGAAACCATTAAAATATTGTCATTTTTTTTATTGTTATTAAAAATTCAAATTGAGGCCGGAATTCCAGTTGTATAAAACAATTTATCTGGTAGTTCAATAATAGCATCAACCTTATTATCTTCTACAAATTTAATTCTAATGTCTTTTTCAGCTTTTTGTGAAGAAGATAGAGAACCATTGGCTAAAACAATAGCTGCTCTTCCTTTAGATGAAAGTTTAGAGACCATATGTGATAATCAAGCATAATTGGCATTCCCTTTAGGTGGTACTCCTCATTTAAATCTTGGGTCATCTAATAATTGTTCTTGACCTCATTCTTTCATATTGAAAGGAGGATTGGCCATTACAAAATCAAATCTCTTATTTCGATGTTGGTCATCTGTAAAAGTATCGGCTGATCTTTGACCTAAAACTCCATTTCCATCAGTATCAAATAAAGTAAATCCATGTAGAACAAGATTCAATTTAGCTAATTTTCAAGTAACATTATTGTATTCTTGCCCATACATTGTGACATCATCAAGATTTCCATCATGACTTTCAATATATCTTTTTGATTGAATTAAAATCCCTCCAGAACCACAAGCAGGATCATAAATTGTTCCTTTTGTTGGTTTAATTAAATTAACCATTAATTGAACAATTGAAGTTGGAGTATAAAATTC
The DNA here is from genome assembly GCF_000518285.1 of Williamsoniiplasma lucivorax ATCC 49196. Lineage (GTDB taxonomy): Bacteria > Bacillota_I > Bacilli_A > Mycoplasmatales > Mycoplasmataceae > Williamsoniiplasma > Williamsoniiplasma lucivorax. Next base: position 5,319 of record NZ_JADH01000020.1, on the reverse strand, counting down.
CCCACCTTTTTGTCCACGGTCTTTAAAAAACTTACCTAAAAAGTATTCATAAATTCTTCCAATTAAATCTTCTTCTTGGGCTCCTGAAAAATCTTCATCAGAAAAGATTTTAATAACGTTTCCCAATTTCACTTGATCAACACCTTCTTTGTTAAAGTTTTTACTAAAAATCCCTCGTAACATTTCATTTGATTCTTCTAGTTTTAAAAAAGCATTATCTATTTTTTCTCCAATTTCAGGAGAATTAGCAAACTTCATGATGTATTCTCATGAAGTTTGCTCATCAACAATAAAAGAATTGTAACCATAATAAAATGTTTTGGCATCTATTAGATCTAAGTCCAATCCATCATTAATTAATTTAGCATACCCCACTTTATATCGATCAGAGATATATTTTAATGAGAGAATCCCAAGAATTGTATGCATATATTCTTCTGCTGACATATTACCTCTCAGCATGTCAGCAGCCGCTCATAATTTATTTTCTATTTCATTTATATTAATTGCCATTTTAGTCATCCTTTCTGAAATAACCTTCATTGATTTTGATTTGTTTAGTAATTTCATCAACGAAAATTCCTGATGTATCCTCTAATTTTTTGGGTGGATAATTATAGTTGTTTTGTAATAATTTGATTAAAGCAAGTTTCACTTTATGCTTAATAGACTCATTGTTGTGATATTGTTCAGTAATATTTTCTTTGACACTTTCCATTAGTTCTTTAGCTATTCTTTGTAAGATTTCTGAGTTATTGTTATGTGTTAAATATTCATCATCAGCCAAAACTTCAAAAAAAGCTTGAAGTTGAGGATCTTTAAATTCTGGTTCTTCATTTTGTTTGTTAGTCACTTCTTTTGCTAATTGTTTTAACATTTCAATAACATTGTCTAATTTTTCAGATTTTGAGAGTTCATTCACAATATCACGTAATTTATCTGATGCTTTTTGGGCAAAAACTGGTCTTGTATGTTCCATTTGCATAATTTGTGCTTCAATTGAGTGTCTTAATAATTCTGCTGAAACTCTTGGTGAAGTTTTCATTAAGTTTTCAGCTTCTTCAACTAAAATTTCAGAAACCTTATTAATATCTTTTGAAATTTTACTTTCTAGAATTTGAATATCTGTTTTTGAAGTATCAACAATATCAGCCACCGCTTGTTTAATACTATCAATTGTTAAGTTTAAGGTTTCATCCTTTTGAGTAACTGATACTGTTAATAAACTATTAATTGTTTCAACACCTTTTGCCATTATTGCTTCTTCTTCTGTAATGACTGAATAAGCAATTTTAAAAAAACGATTTATTTTTCTTGCTAATTTGATAAACTTATTTTTTTCTTCAACAGATAGGCTCAAAATATTTTCATAAGCATTCATTATATATTTAAAAGATTCATTTAATGTTCCAGAACCAAGTTTTGTAATTCCTGGAATGTAATTTTCATTAAGAATTTGAAATGCCTCATTTAATTTTTCTTGGGCTATATGGACATCTTCAATGCTAATGTCATCTTGAATATCTGTTGCATTATATTGTAATAATGCATCAGCTAAAAATTTTCAAATCCCAATATAATCAACAATTAATCCAGAAACTTTAATTTGTTTTGTGTCTTTATCTTCATAAACTCGATTTACACGAGCAATAGCTTGCATTAAATTATGTCATTTAATAATTTTATCTAAATACATCACATCAAGATCAGGAACATCAAAACCAGTTAATCACATATCGACAACAATAGCTATTTTATATTTTGAATTTGGTTTCCGAAATTCAACTGCCACTTCATTAATTTTTGCTTTAGGAACAATTGCATCAGCCATTTCTTTTTTATCTTTGTTATTTGATTCTGTCATCACCAAAATAACTTGATCACGATATTCAGGAAATTCTTTCATTATATTTTGATAATAAATATAAGCAGCTTTTCGACTATTGGCCACAATCATTGCTTTACCATGTAAAATATTTGTTCTTTTTTTCAAGTGATTAATCATATCGACTGCTTTTTTGTGAATAATATTTGGATCTTCAAAAATTAAAGAAGAATTTACATTTTTAAGCAAAGTTTCAATTTTTTGTTCAGAAGATAAATCATTAAAATCTAGAGTTTTTGTATACTTTTCTTGAATTTGATCCATAATTTCAAGTTGTTCTGGATTTAAATCAATTTTAGTTTTTCTTAACTCATAATAAATTGGCACAGTTGCCCCATCATTAACTGCATCACGCATTGAATAAATGTCATTATATTCTCCAAAAATATCTTTAGTATTTTTATCAAATTTCATCAAAGGTGTTCCAGTAAAACCAGTAATCTTAGCATTTGGAAAAGCATCTCTCATATATCTGGCATAACCAAATTTTAACAATCACTCTTCTTTTTCTTTAGATAAAATTCTTTCCCCATCTAAATTATTTTGCGTTCTATGAGCTTCATCAACTAATAAAAAGATATCATCCCTATTTGATAACACACCAGTTTCTTCAACAAATTTTTGAACTGTTGAAAAATAAATTCCAAAATGTTTTTTATCATTTAATTCATTAACTAAATGTTGTCTTGAAGTAATTGCTTCTGCTTTATTTCTTAAAAAACTTTCAGCATTTAAAAATCTTTGAAAAAGTTGTTTATCTAAATCATTTCTATCTGTAATCATTAAAATTGTTGGTTGGTTAAACTCTCTAGTAATTGCTTTAGCTAAAAAAAGCATTGTTACAGATTTACCAGATCCTTGAGTGTGTCAAACAACACCACCACGATTATCATTGGTTTTTTTCAATTTATCAATAGTTTTTTGCACCGCTTTAATTTGATGAGGTGCTGCCAAATATTTAACAGGATTTTGTTCATTTGTATAAAATGAATATAAATTTATAATTTGATAAATCTTTTCTTTTTTAAACAAAAACTCTATTGGGTTTGCATTATTATTATTATTATTATTATTATTTTCTTTATTTCATCCATAAAAATATTTATAACTTGAAGTTATTGAACCATACTTTGTCATTATTGCATTTGATAAAAAATTCATCATATTAAATGTCCATAATTTTGGACAATGACGTTTTAATGATTCATTTTGCTTAAATGCATCTTCAATTTTTTCATTGGCTAAAGGTGATTTCAATTCCATAATAACAATTGGCAAACCATTAACAAATAAAACAATATCAGGCAAACGTTGATCTGTACCATTTGAAACATTAAATTGTCTAATTAGTTGATAAGTGTTTTCATTTGTATTTTCAGAAATTAATTTAATTGTTAAAGTTCGGTCTTGTTCTTGATCAAAGATTTTAATCCCATTTACCAGCATTGAATGACCTTGAATATTCATACTGATTAAATCATCAGAAATCTTTTTAATTTCTTGAATTGCTTGCATGGCAATTTTCTCATTAACTCGATTAATCTCTTGAATTTTTTCAGTTAATAATTTGTAATTAAAAACTTCTTGATTATCTTTTCTATTAAAATCAGAAATACTCTCTCATCCTAATTTCTTTAACTCTAATTCAATATCCTCTTCAAAATTAAATTCTGTTATAAAATTTGTTTTTGCCATCCTAATACCTTCTTATTTTTAATTGAAAAATTTTCTATATAACAATTATATATAAAAATAGTATTAATTTTAAATGAGATTTTGAAACTATATTATCCAGACCTTACAACTAAATTTCACTAAGTTTTGTGAAATAAGTACAAAATGCAACAAAAAAAAGGAAAGTATAAACTTTCCGTTGTATGTTCCCGATGAAACAAACCTTTTACCAATAATTACTAAGAATTATCTTGAATTATAGAAATTCAATAATTTCTGTCATCCACATTTTTATTATCCAGACTATTAAGCCACAATTAATTGCTGGTTGAATTGCACTTTTCCTTCCTATTGTAAATTAAACATGGAAAAAATAATGCTATACAATCAAAAAGAAAGCGTGGAATTTTTTATGCCAAAACACAAGTTAATATCATTACAAAGAAGAGCTAACCATGAATTTTATTCTTTTTAAAAGTGTTTATAATCATAAGGAAATTAACATTAGTGTAAGGTTCCCTTTTTCGGGACACATAATTTAAATCACAATAAAGTGATTGTAAAATTATATGTAACGAAAGAGGTTTTTATTATGAATAGACAATACAGTCCAATAGAAAAAGAAAATATGATTTTAGAATTTAAAAATTCTAAGCTAGAAATGCGCCATTTTGTGGTTCCATACAACGTCACTTATCAAGCATTTTCAAAATGAGTGCAACAATATGATAAATTTGGTTCTGAGGGTTTATCAGGAACTAAAAAAGTAGAAGACCAAAAAATTAAAGAGTTAGAAAAGGAAATCAAGAAATTAAAACGAGCAAACTTAGAACTAGAAACTAGACAAGAATTATTTCGCCTTTTAAAAAGAGAAATTGATAAAAAAAAGTAAATAAATGAGAGCTAAATATTTATAAATGTATAGTCATCACAAACTTTTACATTGAAAAAAAGGAACTTCCAATTAGAACATTGTGCCAATTGTTTGGACTTTCCAAAACAGTTTATTATCGTTGATTAAAAGAAAATAAACCTATAAATCGTTGTATTAACTACGAATTGGTCTTGAAAATTGATCAAGAATTTAAAGATAGTGGTAATACATATGGGCCTAAAAGAATTGCTAAAGAATTAGGTATAAGTGTCAAAAAAGCTCGTAGATACATGATTTTCTATAATTTAAAACCTAATAATTCACATCCTCCTAAAAAAGAAAAGTCACCAATTCCAGAACAAGAAGGCAAATATAAGCAAATTATTAAACCAAAAATGGATTTAACAAAATTTGGTGATGTCTTTTCAACTGATATTACTGAAGTAAACTATGGAAAAGAAAAATGATACACATGTGCTTTTTATCATATTAAACAAAAGAAAGTCTTTGGTGTGGTTACTAAGCCATACAAAGGTATGGAATTAGTAATGGAATCCTTTTTAAAAATGGTTGATGAATTTGGTTCATTTAAAAAAAATTCTATTATTCATTCAGATAATGGGTCTGAATTTAAATCATATCAATATTGATTAATCCTAACTTGATTTGGTTTCAAACCAAGTATGTCAAGAGTTGGTAAGTCAACTGACAATGGTTTTATCGAAGGTTTTTGAAGCACTTTAAAGAGAGAAGCCTTAAAAGAAAGTCATGTTTATACAACTTTAGATGAATATTCACTCAATTTAAAACATTATTGTAATTTTTACAATAATAAACGGATTACACTGTTGTAAAATATGTGTGTCCCGAAAAAGGGTACCCTACA
>NZ_JADH01000019.1 GCF_000518285.1 Williamsoniiplasma lucivorax ATCC 49196 | reverse complement strand
TGTGATTATCATACGATTATGTCATAAGTATTTATCACTCGATTTTGTCAGTAAAATAATAACGAGGTGATAAATCATGAAAGGTGCAAAACTTAACATGAAAGAAAAAGAAATATACAAAGTTATAAAAGATTTTGAACAAAATAAAATACCATTAAAATTAGCAATTAGAAGAAGCGGTGTTTCTGAACGCCAACTTTACCGTAAATTAGCCATTTTCCGAAAAGAAGGCATTGATGGTTTTGCCCATAAAAATCGTGGCAAAATTCCGTCAAATAAAATTACCAGTTTGCAAAAAAATGAAATAAAAGAACTCTATGAAACAAAATATTATGACAATAGTATTTTGTTATTCAAAGAAAATTTGAAAAAAAATCATGGAATCGATGTGAGTTATGGATGATTGCATAAATTTTTTATGGATAATTTAATAATTACTAATTTATCTCATAAAAAGACTAAAAAAAGGATAAAAAAATTATGATGAGAGTTAAAAAACCATACCAATAAAGAAGATTTAAAAATTGAAGAGCAAAACCCAGAATTACCAAGCATTGACCCTCACCCTCATCCAGCACAAAAACGAGCGGAGGGATTTGGTGAAGTTTGAGAAGTTGATGCTTGTCAAGAAATATGACTAAGCAATGAAAAAATACACTTACACGGAATTATCGATGTATCGACAAAACGAATTATTGCAGCATATTTTGACAAACAAGAAACAAATGAGGCTTATTTTAAGGTATTTCGTTATGCTTTTGAAAAATATGGCCTACCTGAGTTGATTATTTCTGATAATAGAAACACATTTAGTTCATCAAAAAATCGAGATTACACTACAAATAGTGAATCTCGAACTCAATTGCAATTTATTTTTCACGGCTTGGGAATTACTACTAAAACAACTTCTATTTCCCAAGAAAAACCACATATTGAAAGGTTGTGAAGAACTCTTAAAAACCGTTGAATTCCACTTTTAAGAGAATGAAATATTTCCACAATTGATGAGGCGAACTTAAGAATTAATGAGTTGATTAACTTATATAATGAAAAGTTTAGCACCCCTATTAATTATACTAGTTCAAAAATTACTAAATATGAAGCGGATTCAGAAATTATTTTTTCTAAACGATCAATTAGAATTGTTAGCCAAGATCATACAATTCTTTACAACGGGAATAAGTATTTCATTTGTGAAAAATTCGAACCTTTATATATTATGGCCAAAACTAAAATTATGGTCATGGAAACAGTTAGTGGTCAGCTATACTGTTCGCACAATAATCGCATTTATTTTTTAAGATTAACTAATGATGAATTACTTTACCACAACAAGAAAACATTGCCACAAGATGTTTTTGAAAACACAAAAGTCCCAAAAATGCCAAGCCCTTGACATGCTTCAAACTTCATTTTTTTCAATAAACATTCAAAATTAAAAAGATTCCTCTAATTTTTTGATTTTACTGACATTTTCGCTTGTAAACTACAGTTGGATTTATACCAACATTTAGCTTAAACAGCCGCGTACTTGAATTACATTTAAAGTTTGTTTTTCTTTTCGGGTCTTTACGGATTTTTGTGTAAATTCTAAAACACACATTATTACCTAATAAAAATAGTCCTTAAATGGACTATTAATTATTATTCATTGATGCGAAGAAATCATCAACTTTTTTAGCACGAGCTTCATCAGCCAATCTCTTAGCTTCAATTTCTTCTTTAGTTGGTTCTTTAATTGTAAATCTTTCTACAATATAAGGAACAATTGTTTCTACATCAAATAAGAAAGGACATCCACCCGTAATATAATCACCTTCAATTCCTAAAGCAGCATCCATAATTCATTGGAACATTTCACTTTTTTCAAATTCTTCGATAGTAGTACCAGTATTTTCAAGACCAATTCCCGCTTCTGCAAAATCTTGTGGATCAAACAATGGAACAAAACCTTTAGCAATTTTTACATACCCATTATAATCACATTTTTTGATTGCTCAAAAAGCTTTAAGATATCAATCATACATGATTTCATATTCAATTTTAGCCATCTGTGTAGCTAAAGCGAAGTAATCACGACGTGATTTAATGTATTTTTTCATACCTTCTCCGCTTTGTTTGATTTCAGGAGTTCAATCTGATCCCAAAGGTTTTCCTAGACCAACAACTCAATATCAAGATGTTTGAACTTCTGGAGACATAATATAATTATTTTTAGCACTGTCTTCATTACCTCCAGATTCATAACCTCCGCTTGGAGCATGAAAATCTTTCTCTTTGGTTTTTTCTAAGAAGTTGTTAAAATTAAACAGTTTTTGATCAACACCTTTTATTTGTGGGAGATCCTTATAAACCAAGTATGCTAATCAAACTCTACTACGATTAAAACGTCAAAATGTACCTCTTCCATATTTTTTTTCACCCGCTTCAAAAGCGACTTTTGATTTATCAAAAGATTTTTGCATTCTTGAATTTCAGTCTAATCCAAACATATTTTTCTCCTTATTTTATATCTAAATATAATTTAATTATATCATATTGTTCAAACAAAATTCCAAGAAAAATAGTCCTTTTAGGGACTATTGATCTAAAACAAATTTTTAAAATATTTCAAAATTTTTTTAAATTCACAACTAGCTTTTTAAGTTAGTTGTTTTAATTTCATTCAAAACACAAAACCAAGAAGTGACTAAAGATGATTCTTTGCCAGTGTTTTTTGAAGTTGGATATAACACATTAATTTTGCTTACAATATCATCGACCTTAATAATTTCATTAGTAAAGTTTTCTTCTATAAAAGTGATCAATGATTCAATTCAAAACGGTGTGTTTTGTTTATTTGTATTTTGAATCGTTTTAATTTTACTTATAATTTGTGTTTTAGTTAAATTTTTATTCATTATTTGTGCTCCTATTTAACTTTTATTTTTTAGATTTTTTAAATGAAGATTTGAATCTAGACTTGTCAACTTTTTTGTTAATTTTATCTTCACGTTTCTTGTTGCGATCGGATTGTTTTTTGTTTTTTTTCTCAAATTTGCTTTGTTGACGATTTTGCTCAGCATTTTTATTCTTCATGTGGTTTGTGATTTTGGTATCTTTGGCATTTGCTTTTTGTTTTGGATTAGCTTTCATAAATTTAATATCTTGTTTGCGTTGTTTAGTTCATTTTTTGTGTGCTTTGTTATATTCAGCACTGCCCTCCTCCAGGTTTTTATCATTGGTAAAAGTTTTACCAGATTTTAATCTTTGAATTGTGTCATTGTATTGAGTTTCATAATCACCTTTATAGCCAGATTCTCCATGACCTTTAATTTTATTACCATCAGCATCAAATTTGGTACCTACTTTTGTATCAGCAAATTTTTGATGAGCTGCTTTCTTGAATTTTTCTTTTCCTCCAGCAACCCTTGCTTTAGCAGCTTTATTTCCAAAAATAGCAGCAGCTCCAGTTCCAACAGCAGCACCAACAACTGCAACACCCATTGCAGCTTTTTTACCCATACTAAAACGATTTTTTCATGCACCAAACATATTTGTTTTAGCAAATCCTGTTACATTACCATCCTCATCTTTAAGAACACTTTCACCTAATTGATCCGAACCACCCATTCCAGCAGAGCGTCCTTTTAAACCAGAACCTTTACCTCAAGGTTTCATTTTATTAAAACCACCATAAGATCCAGCAGCTCTCGCACCAATTGCTCCAGCCGCCATCATTCCAACTCCTGATGCTTTGATAATACCTTTTGTTGCATCCATCGCAGATTTATCAATGGCAGATTCGCCACCTGTAAATTTAGAAGCTAGGGATGGCCCCAGCATAATAAATGCTGCAGCCGCTCAAATCATAATCAATAGAAAGGCTGTATCTAAAAATTTAGATCCGCCTGTTATTTGACTTGGTTTAATTTTGATAATTAAGTTTAAAACTAAAATGGAAGCTAAATATGTTGATAATCCAACAGCCATGGCCATGAATTTATTTAAAATACTTTCTTTTCATATTTTTAATCTTGCACCATCATCGATAACTGTTGTTGCAGCAATCACAGGTCCTTTGATAAATAATCAAAAGATTTCAAAAGTTTTCATTGCTAATGAAACTAAGCCAACAGCCATTCCGTAAAACATTCCACAAGTTGCTGCAACTGTAATTAAAAGATTGTAATTACCACTGATTAAACCAGTTGGTGGTTTTCATAATGCTGTTCCTGACCCAACTACTACAATTCCATCCCAATTAGGAGACCCAATATGGTATAAAAGTCCAGCAATTGGTGATGCTTTATTTGGATTGTTAATTCCTGAACCACCAGTTAAAACCAATAATAAAACTTCAATAATCATTATTGAAAAGGCGGATAATAAGAATATCCCAATTGGCATCAACACAGCTGTTGCAAAGGCAATTAAAGATGATTTACTTGCTTTGACAATGCGCTGTTTAACATCCATGTCGTCCGAGACCACAATGGATCAATAATTGACACACCACATTATTCCCATTAATAAGAACGAGAATAAGAGGAATGCTCAAAAGACTGTGGGAATATTGCCTCATACAAAAGTGTTAGAGACTCCGCCATTTGGATCGGCTGGATTTTTTAATGTTCCAATCCCAAACAATACTTGCATAACTAAATCACCTGACAAGTAAATGAACAATTGTTCAAAAGCTTCAAGTAGCATTAACAGTGGACCAATTAAAAGCATTCAAATAATGTTAAAAACAAAACCCATTAAACCATTGTTTAAAGCAGTAGATATAAGGTCGAATAATCAATCAAACATATTTTAATCCTTTCTACTATTCATTATTTGAATAGATTTTGTTGTTTTGTGTCCATTAAATAATCAATGAAACATTTGTGTGTACTAATGTTTTAAAATCAATTAAATTTCTTGTTGACATTAGAGCTGATTTTGCCCCTGGAATTGGTGCGTCTTGTAAGCCTTTAACGGCATCTCACATAATGCTACCAATTGTGGTTGCTCCAATACCAAGTCCTAAAGCTAATAAAAGTCAAGCAATTTGTCAAATTTTTTGTTTTCTTTGCGTTACATCAACATCTTCATCTGAATTCATTTTGTTTAACTGAAAAGCAATTCTTAAAATTCCGATAACTGTTGCTATAATAAGAACTGCCCCAGCAATTGTAAGGAATTTAGCCAAAATATCATTCATTTCTTTTGTGAGCCCTTCAAAATTTAAGCCACCTTTAGCATATAAATTTAGCATATAAATTACACTCCTTTCTTCCAGAAAGACAGCAAGCACTAAATATGGTTATAAAAAACAAAAAGATAGCACTTTCGTGCTATCTTAATCTGTTATTTTTATTATAACATATAAATTACTAATCAATTTTCAATAATTCAAATATTTTTAATTGAAATTGTCTTTTTCTAATGCATCAATTTCTTTTTTTAAACGAATAATTTCATCTTCATCAGGATCTAAACTTGTTTTAGCATCAAACAACTGTTTTTGTAATTTTTTTAACTTTTCTTTTTTTTGAGCTGGAGTCATTTCTAAAACTTCAAGAGTTTTTGGTTTGGGTCGCGATTGGTTTAATGCATCGTTTAGATTTTTCGACATCATATTTGGATTTCCAAAAGTTTTGAACTTTGTATTATCCATTTTAGTAATTCCATAATTAGCTAAATTAAAGAAGTGTTCCTCACCATAAATTATAGGATTTGGTCTTGAATCAAATTGTAAACTTCCAAAGAATTCCATAACACCTGCTTCTTTTAATTTGAAATAATGTTTCAGCCTTGTGATTGATGGTTGCATTCCTGCATAAAGTACTGCTGCTAAATCTTTATCTTTTTTAGTTAATTGGAATAAGTCAGAAGGAGTAATTAAATCTTTTCCAGTCATTGAAGTTGAAGATTTTTCTAATTGTTTTTTATCATCAGAAATTCCCCTAGTTAATACAGTTTCTTTTCCACACTTTTCAGCGATCAACTGATTAATTTTTTCATTGTCAGATTTTAAATAAACCGTTAATAAACAATTGGATTTAATTGTTGTGGCAGCTTTATCATATTCTTTATCAATTTGTGCTAAATCTTGAACAATCAATGTAAAGAAAATTCTTCTTGAACGCGACACAGATAAAATGGTGTCAAAATTGGCAATTGCTGGCATATTCCCAAATTCATCTAATAAAAACATTAAATCACGATCTAATTCTTCTTTGCCTCGTTCCACTCGATTTCGATCAGCAACAAATGAACAAGCTAAATATAATTGAGAAACGAATAAAGAAGCTAATGGATGTTTATCTTTTCGTTGATCAGGAATAATTAAAAATAATGCTGTCGGTTTATCATTACTTGCCATTGAAAATAAGTCAATATCATTTTTACATAAAATATCTTGCAGAGATTCATCAGCAAAAATTCTGGTTCCGTCAGCAACTGCACTAAAGAATGAAGAATTGGTATTTTCACTACAGTCAATTTGAGCAGAACAAGTTGTTCATGCATTAGAAGTTGGGTTTTTAGCACCATATTGTTTAAACCAATCATTTAATTGGGTTCTATTTGCTAGAATTTTTTGAACTGTTACCATATTGAAATTTTTTTCTGTAATAGCATCAAAATCTTTTTCTTTAATTTCTAACATGGCAAACAACACACCTTTTAATAAACTTTTAGCACCATTTGGTCAAATTGCATCTTTTGTTGCAGATGAATTAATTATTGTTTCAGCTAAGTCGATGATTTCTTGAAATGCCAAAGATTTAAAATATTTAATTTGAGAAAGTAAATATTTATCAAATTCTTCTTTACTATAAATAATTCTTAAATTATAAGTATCGACTCAATAATAAGATTTCTTTTTTATTGCCTTAAACTCATCAAAACAAACCGAACAATTTTGTTTAGTATGTTTTAAACAGGAATTTTTAGTTACATAATCTAAAAGTAATTTTTCAGACTTTTCATCTTTCTTATTTAAAATTTTTTTGATGTTATTTTGGTTATAAGTAATTGCAAGTGTATAAAATTTTAATGTTTGTGATAATGGATTTCACCCCATAGATTTAAATGGATCTTTAAAATTTAAAACTTTAACATCATAGCCTTGTGCTTCTAAATCCATTTTTGTTGTGTCAAAAATTTCTCCTTTTGGATCGGTGATGACAAAAGATGGTTTATTATTAATTTTTTCACCAGTTTTTTCATCAATAAAATCTTTTAGCCTAGAATTCGTTCAAATTGTCGGTAAGATTGTTTTTTGTGTTTTTCCAGAACCTGTCGAACCAATAATAATTTGATGAACAACCTCTCTCACTGAAATACCATGATACATTAAAACTATTTTGCTGTTTATTTTAGTTGTTGATGTTCTTGTTAAATAGGAAGGTTTATCAAAATTTTTAGCATAAACTTCTTCAAAATTTTCAAGATTTACCTCTTTTGGTTTTCGTTCATCAATTAATCACTTGGCACCACCATATTCTTCGCTCTCAGTTTTAGAAACATGATCTTTTATTTTTATCTTAGCAAAGAAAACCTGTTTAATAGAATAAAATGAAAAGAAAGCAAAACCACCACATGCTCCGTAAAAAGCTCAATTTATCTTTGGTATATAAAATTTACTATTCATAAACTCTTTGAAAATTTGGTCAATTCCCAATTGGTGTTTTTCAGCCATTAAATTTATGATGATCAAAACAACATTAATAAGAAGAAAAATTAAATAAGCTAAAAATAAAGATATCAAAGTTCGAAAGAGAAATATAAATCATTGTTTTTTGCTTTTAATATTGTGTTTAAATTTGGAAAGCATAACTTGTTAAAACCTTTGTGGCTTTTTCAATAGATTCAAAATTACCAAAATCTTTATAAAAACCAGTCCCAAAACCTACAGCTAATAAAATAATCCATAAACCAATAGTTATGCCAAAACAAATTCAAAATTGTAATTTTAGTTTTTTGTGTAAAATTTTATAATTGTTGTTTTCTTCAAATAAAGAATTTTGTTCTTCAATTTTTTGATCTTCTAAATCCATTTTAGATTGTTTAATAAATTTATTTAGCGTTAGATTAGTTCCTTTCATGTGTCTAGTTGTTCTTTTTAAACGAATACGTTTAATTAAAAAATAAATCGAAGCTCCCAACATTCCGACACTAACTACTGCTAATATTTGCATAAAAATTTTCATTTTCTTTTCTCCTTATTCTTTAAAGTCTACTTTTGCTTTAATGACTTCTTCAAGTTGACGTGAAACATTAAAGTTTAAATTGAAACTATCATTTGGTCCAACTTTTAGAATAAATTGACCACTTTTAGCTCTCAATAAAAATTCACGCTGTGAATCTGTTAAACCACCAATTGCTTTATACATGATTTCAACAGCTTCCATACCACCAGGTAATGTTTTACCAATAAACACATAAATTGAGTTATTGATAATTGCTTTAGTTTTTTTGACTAATTCTGGAGTTGAATAAAAATCTTCTAAGTTTTGTGTTGCCAAGAAAACTCCTCCAGCACGTTTACGAATACGTTTCACCAACTGATAAATAAAGTCCAATGCCATCATATTTTTTTCATCAATTAATAAGTGGGCTTCATCAATTAGAACCAACATTTTTTTATTAGTCATTAAATGGTTTAATTTAACTTCATTTTGGATAATTGAAGTGATTAACATCATTTGTGCTTGAATTAGATTTTTTGATTTTTCTAATAATGATTGAATGTTATAAACAACAACATCTTTTGTAAATTTGGCAGTAATTACTGATGCTCCATTATAAAGTTCGTGGTATTTTCCAGTTTGTTGAAAGTTTTGTTCTAACAATGTTAAACAATCATCAAAAATTATTGTTGTAAATTTTTTGTTTTTTAATCTTTGTTGTTCTTTAATAAAATCAATTAATTCATCAAAGGTTGGATACCAACTAGGTTTTTTCTCAGTAATGTTTTTAACGCGTGAGTATTTTGAACTACGATATAATTCACCTAAAGCAAAAGAGATTGATGGAGCCATTTCATTTATTTCTCGACGATCGGCAAATAAGGTTTTTAATCATGTTTCAAAAAATTCAATATGATATTGTAAAATTTCTTCTTTTGATAAAATATCACGATCATTATCAACTAATTGAATTTGGGGTTGAAGTGGATTAATTCTTCCTTCTTTACCTGTTCCTGCATCAATTACAATTCCACCAAAATATTTAGCTAATTCTCCATATTCATTATCTGGATCAATCGCACGAACTCGATTTCCTTTAGCGATTTCTCCAACCATGATTAATTTTAATCCAGTGGTTTTGCCACCACCAGAAGATGCTGTAAAAAAACCATTGTGATTCATTCTCTCATTTGTTTTAACAAACAGATCCAATATAATTGGTTCACCAAGTTCGTTTAAACCTAATGGTGTCCCTGTTTCATCTCTTAAATCAGATGAAATAAATGGAAATGATTCTGCCAAGGCTTGACATGGAATGTGAATACCATATTTACTTCCATATTCATCTGTTGGTTTCAATAATGATCCACCAAATGATGTGGCTTGTAAAAACGACATATCATCAATTAATATTTTGTTATTTTTTAAACTTTTGAAAAACATTTGTTTATAGTTGTTTAATGTTTTTATATTATTTGCATAAGAAATAACATAAGTATTTACTTTTTTTAATTTTTCTTCACCAGAGGATAAATCATCTACTAAATGTCAAAGAATTTCTTGTTCTTTTTCTAATTTAGATTTTCCAATTAAGTCTTTATTGGAATGAGTTACAATATTTGAACTTAAAATTTGAATTTGTTGAGATAATTTTTTTGAAATTCCTTCGTTCTTTATTTCATTAATATTCATTATGAAATTCGAATTTGAAAAGACTAATGGTGCTAACCATGATCTCGATGGATTTGCAGGATATTCTTTAATATTAGTGATATTAATATAATTTTTATTTACAACTTCTTTGTCTTTTTGATCAAAAATTGTTAAATATTTACCACTGACCTTTAAGTTGTTGAATGATAAAATTTCATCTAATTTATCTTGATGCAGCATCACATATTCTTTCGTATATTTTTCAGCGAATGGATTTACTAAATTTAGATAGACATTGACCAATTCAAATGCTTCAATATGAGTTGCTTTTAAATTTGCATTACTGCAATCCTGTTCTAGCAAAGCAACTTCTTTATATAATTTAGTTTTATTTCCAGAATATAACACCAAATAAAATTCTCTTTCAATATTGTTAGATGAAAAAATTGAATCTTCACTATTATGCAAAGCAACATAATTATTTAATTGTTTAATTCTTGATTTTTTTTCAAAACTTGTTCATTCACTGTTGATGATGGTTTCTTCAATACATTTTTCCAAAAACTTTTTATTAGCTTGTAAATCTAATGGACGATCTATTTTTACTAAAGAAAAATTTAGTTCTGTTTTCAAAAACAGTTTTTGTAAAGAATCAATTAAAATATTTTGTTCTTCTTCTGAGAAACGAAATAAATCATACCCACCAATCTTAATAGCTGTGGTGTAATATCCCTTTCCTTTAACTGTTGTCTTTGTTTGAATAATTTTTGGTGTTTCTGTTTCATCATTGACAATTTTTTCAAATGCAACAAGATCTCTTGTATCGTTTTTACCTTTGAATTTAAAATCTTTTATTTCAGAACTAAACTTTATTGTTTTTCAAATAACTTGATAAACTCGTAAATTTCTTCCTGTTTTAGTTGGAATTAACAATGAAATCAATAATAAAAACACTCCAACTCCAATCACAATTTGAGCGATGATTCCTAAGATGCTCAGCGATCAACCAAAGAAAAAAGCAGCACCAGCAAAAATGAGTGTACACATTAAATCTTTTGATGTGAATCAACCTTTACTTTTACTCATTTTTAATGAATTATCTAATTTATTTGGAATATAACTTCCTCTTCCCATATTTTTTCTCCTTCTTCCAGAAAGACAGCAAGTACTAAATATGATTATAAAAAACAAAAAGATAGCACTTTCGTGCTATCTTAATCTGTTGTTCTTATTATAACATAGAAATTGCTTCATTTACATTTCAGATTGGAAATCTTTTAATTGTAATGTGATTATCATACGATTATGTCATAAGTATTTATCACTCGATTTTGTCAGTAAAATAATAACGAGGTGATAAATCATGAAAGGTGCAAAAC
>NZ_JADH01000018.1 GCF_000518285.1 Williamsoniiplasma lucivorax ATCC 49196 | reverse complement strand
TATGAATTAAAAATGGAAGTGCAACACTTGTGAGACAATGTTCTCATAGGGTGCACTTCTTTTTATGCAAATAAAAAGTGAATAACCCTTCAAACTGATTAAAGCAAGCAAGGGATTATTCACATGAAAAATTATAAACAATTATCGTTCAAAGAACGTACTATTATTGAATATTTACACAAATTAAATAAATCAATAACATATATAGCCAAAGAATTGGGGAGAAACAAATCTACAATTTCTAGAGAGTTAAAAAAGAATTTAGCCACACCATTATATATTGCTAATGACGCACAATTTACAACTGGTGTGAATATGCAAAAATTACACCTTGCGAAAATGGATAAATTCCCAGATTTTTTGAATTTTTTATATGCAAATTTTGAACCCAAATTTAATGGAATTGATGTTTGTGTTTTCAAAGCTAAACAATTGGGAATCAAAACTCCAACAACTCAAACTGTCTACAATTGAATTCATTCTAAAGCGATAAAAATTGAACCCAAACACTTACTAAGACCAAGATATTGATTCAAAAAAACCAATAAATATAAGCGTTATTTATATGAATTGTCAAAAATGGAAGTCATTCCAATTACATACAGACCAAAACACATTAATGATCGAAGTGAGTTTGGACATTACGAAATAGATTTAGTGGTAGGAGCTGGAAAAAGCAAATCCATCTTAACATTAGTCGAAAGAATGACCAGAATGGCTTTTGCAATTAAATTAGAAAATAAAACCATGAAATATACTAACGAAAAACTAAGAGAACTAATTAAAAAAGAATCAATTAAAATCAAAAGTATCACCAAAGATAATGGGCTGGAATTCAATTTATTACACGAAGTAACTAAGGAAATTAATGCTTCTCTTTACGCTTGCAACACGTATGCCTCTTGTGAAAAAGGAAGTAACGAAAACTTTAATGGATTATTACGTAGAGCACTTCCGAAAAAAACCAGTTTTGAGAAACTGGAAAATGATAATATTAATAGTATCTTAGATCAAATAAACAAAATGCCCCGTAAATTATTGAACTACAATTCAGCTCAACAACTATACGAAGCATTTTGTTAGAAGTGTTGCACTTCCAATTTTAATTTATAAAACTGCAGTTTTATTATTTTTTTTATTTAGCAATAAAGATATATAATATTTTTAAATGAATGGAGAAAAATATGTACAAAATAGCTTTTGATGTGATGGGTTCTGACTTGGGACCTAAAATTGCAGTTGAATCTGCCTTGGAATTTTTAAAAAATAAAAAAGATTTAATGATTGTTTTTGTCGGGGACAAAACTCAAATTGAAAGTGTGCTGAAAGAAGAAAAAAATGTTGATCCTAGTCAATATGAAATTTTTTCAACAACTGAAGTAATTGATATGCATGGTTCAATTTTTGATGTCAAAAGAAAAAAAGATGCATCATTAGTGCGAGCCTTGGAGTTAGTCAAAGATAAGCAAGTTCACGGAATGTTAACTGGGGGTAATTCAGGTGCCTTTTTAGCTGGTTCACACTTTATTTTAGGTGAATTACCAGGCATTACAAGACCTGGATTTATGCCAACATTTCCAACTGCTGTTGAAGGTAAGGTCACTTTATTTTTAGATGCCGGAGCGAACAATGATAATAGTGCTGAAGACTTATATAATTATGCTAAATTAGCGACAACTTATTCTAAGGCTGTGCTTGGTGTCAAAAGTCCAGAAGTTGGTTTATTAAATGTCGGAACTGAAGAAGGTAAAGGTAAAGATCTACAAAAAGATGCTTGAAAATTATTAACAGCTGATAAGAGTTTAAATTACAAAGGTTATATTGAATCTCGTGAAATGTTAACTGGAGTGGTTGATATTATGGTAACTGATGGATTTTCTGGAAACATTGCTTTAAAAGCAATGGAAGGAACTTCTAAATTACTCTTAACAACAATTAAAGCAACTGTTATGAAAAGTTTTGTAGCTAAAATGGGGGCACTATTAATGAGAGGTGTGTTCAAAGAAGTTAAAAGAAAATTTGATTATAAAGATCACGCTGGAGCTATTTTAATTGGGGCTAATGGAATTGTTTTTAAATCTCATGGTTCAAATGATATTCAAGGTTTTGTTTCAACATTAAGAATGACTTATGATGCTGTTAAAAATGATGTGCTAGTCAAAATGAAAAAAGAAATGGGAATTCAATAAGATGACATTAGATGAATTTTTACTGCAATATGACATCAAAATTAACAATCGTCGTCTCTTTGATGAAGCACTGACACATAACTCTTATTCCAATGAAAAACATTTAAAATATACATACCAAAGATTAGAATTTTTGGGCGACTCATTGTTGCAAATGTATGTGAGTTTATATTATTTTCACAATTTTCCTAAACTTAAAGAAGGAGTTTTAACCAAATCACGTTCCAATGTTGTCCGCGAAGAATCTTTAGCACTAGTGGCAAGAAAGATTAAACTTGGTAATTACATCCGTTTAGGACAAGGTGAATATGATTCAAAAGGATATGATAAAGATTCGATTTTATCGGATGTTTTTGAGTCATTCACTGCTGCAATTTATTTAGATCAAGGTGAAGAAGTCACTTTAAATTGATTACGCAAAACACTCTTCAAATTTATGAATAGTGAAGAATTTTTAGAAAAAACTAAAGACTACAAATCAGAACTACAAGAATTATTGCAAGCAAGCAAAAGAACCGACTTAACATACATTGTTGATAGTGAAAATCACAATGAAGCTGAGTCAAAAATTGAATATACAATTTCAGTTTATTTAGAAAATCAAAAATTAGGTACTGGTGTTGGTTTTTCCAAACAACAAGCTGAACAAAAAGCAGCTAAAGATTCACTTTCAAAATTGAAATTAAGATAAACAAAATGTGGGATTCGATAAGTTCTATTTTTTTGTTATTTTGTGGTATTTTGATATAATTTAAAGGCAATATAGTTTTTTATGTTAGAGGAGAGAAAATGGCATTTTTAAAACAAATCCGTGCACATGGATTTAAATCATTTGCTGATCCAACGGTTTTGGATTTTAGCCATGATATGATTGGGGTAGTTGGACCAAATGGTTCAGGTAAATCCAATATTACTGACGCAATTCGTTGGGCGTTAGGTGAGCAATCAGCGAAATCATTACGTGGTGGAAGCTTGGATGATGTTGTTTTTTCAGGAAGCAGTGACCGACCTGCATTAGATGTAGCGCAAGTTACATTAGTTTTTGATAACTCAAATCGTGTTTTTTCAACAATTGATGCCGATGTTGTTGAAGTCACCAGAAAATTTAATAAGAAAACCCGTGAAAGTGATTTTTATATCAATGATGAACGTGTGAAAATGCGTGACATTCAAGATGCTGCTTTAGAAACAGGATTAACTAAATCAAGTATTGCGATTATTTCTCAAGGAACAATTTCGACTTTTGCTGAAGCAAAACCCGAAGCTCGAAGAGAAATTTTTGATGAAGCTGCCGGAGTTGCTAAATATAAAAAACGCAAACGTGAAACCACAGCCAAGTTAATCAAAACCATGGAAAATTTAAACCGTTTAGAAGATATCTTGACTGAAATTGCCAGAAGATTACCAAACTTAGAAAAACAATCTCGTAAAGCATTGACTTACAAAGAAAAAATTGAAGAATTACAAAAATATGAAGTCGCCATTCTTTCTCGTGATGTGAAGTTTTTTAAAACTAAAATTGAGCAGTTAAGAGTTCAAAGAGATGATTTAACTGAAAAAGTTAAAGGATTATCTAATGAAATTAACTTTTCAGAACAAGAATTTTCAGATATGGTGAATGAAACTAGTACATCTGAAAAAAGCATGGTTGAATTAAACACTAAATTCAATGACTTGGTGCAACGTATTTCTGATTTAAAAGTCAAAAAAAATGATGCTGAAAATCGTGAAAACAACCAAAATAAAAATGCTCATGCTGATGAAATTAAAGCTAAACAAATTAAAAAAGAATTTGATGAAAAAAGCATTAATTTACAAAGTGAAAAAGAAAAACAGGCTCAATGAAATAATCGTTTGACTGAAATTAGAGAAAAATATGATTATTTATCAAATAAATTTGAGCAATTATATGCTGAAATTGAAACCATTCGTCGTAATGCGATGAGATTAACCGTTGAAAAACAAAGTTTAGAAAAACAACAAAGTTCTAATACTTTTGGTGGTCCATATGCCGGAAGTAAGGCCGTGGTTAGTCATGCTAATGTCATTGGGGGAGTTATCGGAACTTTAATGAGTTTGGTGCAAGTTCAAGAAAAATACCAATTAGCAATTAGTGTGGTAGCTGTCGGAACAATGAATTCAGTTGTGATGAAAACAACTGATGATGTTAAACGTGCTATTGAATTCTTGCAAAAGAATCAAGCAGGAAAAGCAACATTTTTACCATTAAATGCTTTAAATCCTTCTGTCATCCAAGGACCACAAAGAATAGCTATTTCACAACAACCAGGCTTTGTTGGTTTTGGTAACGATTTAGTCAATATTCAAGAGGAATACCGAAAAGCCTTAGATTATGCACTAGGAACAATTATTGTTGTCAATAACTATGATTCAGCTGTGGCTTTGGCTAAAACTATTAATTATAAATTCAATATTGTGACTATGGATGGAGACAGAATTTTACCTCATGGAGCGATCATGGGGGGGAACAATAAAAACCAAAATATTTTTACCCAAAGCCAACGTTCAGAACACAATTTAGAAGACAATGCCAAATTAATTCAAAGATATGAGCAATCTGAATTAGAAAAAAATCAAGAAATTAACGAAATTAAAAATGAACGTGATAAAGCTCGTGATGACATCAACACTTTAGAGTCAAATATGCGTGTTTCAGTTGATAATTTTAACCAACTAAATAACCAATTAAGAGGTTTAAGTGAAGATTACCGGATCATTACTGGTAAATCATTAAATCCCAATGATAAAGCTCATGGTGGAGAATTAGAATCAATTAAATTTGCAAAAGAAATTGCTAAACTTGAACTTGAAAGAGATAACATTCAAATTGAAATCAACACTTTATCGACAAGCAAGAATAAATATGCTGATCGTCAAAAAGAATTAAATCAACAAAATAGTGTGAAACGTAAAGAGTTGAATGAATTAAAAGATGAATTAGCAGCTGTGACAGCTGAATTAAATGTCATTCATGTGCGCAACACGGAAGCATTACGTCGTTTGGCTGAAAACTACGGCATGACAGCTGAAGCTGCCATGGCGATGGAAGAGGTTAAGTTTGACAATGAAGCCGAAGTTCGTGAACATATTCTGCAATTAACAGCTGATTTACGTGATTTAGGTAATGTTAATATGGAATCAATTGCTGAATATGAGGCTGAAAAAGAACGCCATGATTATTATTTAGCCCAAACTAAAGAAATTCGTGAAGCTGTCGAAAAATTAGAATCAATTATTCATGATATTGATATTGCCATGGAAACTCAATTCAAAAAAGTGGTTGATGATGTCAATGAAGCACTTCCAGAAGCTTTCAGAAGATTGTTTGGAGGAGGAACAGCCAGATTAATTTATACTGAACCAGACAATATTTTAGAAACAGGAATTGATATTCAAGTTAACCCACCAGGGAAGAAAATTTCTAATTTAAACTTGCTTTCGGGAGGAGAAAAATCACTGGTTGCCTTATCAGTTTTATTCTCAATCTTAAAAGCACGCCCATTGCCATTAGTTATTTTAGATGAGGCAGAAGCACCATTAGATCCAGCAAACGTGGAACGTTTTGCTAAATACATTAAACACTTTACTGGTGAAACACAATTTATTATTGTGACTCACCGTGAAGGAACTATGGAAAATGTGGACGTCCTATTTGGGGTCACTATGGAAACCAAGGGAATTACAAAAATAGTTAAAATAAAACTAATTGATGCTAAAAAATTAGTCGAAGAGGAAATATAAAAAATTAACCTACAGCGATGTAGGTTAATTAATTAATGATATTTTTGTTATAATTTATATGATTTATAACAAATCAAAACAGGAGAACGATTCAAGCACATGACGAAAAAAATACGCCTGATTCTTATTGCGATGATTGCGCTAATGCTCGGACTTTGAGTATGAACATTAGCTATGAGTAGAGATTATTTAACGATTGGTGGTTCAGCAAGTGTTGATCTAATTTTGCAACGCGCTACCGGAAAATATAAAAAAGCCAAAGAACAAACATTAATCTTTTCTTCAACTGGTAGTCAAGCTGGAATGAATGATATGTTAAAAGATGTTTATGACATTGGTTTTTTATCACGTAAATTAAAAGATGGACCAGAGCAACCTGAACAAGATTTTGATAATGATAATACATATTGAACGAGTGAGAAATTTGATCCGCAAATGTCGAGTGAAAAATATTTAACCAAAGTTAAAAGTTCAAAACACTCATACCATAAATTAACATTTGCCATAGATGCAATTGTCTTAGTTTATTACCCACCTGCTAGTTTTGATAAAGATTTCCAAGACAAATTTGTGGTGGAAATTGAACCACAAGCAAAAACTAAAGCCCAAATTGACCAACAACCAAAAATGGACATATCAAAAAATTTAACCCCACAAGAGGTGATTCAACCAATTTTTGCTGCCTTAAAAACTGATACAAGATGAACCTGAAGACAATTAGCACAAGCAATTGCTAATAAACATCCAGAAGATACAAAATTACAAAGCAAAGTTAGCCAAGTTAGCCAAGCTCCAATTGAAAGTTATACAATGGATCCGGGTTCAGGAACTCGTAGTTCATTTGAAACTGCAATGGGTATTAAAATCGGTAAAGCTAATAATGTCTATTCAAATAATGGTTCAATTTTTTATCAAATTGATAAATCAGTTGGTTCAATTGGATATATGTCTCAAAGTTATGCTCAACATTTAAAAGAAAGTGGTTTCAGTCATTTAAAAAGTGTCACAATCGCTACAGCTGGAAAAAATGAGATGTTTAATCCTAACACAACCGACTCTTCACCAGATGTGAATACTGATTTAGCTAAATACCCACTAACACGTCCATTTAATGCTGTTTTTAAAGGGAATAAAGATGAAAAAAAATTGAAAAAAATTGTTGATTTCTTATTCTGACTAGCAACTGATCCTAGTTTAGTAGCAGCCTTTAAAGAAGAAGGATTAGACCGTCCTTTAGCTCAACAAACAGCAGAACTATTTAAAGAGGAGGTTAGTCATGTTTAAATTCAAAAATAAAAATAGTGATTTTCAAACACTTCCTTCTATTAGAAATATGCCAAGAGTTAAAACATCTAATTCTGAACGTGGTGTCAAAGCATTTGTTTATTTATTAACTATCATTGTGATTTTTGCACTCTTAATTTTGATTACTTTTGTCATTTTTAAATCAACTAACATTTTTCAAGAATCAGGGTTTTTAAACTTCATTTTTAATACTAATTGAGATCCAAGTGCCAAAACTCCGTCATATGGTATCGGGATGATTATCGTTATGACCTTAGTTTTATTAACACTAACCATGGCATTTGCCGTACCGATTACACTTTTTTCAACTTTATTTATTTCTGAATATTTAAGTCGCAGAATGCAAAAAACAGTAATGACTATTGTTAAATTGCTAGCTGGAGTACCATCAATTGTCTTTGGGTTATTTGCTCGTGAACAAATTGGGTGATTATGTAGGATGTTAGGAGCACCAAGTAATGACAATTTAATGGTTGCTGTTTTAACAATGACTTTTATGGCTATTCCAACAATGATTTCCTTGAGTTATAATGCTTTGCAATCAGTACCAGATACTTATCGCTTTGCTGCTTTATCACTTGGGGTGAACAAAGAATTAACCACATTTGGCATTATTCGTAAAAGTGCAAGCACTAAAATTATTTCTGCTGTGATTATGGGAATGAGTAAAGTTATTGGGGAAACAATGGCAATTATGATGATTGCTGGAAATTCTGTTGGTGGGTTTGATACTCAACATGGACTAAGTGGATTTTTATTCTCTTCAATTCGCACACTAGCTGGAACAATCGGTATTGAAATTTTAGAAGCTTCTAATGATACTCATCAATCCGCATTATATGCGATTGGACTAGTGCTCTTCTTCTTAGTGTTTATTATTAATATCTCAATTCTAATGCTTTCTAATTTTGATACTTTTAAAATTAATCGTAAAATTAAACATGAAGAAAAATTAGCAGCCGCTAACAAAGTGAAACCTTTAAGTATTTCTAAACGTTATGATGATTATCAACTAACTAGTTTTGTCAAATTTTATTCTTCAAATAAAATTTTTAAAAATATTTATTCATCATTAATGCTTTTATTCATGTGAACATCAACTGTCATTATTATTGCTTTTACGTTCTGAATTATTGGAGCTGTCACTGTTCGTGGTTTAAGTGGATTGCAATATGGTAATTCTTTTGTGACCATTAATGATCAAGGTGGTATTATTGCTGCTTTATTAACAACAATTTTATTAATTGCAGCCACTTTACTTTTTGCAATCCCATTAGGATTAGCAACAGCCATTTATCTTGCTGAATATTCAAGAAAATCAAGCATGCTAACTAAATCATTTAGATTTATTATTAATTTATTTGCCTCAACTCCATCAATTATTTTTGGGATTTTTGGATTATCGATTTTCATTGTGCTTTTAAAACTCCCATTTTCTGTTTTAGCAGCAGCGCTCACGATGACGATTGTGGTTTTACCAATGTTAATTTCTAACTTTGAAGATGCTTTAACTTCTGTTCCTAAAGAACAAAGAGAAGCAGCTGCTGCTCTTGGGTTAAGCCGTACGAAAATTTTATTTAAAGTCACTTTACCAAACTCAATGGAAGGATTGATTACTGCGGTGATTTTGTCGATGGCCAAAATCATTGGAGAATCAGCCCCAATTTATCTAACACTGGGAACTGCAATTCGCATGCCAACAGAAGGTTTCTTATCAACTGGAGCGACCCTAACTACAGGAATTTATATGTTAGCAGCTGGGGGTGGAGTTGGTTCTGCGCAATCGATTGCTTATCTAATGTCATTAACAACGATTGTTTTAGTTTTAACTTTAAACTTTGCCTCATCCAAAATGTCATCGATAATTACCCAATCAGTACATTCGATTCATTTCCAAGGGATTAGAAATCTGATTAAATGATGCAAGGCATTTTCATTTAAAAATGTCTGACATAACTTGATCGCATCAATGAAACACCGTATCAAATTTGTGCAATTTAAATTTTCAAAACAAAACATTAAACACAAACACCATGCTTGAAGAACAAGAAAAGCACACATCAAAAAAATTAAAAAAGGAGAAGACTAATGGCAACAATTAAAGAATTAGATGAAACAAAAGTCGAACTGACCAAATCGTTAGACACAATTAAAAATGATTCAGAAAAAAAGAAACGCTTACCAATTAGTAAGAGAGAAGATATTATCGAAATCAAAGATTTTAATTTCTATTATAATAAAGGTAAGGTTCACGCTTTAAAAAACATTAATATGAAAATTAAAGAAAATACCATTACAACTTTTATTGGTCCTTCTGGATGTGGTAAATCGACTTTGATTAGGTCAATTAATCGGATGAATGATTTGATTGAGGGTGCACTTTATGAAGGTGAAATCAACGTTTTTGGGGAAAACATTTTTGCTCCAGGAACTGATGTTACCCAACTAAGAACTGAAGTTGGGATGGTTTTCCAAAAACCAACCCCCTTCCCAATTTCAATTTATGAAAATGTTGCTTATGGACCAAAAACACAAGGGATTAAAGACAAAAATGTTTTAAACCAAATTGTGGAAGATTCTTTAAAAAAAGCAGCTTTATGAAAAGAAGTGGAAGATAAATTAAATTCTCCAGCGCTTGGTTTGAGTGGGGGTCAACAACAACGTTTATCAATTGCAAGAGCGATTGCGATGAAACCAAAAATTATCTTATTAGATGAACCAACATCAGCTCTTGATCCAATTGCAACGATTAAAGTTGAAGAATTAATTGTTGAATTAAAAAAAGAATATTCAATTGTGATGGTGACACACTCATTAGATCAAGCAACAAGAATTAGTGAAATGACTGCCTTTTTCAATGATGGTGAATTAGTTGAATATGATCGCACAAAAAAATTATTCACTAATCCAAAAAATCAATTAACAGAGGATTATATTTCAGGAAGATTTTCATAGGAGGTTAAATTATGTCAATCAACAAAATTTTAGATAAAGACATTGAACAAATTAAGAGATTAATTTATGAAATGATTTATGAAACTAAATTGCAGTATGCATCAACTTTTGAAGTGGTGCAAACTGATGATTTAGAATTGGCTCAAAAAACGATTGCCAATGACCAAAAAATTAATGATATGCTTAATGCATTTACCCACATTGCATTATGAAAAATCGTTAAACAACGCATGGTTGCACGTGATTTAAGAAGAACTATTGGTTCGATTTCCATTGCTCGTGAAATTGAAATTATTGCCGACTATGCCAAAAATATTTGTAAATATTTTGTTAAATACACACCATCAAAAGAAGATATTGAAGCGATTACTGTGATGTTTACAATGGTAATTAAAATGTTAGATTTGGTTTCTTCTTTGGCTGATAGTTTTGGTGCTGACCAAAAAAATGCTGTTTTAGAAATGGAAAAAGAACTAAAAAGTAAATTTGATGAATTTAATTTAGGACTATTTTATAAAATTAGAAATGCCAAAACTGATGAGCAAGCTTTAGTTTACTTTGAACAAATTCGTGAGCTAAAAAACTTACAAAGAGCTGCTGATCACTTAATCAATATTCAAGAAATTTTAACTTTTATTCGAACTGGAAGTTTCGAAGAATTACAGAATGCAGCTAAAGTTTCAGAAGAAGACGAAGACAAAGAAGACCTTTAGGTCTTATTTTATTTTGCTTTTTTAGAGTAAAATAAATAATAGAAAAACAAGAGGTGTTTTAAAAATGGGATTTTGATCAAATTGAAAAGCTAAAAAAGAAGCTAAAAAAGAAGATGTAGAACAACAGATTAATCAATTTCAAGAAGAAGTTGATTTAATTGAAAAATGTCATGACAAAATGGCTGGGCGTATTCAACAAGATAATTTAACAGCAGATTCAGCTTCTGCGATTGAAGAATATGAAGAAAAACACCTTGCTCACTTAATTGATAACCCAACAGAATCTGTTGAAGCTGCCAATCATGAAGTGGCGTATTATAATAATGCACCTGCTTCAACTTTTGAAATGGGTGGTTTATTAAGCAAAGTTGTTCATAATACTGAGAAAGCCAAACCAACGCGTGCTGATTTAAGAAAAAAACAAAAAGAACTGAAATTAAAACAAAAAGAACTTCGTAAAAAAGAAAAAGCAGAAAAAGCACTTTTAAAATCTTCTTTAACTTTTTCTAAAGATATTAAAAAACTATCAAAAAAATATAAAGAAGCTGATAGTGACTTTTTCATGGATTTAGAAGAAATCTTGATTAAAACTGATATGGGAATGCAAATGGTGATGACCATTTCTAATAACATTCAAAAGAAAGTTAAAAAAAGTGATTCTTTTGATAATGTTAAAGAACTATTAGTTGAAGAATTATATCACCTTTATGATGTGAAACATAAAGGTGATACTAAACTGAATTATGTTGATGGTAAATTAAATATTTTTATGATTGTTGGGGTCAATGGTACTGGGAAAACCACATCACTTGCTAAATTATCTAATTATTATGCTGAATTAGACAAAAAAGTGATGATTGTTGCTGGAGATACTTTTAGAGCTGGTGCTGTTGAACAATTAGAAGAATGGGTGACTACTCGTTTAGATGAAAATATTATTTTAATCAAAGGTAAACCACATCAAGACCCTTCATCAGTTATTTTTGATGCTATTCAAAAAGCTAAAGCTGAAAAATTTGATTTAGTTTTAATTGATACTGCCGGAAGAATTCATAACAAAGTGAATCTGATGAAAGAATTAGAAAAAATGCACAACACAATCAAAAAATTTGATAAACATGCTCCACAAGAAGTATTGTTAGTGATTGATGCAACAACTGGGCAAAATGGTGTCATTCAAGCTGAAGAATTTAGTACAGTAACAAAAGTTAGTGGAATCATTTTAACTAAAATGGATGGTACTAGTAAAGGTGGGATTGCTTTGGCTATTAAAGACCAGTTAGGTATTCCTGTGAAAATGATTGGCATTGGTGAACAAGTTGATGATCTTGTGGAATTTAATGTTGAAGATTATATTTATGGTTTAGTTGCTGGTTTTATGGATGCGAGTCATGAGGATCAAGTTAGTGAATAATCTTGAAAAAACTTTAGAAATTTCAGAACTCTTTATCACTTACAAAAACCTATTAACCACTAAACAAGTGCAATATTTAGAATTATATATTGATGAAGATTGATCGCTGCAAGAAATTGCTGATGAATTTAGTGTTTCTAAAGCGGCAGTTTATGATTCGATTAAAAAAACCATTGCTATTCTCACTAATTTTGAAACGCAATTAAAAGTTAATCAGAAAGAAAAACATATTGCTCATGTGATTGCGACACATGAGCACAGCCAAATTGATGAAGTGCAACAACTTATTCAGCAACTAAAAGGAGATTAAGATGAAAGTATTAATGATTGGTGATGTTTATGGAGCATCAGGAAGAGAGTCGTTGAAACAAAATTTACCAAAAATTGTTTCCAAAGAAAATATTGATTTTGTGGTGGTAAATGGTGAAAACGTCACTCATGGAATTTCGATTACGCAAAAACACTTTAATGAACTGAAAGGGATTGGGGTGGATGTGATTACTAGTGGTAATCATATTTTTGAAAACGATGAAGTCGTGAATTATATTAAAACAACTCCAGATTTATTACGTCCATTAAATATGAATTCCTTTAATCCCGGTGCTGGTTTTGTGATTAAAAATTTTCAAAAGAAAAAAATTGCTGTGGTTAATTTATTAGGCACTGCTTTTATGCCTGACAAGGTGAATAGTCCTTATGAAACAATGGATAAATTCTTAGCTGAAAATCAAAACAAATTTGATATTTTATTAGTTGATTTTCATGCTGAAGCAACTGCTGAAAAATTAGCCTTTGCTTGAAATTATGATGGCATGATCACCGCTTTTGTTGGCACACACACCCATGTCCAAACTGCAGATGAACGTATTTTGCCCAAAGGAACAGCTTACATCACAGATTTAGGAATGACAGGACCACGTGATTCAATTATTGGGGTTAATCCTGAAGAAGTGATTTTTAAAGAAAAAACTGGTCGTCCAACAAGATTTAAACCTTCCACCAATAAAGCTGGTTTTGGTGCTTTATTAGTGGAAATTGATGACAAAACTAATAAAGCAATTAATATCAAAAGAATTTTGTGTAGTTTACAAGCGAAAATGTCAGTAAAATCAAAAAATTAGAGGAATCTTTTTAATTTTGAATGTTTATTGAAAAAAATGAAGTTTGAAGCATGTCAAGGGCTTGGCATTTTTGGGACTTTTGTGTTTTCAAAAACATCTTGTGGCAATGTTTTCTTGTTGTGGTAAAGTAATTCATCATTAGTTAATCTTAAAAAATAAATGCGATTATTGTGCGAACAGTATAGCTGACCACTAACTGTTTCCATGACCATAATTTTAGTTTTGGCCATAATATATAAAGGTTCGAATTTTTCACAAATGAAATACTTATTCCCGTTGTAAAGAATTGTATGATCTTG
>NZ_JADH01000017.1 GCF_000518285.1 Williamsoniiplasma lucivorax ATCC 49196 | reverse complement strand
TAGAACTTGATAATTCAGATAATATTTTAATTTTTTCTTCTTTTGTTCATTGTTTTGCCATATAAAAAACATCCTTTCTAAAGTATTTTATTACACAAAAATGTTGTTTTTTTGTGTCTACTTTATTTTAGATGTTCAAATTCGATGAATTTTATTTTTATCTCAATCATTAATTTTTAATAGTTTTAGATTCTTGACGCTTTTTTTTAATTGCTTCAGCAATTGGTAAAATTTGCATTCGATATAAACCATATCCTGAAATTGATGCTCAAACGACATATTGGATCATAATGGTAATGACATAATTATCACCCATTCCAATTGGACTATACATCAAAACTTTTCAAACATTTAAGAATTCTCATAATCAAAATTGTTCTGCTATAAAACCTAATTGCAAGAAGTAACCAAACATCATGACTCCATTAGCTACTCCATCAAACATGTGTTGTGTTGAAGTAATCTTATATGGTAAACCAAAGATTCCTTCATATGCAACAGGAACCATGTAATATCATCCAAAACATAATCCCACCATAAAAGCTAAAGCAACTAATAAAACAACTAGTTTTAATCATCATTGGTCGAGGCTTCTAATCGTATTAGCTTGACCTTCTTTATAAATAAAGTTAAATAAGTATCATCCTAATGGTGCACAAACCACCAGCATTGCTTGACCTAAAAAGTCACCAATATTTCCCACAACTAGTGCGAATACTCCAAATAAAATGGCATTAATTAATCCTCAAAAAAATTGTGATGTTTTCCCACTAACAATCATCGCCACCGCAAACAATCCAGTTGAAGCAGCTAAACCATTAATTGAGTAAAGAATGGTTGATGCGATGGCAATTGAATCATTAAATTTCCCACCTAGTGGTGAACCATTGACATAACACATAACATATTGTTTAAATGGCGCAAAATGTGACCCTAACATTCATTTTAAATTTTCAGGTACATTTGTTGAGTCAGTATACACATCAATTGAAAAGAATCCAAAAAAGATTAAGATAATTCCCCCAACTAAAAGTAAAATTTTAAATCCTTTCGATAATTCTTTTAAATCTTTGAACGCATTGCGATACCCCATAAAGTTTAATGGGGCTTTTTTCTCTATATTATTTTGCATTGTTTTCCTCATACAATCTTATGAAATGATAGCACAAAGTTGGTAAAAAATAAAAGAATCTTATGTTAAGATGTGGAAAACTTGAAAAAAATGAAATTTTTTTTGATTTTTCGAAAAAATAAAAACTAATTTTTGACCTTAAAAATTAGTTTTCCCATCATTATCATTTTCAATCTTTTAATTTAGCAATATCACAAGTAGCGACATATGGTAAGTTTCTTAAACGTTCTTCGTAATCTAAACCAAACCCAATTAAGAATTCATCGCCAACTTTAAACCCTGTTCAATCAGGCACTAAATCAACAGCACGTTTAGTTGGTTTATCAACTAAGGTGATAATTTTTACATCTTTAGCACCTCTTGTATAAAAATAATTTTTCACAAATTCTAAAGTTAATCCTGAATCAATCACATCTTCAGCAATTAAAATATGGCGGTTTTTGACATTCGTATTAATATCTAAAACAATTTTTGGATCACCACTAGCCTTCACTCCACCTTTGTAAGATGACATAACCATGTAATCTGTTTCACATTCATAAGTAATGTGATTTAAAATTTCTGCCATAAAAGGTACACACCCTTTTAAAATACCAACAATTAAAATAGTGTTTTCCACAACATCTTGGCTTTGATAATGTTGATCAATTTCTAAGGCAAGTTCTTGTGAACGTTGGGCAATTTCAGTTCTAGTGTATAAAATTTCTTTGACTAATGGGTGTTTCATGTGTCTCCTTAATGTTTGTTATATGTTTCTAAGTATAACTCTAAAATTAATTGAGCTGCAAGTCCATCTTTAGATTTTTTTTGGCGATCACGACGCAGACCGGCATCAATCATAATGGCTTTGGCCATTTTAGTGGTGCGGCGTTCATCAATTTTGACAACTTGATCAGGAGTTAAATTTTCATTATAAGCAAACAAACCCTCAATAAAATAATCAACCATTTCAGCACGTTCACCAATGCTCCCATCCATATTTTTTGGGTAACCAACAACAATGATATCGGGTTTGTAATGTTTAATTTCGTGAGTAAGTTTGGTTAGCCCTTCATCAAAATTATATTCTTCAAATCTGATTGTTTGATATGGACTAGCAATTCGACCATTACTAGTGGCCAACCCAATTGTTTTACTACCGACATCTAAACCTAAAATTTTTTTATCCATAACTAACCTCTCATTTTTTTAATCAATTTTTATTTAAGAATCTCGCACTAATTGTGTATAAAATGAATGCCAAAATCATGGTCATCACAACATCAGTGATGAAATGTTTTAAGAAAACAATGCGTCCCAAAGTCACAATTACAATTGCTAACATAATGATAACAGCTAAACTTCTTCACTTTCAATTGCGCTTTTGACTTAAAAATAAAATCGCTAGTAAAGTTGTAGCTGATGCGACATGACCAGATGGAAATGATTGCTTTTGAAAAGAAAAGTTTTGATAAGAAACATTTCATCACTCACGATATTGTTCTAGCGAACCTGGGGGTAAAGTGGCTTCTGGTCTGGGGCGTTGGAAAATGATTTTTAATAAAGTAGCAACGATTAAAATACTGATTATGAAGATGACCATCATCAACAATGTTTGCAAACAATATTCTTGATTGATAAATTTTTGGCGCTGGTCTTTTTTATTAAAAAACCAAAAAATATAAGCAAATAAAGCTCAATAAATTAGGATTGATAAAAATCAAATTAAAAGTTCATAACTTTTGGTGTGCTGACTCATCACCGGAATTGAGGCCACAATAGTTAAGATAGCAAGAATGATTGCTCAAAAGGTAATCAAATGTCAGTTTTGAATGCGATCGCGGGTTTTGGTTTTAATTTTGCTAAATAAAAATCAATTATATGCCACAGTAATAATTACCATCATGGGAATGACAAAAAAAGCAAATCCGAAAATCTCAATAAAAACACCAAAAAAGTTATGTTCATAACCTTGGACATTAAACAATTCTGAAAATTGCTTGTCATAAAAAGTACCAAGTAAAAATAGTGTTAAGAAAACAATGAGATGGCCAATTATTGGAATGTGTCTAAGAAAAATTTTGTTCATATACTAAATTGTAAAATAAAAAATCGTAAGATTACGATTTTTTATGTTTAATATTCACTATTTTGCAGATTTCATGTTGTAAAAAGTTTTGTAACCATCATAAATGGCAGCTTCACCTAATTCATCATTGATTTCTAATAAACGGTTGTATTTAGCAATTCTATCAGAACGTGACATTGAACCAGTTTTGATTTGTCCTGTGTTTAAAGCGACAGCTAAATCAGCAATAGTTGTATCTTCAGTTTCTCCTGAACGGTGTGAAGTGACAGCTGTTCATCCAGCTTTTTGGGCCATTTGAATAGTTTCAATAGTTTCAGTTAAAGTTCCAATTTGGTTTAATTTAATTAAAACTGAGTTTGAAGTATTTTTAGCAATTCCTTCAGCTGTAATTTTTGGGTTAGTGACATAAAGATCGTCACCAACGATTTGGATTTTATTCCCCATCAATTGCACTTGTTTGGCAAATCCATCTCAATCAGATTCAGCTAATCCATCTTCAATCGAAATAATTGGGTATTTATCAACTAGTTTGTTTAAATAAGCATTCATTTCATCAGTTGATAAAGCTCAAGTACCACCAGTTAAAGCTTCAATTTTTTTGAAGTGGTATTTTTTATCTTCTTTATATAATTCAGAACAAGCAGCGTCCATCGCAATCATGATGCCGTCTTTTCCAGTTTTATATCCAGCTTTAGCAATTGCTTCAACTAATAAGTCTAAAGCAACTTCGGCTGGTGAATGTTTTTGGAAAGTTTCTAATTTGTGATCGCTATATGCTCAATTAAAGTTTGGTGCAAATCCACCTTCGTCTCCAACTGCAGTTACATCACCTTTAGCATGTAATAATGATTTTAAAGCTTGGAAAGTTTCTGATGATCAACGCATTGCTTCTCTAAAGTTAGGTGCACCAACTGGCATAATCATAAATTCTTGGAAGTCAAGAGCTGAATCAGCATGTTCCCCTCCATTAATGACATTTAACATTGGCACAGGTAAACGACGAGCATTAACCCCACCAAGGTAACGGTATAATGGAACTTCTAATTCACTAGCAGCAGCTTTAGCAGCAGCTAGTGAAACTCCTAAAATTGCATTGGCTCCTAAGTTTTTTTTGAAGTCATCACCATCTAAGGCAATCATTGCCATATCAATTTTGATTTGGTCAGTCACTTCCATTCCAATAATTTTGGGAGCAATTTTATCGTTTACATTAGCAACAGCTTTCAATACACCTTTCCCATTAAAACGAGTTTTATCTCCATCTCTTAATTCTAAAGCTTCTCTTGAACCAGTTGAAGCTCCAGACGGAACCATGGCTGATCCAAATCCACCAAATTCAGTTGTAATTTCAACTTGAACTGTTGGGAAACCACGTGAATCTAAAACTTCACGTGCTTTAATACTTGTTATTTTTGACATTTTCTATTTATCCTCTCATTAGAAATAATACTAATCTATTATAACCTTAAATTAGCTTAAAATTAACTATAATCACAAAGATTTTGTTTTAAAAATGGGCATTACTCAAGCAAAATTCGCTCTTTGGCGAGTTCTCAAAAGCTTGATTTTTAGAAGCAAAACAAGGTTTGTTTTGCTTTATGGTGAAGATGTTTTTCTAATTGATCTTGATTGTAAATTCTCCTTTAGTTGTTAATGATGCTTCTTTTGCTGTGACGGTAATGACATCACCACTTTTTACAGTAAGATTCAATCCTGTGATTGTATAATCATTTCTTGTTGCAAACGGACTACGTAAGCGCACCGCAACATAAATAAGCATTTCAACTTCCACAGCTGAAGCACCAACTTTGATGGAGTCAATCACTAGTCCAGTTAAATCTCTTTTTGTGGGAATAACAATAAGATTAAAATCACCAGTAATTCATTGCGAAGTATCTTTGGCAAAAACCGTTATTGTATCTTGTTCTTGCACAACATCTTTTAAACCAAGAGTTTTAAAATCAACTTTGGTGATTCATGGTGCTTGTTTTTGAATGTTAACCAATATTTTTGCTTCAACATCTGCACTCTTCATACCAGCATCAATTCCACCAACAACTTGGGTATTGGTAATGTTGATTTTGTCAAAATGAAGATTAAATTTACCAGTAATTCATGGGGCATCAATTTGTGCTTGGACTAAAATATCTCCTGCAGTTACAATCTTTGGATCTTCTCAGCCAGTTCCTGTAATGGTTAATTCATCTATCTGGATTCCATGCATGTGACCTTCCAAATTAATATCGTTGATGATGTTTGTTGTTGCTTGTTTTTTATCCATCCCGAGTTTGACATCATCAACAACATCTTGACTAATATCAACTTTGCCATTCTGGATAGCAAATTGACCTGTAATTAATTTTGAAGTGGCAAGTGCTTTAACTCAAATGTCTCCTGGCACAACAATATCTTCAGGTTCTCATCCACTTCCAGAAATCGTTATTTCTTTAAGACTCACATCATGAAGTTTACTTTCTAAATTAATATCATTGATGATGTTTGTAACTGCTCGTTTTTTGTCCATCCCAATTTTGACATCTCTGATAATATCTCGACTGATATCGACTTTGGCAATGTCAATTGTAAATTCGCCTTCCACTAATGCCGAATTAGCTAAAGCTTTGACCCAAATTTGGCCCGGAATGACAAAATCTCCCAAATTTGTAATTGCATAATCAACATTTAATTGGATGTTGTCTAATCCTGGTTGCATTGCTAGTGTTTTCTGGATATTTTCTTGTGCTTCACTTTGATTCATCCCTACTTTTATATTGGTCACTGCTATACCATGAGAAAGATCAATTTTATTTGATTCTTTAGAGCAAGAAATAACTGTGGTAGTTGCTGAAATTATAAGCGTGGTAACAAGAAAATTCCCTAAGAGGATTAATGTTTTTTTCATTATTTATTTTCCTTTAAATTTTGATACGTTTGTTTGTATTATTATACTCTTTTGAAAATAGAAGAAAAAAAAGTTCACTCTAAAAATGCGAAATTTTTAGAGTGAAATAACTTTTTGATACTTGTTGTTTACTTTATCAAGATTAAGAATTTCCAGTTAAGGTGTTTAACTTGGTTTTCTTGACACCTTGCATAATGACAATATAAGCAATAATAAAAATTAATAAGGAAACAAAGAAGACACCAACAAATAATCACGGATTCACAATTAATGGTAAAGCAATTTTAACTTTAACTAAAGCAATGGGAATCGTGTATTTAATCAGTAACCAAATTGTCACCATGCCAAGAGCTGAGGCGAGAATCGCGACTGGTGAAAAAATTCACAGCAATAAAGAATGAAATTCACGCATTGTATAACCTTGAATCCGCATGTAATTCATAAAGTTACGGTATCTTCTAATGAAAATATCTGTAATTAAATAAATTGTGATAATCCCAGTGATCATAAAGATCGGAATGATAATGGCAGCAAAAACCAGTGTGGCTGAAATTAAGTTTTGCATGGCGATTTTGTTAATATCAATATATTCAGTGAAACCAATTCCGGTTTTGAAATATTTAGCAAAACCAGCTGTGGCATTATTGCCTTGCATTGATTGTAAAATAATGCGTTGTAGTTGGTCAGAAATTTTATCATTATTACTCATTTTTGCATTACTTCAAAGATTAATTCGTTGACCATCAGCTAATTGTTGAACTTGATTAATACTTTGGGTAATACCAAGTAATTCATTGGCATATAATTGGTCAAGATAAATTTTATCACCATCATACAAGTCTTCCAGACCAACAATTTTTAATTTTTTAGATGAATTTTGATTGACTAATTTATTAGTCAATAAATTATTTTGTAAAGCAAGATTCATTCAGTTATTAGTCCCTGAGAGCAATGAATCTTGGGTAATTTCAGTAGCTCCATCAGCTTCATATTTTAAAATATCAAATGGATAAATTCTTGTTTGGTTAAGTTTGGCAACATCTTGATTAAGAAGAGCATATACTCGATATTGTTCATTAACTTTAGCCAATAATTCTTGATCAAATTGTTGTAAATCAATATCTAAATAAACATTTTTCAGATTGTAATAAGGACGATATGTTTGTGTTTGATAATCAAAATAATAAAAATTATTTGAACCATCCCCGCGGTGATCATATGTCATTTTACTTAAATCAAGATCATATAAATTAACTGTGTTAGTTCCATTACCTAAATCATATTTTCAAGCTGTTGGACTAATTACTTCAACTTCTTTGTTGCGGTTTAAAAAGGCTAATTTTTGATTATCCATTTGCAAAGTAAATGAATCACCAACTTTTAAATTTTGTAAAGCCAACTTGCGATTAATCAAAACAGGAATATAATCCAGACTTGGATTATATGCAATTTTACTGCGGTTTTGTAATTTTAATCTGGGGTTGGGATGATTGGGGTCCACTCCAAAACCAACAATTTTTGTTTGATCAGCATTATTAATGCTTCCTTCAATTTTAGTAAACATTTCGTCTTCATTTGGGTTAACAGGAATTGATGAAAAATTAAAACTAAAGTTTAAAAATTCATTTTCATCACGGTCTCATAACTCTTTAGTGGCTGATGGGAGTAAATTATTGGAAATATATTTGATATGGTCTTTATAATGCTTACCAGGTTCTTCTTCAATTGGTTTTTGCCCTAATAAGATTGGAAAAATTTTACTAGTTAATTGATCAAATTTTTTCTGCACAAAATCACGAGCTGAATTACTTACTTGTGTAGCATAACCTAAAACTTGATCCATCACTCCCACTGAAATTAATCCACCTTTAAAGGTTAAGAAATTTTTGAAAAGAATTTCTTCAAAAATTTGTTTATATTGCTGACCATCATTTTTTTGCCAATAAGCTAAATCTTTAGGAGCAATAAAACTAACATAAGTGTTTGTTTTGCTTGTATCTGGAAGATGCACATTGAAAATCGAAGCTTGTAAATTAGAATTTTTAGGATTACTTTCATGAGCATAAAATGAGTATCTCGTTAAGGGGTTATTAGCGACAGTATTAATATAAGAATAATTATTGTTATATTGAATGTTGCGATAAAATTCATTGCTCATCGAATTCAAAATACTGGGAATCGAAGCCGAAAAAGTAATCACTAAACTGGCCACAAATAAGACTGAGAAAAAAACCAATAAGTCTTTTCACGAACTGGATAAAATCACTAATTTTAATTTGGCATTAAAACTAACTACCGGAATTTTAGAAAAGATTTTTTTCAAAAATAAATTAGGATGTGTTGCTTTGGCTGGTGATAGTAAGGTGATGGGAGATTGTTTAACTTTAAAATAACTAGTAATAAAAACCATGCCAACAACAATACCAATTAAACCAAATAACTCAATTAAGAAAACTTTTCAATCAATATTAAACACATGCGGAATATTGAAATAACGTTCAAATGTGTTCATAAAAATGGGTTGAATCGCTAAACTAATACCTCAACCAATGAGAGTTAAAAAGATGACTGGGATGAGCATATAAGCAATGTAATTGCTTAAAATTTTAAAATTTGAAACTCCTAAAGCTTTTAAATTACCAATTTGTCCTCTTTCATTATTAATCACTTTTTTAAAAATGGTATAGATCACAAAGCTTAAAGCAGCAATAAAAATGATTGTTAAAATAACGGCAATTAAAATAAATTTACTAATGATTGCCGGAAACAACGAACTTCTAAAATTCAATAATGGTGTTTTCGCATATTCTTGAATTTTAGTGATAATTAAATTTTCATTTAACTGTTGGGTGTTTAATGTTTTAGCAACTTCACCAAGTTGCAAAACATTGTCAGCTAAAAATGTGGCAAAAATATTTTTATCATGAATTAAATTTTGTTTGTTTTTTAAATTATAAGTTAAATACGCTCGACTTACATCTTGGAATTTACTAGGATCAATACCATTTTGACCATTAAATTGTTTAGAAAATAAAGTGTCACTAATATAGAAAATCGCTTCATTTTCTTGGTTGGTTAAAATTTCATCTTCATAAATAATCGGATAAACATTTAAAGTATCAGTCCCCGTCGCATCTAATCGATATTGTGTTTTAGATTCTGGAAAAATAGCATATCCTTTCCCAATTTTTCAATTATTAAACTTGGCATAACCATTAGAAACCATAAAGCTATTTTCAGTAAAAAGATCATCACCATTATGTTTGGCAAAAAATGAATAAAGATCTTCATTATAAAATTTGACATCAAATTTTTGACCATCCGCTTGCATTTGATTATAAAATGAAGAAATATATCTAAATTTACGCCCATTAGCATCCCACATCACCGTTTCATTAGTTGTTCTAACCTTAAAATTACTTAGATCGCCTAACAAATTAAAATAAGCATTAAATCAATGTCTTTGGGTATATTTGTTTTTATTAATCGAATATCCAAAATTATTTAAGCCAGTTTCCATCATCGTTGTCGCATCATGTTTTTTAATATTAAAACTGGCATAGTTCTTGTATAAATTATGTTCATTGGTTTCAGATGTTAGCTTAAAAATGTCATAAAGATTATGATTCTCAACAAAAGCATATTGTCCACCTTTAGGATCAATTCTCCCAATTCTTC
This sequence comes from Williamsoniiplasma lucivorax ATCC 49196, assembly GCF_000518285.1. Lineage (GTDB taxonomy): Bacteria > Bacillota_I > Bacilli_A > Mycoplasmatales > Mycoplasmataceae > Williamsoniiplasma > Williamsoniiplasma lucivorax. The sequence continues at coordinate 5,663 of NZ_JADH01000017.1, read as the reverse complement.
CGACTCTTCTGACAATATCATCACCTCTTGGTTGATTAATGAAATCTTCCACTGCTAACCAGGGTTCTGTATCACTTTGGTTAGCACTATTTTGATAAACTTCCACTAATTGTTGTTTAATCGAATATGTTAAAGCTGAGTTATTTAAAGCAAACATATATTCAAAAATATCTAATACCGTTTTAGTTTGTTGGGCATTTAATTCGCCTTGAAAATGATGATTTTTACTATATAAATTACCAATTAAAGAGTTCTTAAAATATTTGGAATTGAAATTAAATTGATAAAAATCACCAAATCTTCCACTTTTTACAACCGCAATTTTTTGAGCTTCTGTAAATGCTAAAACTCGGTCATCACCTTGAGGGGCAAAGTCTTCTTTTTTGGTACTATCAGATTCAGTATCACCAAAATGGAAATTAAAATGTTGTTTATTGCCATATTCAAACATTGAAGAGCGATAAGCATTATCATCAATTTGAAATTTATATTTTAATAACACTGCATCGCTTTGAGCATCACCAAAAGTTAGGGTTGGGAAAAACCCTAACTTTTGGTTACCAACTAATTCTGTGTTAAATGAAAATCAGGGAGTAAATGTTTGGGTATCATTACTCGGATATCCACTTGATGTATATCTGAAAGAAAAATCATGTTTTTCATAGTTTTGATTAATTTGATGATTAATGTTGTTTAAGTTAACTGAAACAATTCCTAATGTTGAAGTTAACACCACAGTAATCGTAATCAAAATTAAATAAATGAAAAATTGGAGATAATCTTTGAGAAGCCGTTTTAGGCCATTCTTAAATAAAAGCATTTTCGATAAATTTTCTCCTAATAGATGTTAAAGAACTCTTTTCCATTTTTGTCAAAGTTTTTAATGGAAGTGATGACTCAATATGGTGTAGTTGGGTCTTGTGAAATATTTTCCCAAACAATTTTGTATGAATGTTCAACTGGTTTTAAATCTTGGAAATTACCCAATCCATCATATTTGATTAAATCTGCTTTTTGGATTTTATCTTGTTCAACACCTAAAACTTTTCCAGAAATTTTGTTTAAATCTAATTTTGAACTTAGTGCATCATTGTTATTAAGGACATCTTTTTGATGGTCAATGATTGTTTGATAAGGATTGAAGTTTTCGGGCACATCAATTTTTTGATCTTGTTGATTAGCATTAGAAGTATGGTCACCTTTTCCTTTATATGTTAATTGGAATTCCATTTTTCCACCAGTTTGTTCATTACTAGTTGAAGTAACTTTGATATCTGATTTAATTCAGTTTGTATCATCATATAAGTTTGATATAACATTTTCATGGGCCTTTTCCATTCCTAAGTCAACTGCATTACTAAATGAATCTAAGAATTCCCTAAATTCTTGATATCCAACAGTGGTTGAATTATTACTTATTCCATCATAAAGACCTTTGAAAACAGAACCTTCGACATATTTTCCATCTTTATAACCTAATTTTTCTAAAAACTTAGTTTGTTCTGCTGTATTTAAATCTCTAAAATAGTTTTTGTTTTGAAATGCGGAATCATTAATAATAGATAAAAATTGTGATTGATATTTTTCTTCACTAACTCCTTGATAAATATTTTTAACAAAATTTAATAAATTGATTCCAGTACCCGGTTTTTTCATTATTTTATTTCAATTGTCTTTCCCTATGTAAAGCATAAGGCCATCAAAAGCTGCAGCAAATGGTGAATTTTTTCCTGTTTTATATTCAAATAATTTATTAGAAAATTCTTCCTTGTTATTTGATTTATTATATTCTTGAGTTAATAAATCAATGATTTCAACAATTTTTTTAGCATTAGTCCCTGCTTTTCCAGATTGAGCATCCACTCCTTGCTTATTAAATAAATACTCAATACCAACTTCTTTGGTTGGTAATATATAAATACCCAATTCGTGCGTTGGTTTAGGGGCTTTATCTAATGTTTTGGCAATAGCTTTAATCTGATCAGAAAAAATATCTGATTGAGCATTTTCTTGAAAAGTTTGTCAAATTTTTGTAATAAGTGAAAATGAAATAGCCTGCATTGATTGGAAAGTTTTTGGTTGGGCTAGATTTACATCTTTATCGACTAACATTGGCAATAAAAAGTTGGTAAAATCAGCTAAATTTAAAGCTCCAGATTTAGTAGATGAAATATTATTAATGATTGCTGACATTAAACTAATTTTTCCGGGAACGTTTTGTTTTGCGGCTGTAGATGTTAATAAAGCCCCGGTAGAATTAAATTTATTATTATTAATGCTTGATTGATAATTTGTAGACTCATCTTGTAATGCGGGTTGAAATGATATATCTGCACCTAGTTTTTGTTGCACACCTTGACCTTTGTAATCCATTGTTTGAGTTGCTTGACCAGAATTTAAAATTGAATTATATCAAGCATAGCCAGAACCATTAGTTCCTTTCTTATTTTCTTCTGCAGGACTACCAGGGCTAGTTGTTCCATTAGTATTAGTTGGATAAGCTCCATCAAAACCATTACTTAATAAATAATTAGATAAAGCACCCGTATCTTGAATTCCTCAAGCTAAATTACGACGTTCTTCATCTTGAGATAATTTTATGTCTTTACCTAAACCAGCAGCATATCCCATCGCATTGTTTGTTTTATTGTTATATCCAGTATTGCCTGATTTAGAAAAAGTGTCAGCAAAATAGCCTGCTTTACCACCTTGAGGATTAATCATCGTGTTATAGAAATTATTATCATACATTCCCATCACATAGCTAGCAAACATTCCAGCATAACCATCTTGATCAAAACTTTTAGTTCAGGGGGCTAATAAGTTTTTAAAATTAGAAATTCGAGTTCCTAAATCAATTTTTTGGTTGTTATATTTATAAGCTACAGGCATTTGCATTGCTGATGCTTGTGGAGTTAGATACATTGATAAAATTTCATTAACATTGTAATTTAAATTTTCATGTCTGCCACCGATAATTAGGCGAGAAATAAATTCTGCACCACTTAACATTTCCTGTTGGATTGGTAATAAATCACCTTCATGACCGATATTTTTGTTATTTTTGTCACAACTTACAACCGTTAAAGTTGAAGATGACACAAAAAGAGTCACTCCCAATAGACTTAATAATTTTTTCATATTTTTAGTTTCCTTTTTAAAAAAGTTAAACTTAACCAAATATTTATGATAATAAAGATTTGATTAAGGAGAGAACTTAATCCTATTTAAAATAGATCTTTTGAAACCTAAGTAATAAACTATTGGTTTATTAATGTAGGTTGTATTTATAATAACTTATAAAGTCTAATTATTGTGAAAAAAGAAAATAAACAAATTAGTTTTTTGCTAGGAAATTAGGACAAATTTGCTTTTCCTTGAGCAAAAACCGGCTTAAAATAGTGGTTTAACAAAGACAAAAACGCACCCCAGTGAATGAGTTTTGGGGGTGCGTTTGCTAATTTAAATAGACGTTTTTATTTAGGCATTTTAAATTCTTGTTTTTCTAATTTTGTAAATTTAGTGTCTTTTTTAGAAGTAAATCCATAGTTAATATAGACTGAATTGATCGCATTATAGTATTTATTAGCGACTTTTTCTGATAATTCAGAATTAGTTAACTTGTGTAATTTGTCACCAATTGCTTTTGCTTTTAAAATATTATCTTGAGTTAGTTTTTCAACTTCAGCTTCAATTGGTGCATTAGCAGCGCGTGCTTCTTGTAACAATTTTTCTAACTCAGCAATTTTATCATCATATTTTGGTATGTTAATTTTATTAACAAGTTCATCTAATTTGGTCATAATTTGATCAACATTTTTTTGTGATTCTAGTTTGGCTTGATTTCTAGAGAAACGTTTTGCCAAAGCTTCTTTACGTTCTAAATCTTGACTTTCTAAAACACTAATTTTGCTTTGTAAAGTTTGGATTTTTGCCATGTTTTTTTCAAAAAGTTTAATTTTGTTAGTTACTTCTTTGTTGTCATAGAAAGTTTTTAATGCATCAGCTTCTTGTTGTAAACTAGCATCCATAGCCACGTTTTTATTGTTTAAGAAATGGTTCAATGATTTTGTTGCTTGATAAAGACCAAATTTTTCACCAGTTCTTTCTTTTGCAAAAAACATAACTAATAATATTGGAACAGCAATACATATAGCATATCCAACTAATGTTGCAATTAATGATTTAGTATCACCATTTGGACCATTGGCATTTAATACAGAGAAAAGTCCTCCCATACCTGTGTTTATTCCAGCATAATATTTAGCGCCCATTAATCCAGCAACAAATCCACCAGCACCCGCTCCAACACAGCCATATAAGAATGGTTTAACTTTCGGTAAGTTAACCCCAAAAATAAGTGGTTCTGTAATGCCGAAGAATCCTGCAGGAATACCTCCGTATAGTGTTTGTTTGATAGTTGCATTTTTAGTAATGAATAATAATCCAATTGAAGCCCCAACTTGACCAAAAACCCCAATTGTAGTACCACCTAATAAGTTAATTGTCTTTAGCCCTTGAATATATGGATCTGGATCAATTGACATTGGAATTTGTAAAATAGTAACTAATGCTCCATGCGCCCCTGTAATAACCAAAGGTTGTCATAAGAAGGAGAATAGTGCAGTTCCAATTCCATAAGGAATTTTTTCAACTCAAGAAAAGATATATCCCAATCCTGCTTCAAAAACCGAAATGATTGGACCCACTACAAAGAAAGCTAAAACAGAAGCCACAAAGATAGTGAATGTAGATACTGTTAACATTAAACTTCAATTTGGAAATCTTTTTTTAGCAAATTTTTCCGCTTGAACAGTTATATACGCAATGATTGTTGCTGTAATCAAAGAACCGGGTGATGGTCCTATTTTCATCCAGACAAAATCAATGCCATCAATTTTTGATGTGATTAACGGTAGACTCCAAGGTGTTGCTGTCATCACACCCATTGAGTTTTGAGATAAATTACCTTTAAAAATAACTGGTGCTGTTAAAATCAACCCCATAACAATTCCAAGTAAAGGATTACCACCAAAATATTTAACTCCATTATATGTGAAAAATATTCCCATAAATAATGTTGCTCCACCAGCAATTAAATAAATTAATTGGGTTGCTAAGGTGTAAGAACCGAACGCAGCACTAGGAGAAACATTTTGAATTGCTCCAGTTTGTTGTAAAACAGCTTGAGCTGCATTTATTAATCCAACCCCAATAAGAATTGGAATAACCGGCATAATAATTCCTTTAATTAAATTTAAAAGTTGTTTGCCAAAACTTTGCTTTTGCGCATTAGGGTTTTTTAATTCGAAATCTTGAGCTTGTTGTAAATGAATCAGATGGTTATCTAATCCGTCTTTAACTTTTTCAACCTCTCCCCCAATAATGACTTGCAATTCATTTTTATTTCAATTGATGCCTTTAACAATATCAAGTTTTTTAATTGTTGCTTCATCAACTAAATTTTTGTCTTTAACCACAAAACGTAAACGAGTGACACAATTGTAGTAGCGACTATAATTGTTTTTTCCACCAACATGATCATAAATTTTCCCAGCCAGTTCTTCATAGCGATTAGTAAATTTAATACCTTTTTTTAAAGCTTCTTTTAATGTTATTGGCGCTGGTTTTGATAAGTCTTGATCAGCTTTTACTTGAACAGG
>NZ_JADH01000016.1 GCF_000518285.1 Williamsoniiplasma lucivorax ATCC 49196 | reverse complement strand
ACTATTGTCATAATATTTTGTTTCATAGAGTTCTTTTATTTCATTTTTTTGCAAACTGGTAATTTTATTTGACGGAATTTTGCCACGATTTTTATGGGCAAAACCATCAATGCCTTCTTTTCGGAAAATGGCTAATTTACGGTAAAGTTGGCGTTCAGAAACACCGCTTCTTCTAATTGCTAATTTTAATGGTATTTTATTTTGTTCAAAATCTTTTATAACTTTGTATATTTCTTTTTCTTTCATGTTAAGTTTTGCACCTTTCATGATTTATCACCTCGTTATTATTTTACTGACAAAATCGAGTGATAAATACTTATGACATAATCGTATGATAATCACATAAAGCAATTAATATCAAAAGAATTTTGATCCACTAATTAAAAAATATGTTATTATTAATTTTGTAACTAAATACATAAAAAAGACTTATTCAGAACCACCGAAAGAAACAACTTTATGAAGTGGTAGCAACCCAGTTAGATGGGTGCTTAAATTAAGGGTTAATACCGTCAATGAGCCAACATCTCAAAGTATTAATATTAATTTAATCGCGTCTTTTTAGAAGCGATTTTTATTTAGTTCAAAAAGGAGAAAATATGAAAAAATTTTTTACAAGCGAAGCTGTTAGTGAAGGTCACCCAGATAAACTGTGTGACCAAATTAGTGATGCGATTTTAGATGCTTGTTTAACACAAGACCCATACTCACGTGTGGCTTGTGAAGTGTTTGTCACAGACAACTATATGGTAATTGGGGGAGAGATTACAACTAAAGCTGTTGTTGATTATGAAAAAACTGCTCGTAAAATTCTGAAAAAAGTTGGGTATGATGATGAAGAATTTGGTGTGCATTGAAAAACAATGCACATTGATGTCAAAATTAACACTCAATCCCCAGACATTGCGATGGGAGTTGATGGTGCAGAAATGGGAGCTGGTGATCAAGGGATTATGTTTGGTTATGCCAATAGTGAAACTAAAGAATATATGCCATTTGCCATTACGATTGCTAACGACTTAATGCACTTAGCATCAAAACTCAGAAAAAATGGTGCTTTCAAATGAGCTAAACCTGATATGAAATCACAAGTGACTTTAAATTACAGCAAAGCACATGAACCAAAAATTGATACAATTTTAATGTCTGTACAACATCATCCTGCTTATAATCAAGAGGAATTCAAAAAATTCATTAAAGAAGAAATTATGGATGTTGTCGCAACCAGACATCATTTAAATACTGATTTTAAAGTGTTAATTAACCCAACTGGTAAATTTACAATTGGTGGTCCTAAAGGAGATACTGGTTTAACTGGTAGAAAAATCATTGCCGATACTTATGGTGGTTATGGTCATCATGGCGGGGGAGCATTTTCAGGAAAAGATGCAACTAAAGTTGATCGCAGTGCTGCATATTATGCAAGATATGCAGCAAAAAATATTGTAGCAGCTGGTTTAGCTGATACAATTGAAATTCAATTAAGTTATGCAATTGGTAAAGCTAAACCAATTTCCATTTATTTTGATACTTTTCACACTAATCACGTTGCAGATGAATTGATTATGAATGCTTTAGAAAATGAGTTTGATTTCTCAGTTTCGCATATGCTAAATGCCTTAGAATTAAGAAAACCAGTTTTCTTAAAAACTGCGACATATGGTCATTTTGGTAAAGATCATTTACGTTGAGAAGAAACTGATAAAGTGGAACAATTAAAACTATATTTGGATAAGAAATTATCTAGTCCAAGCAATTATTAAAAGTCTAGGCATAAAATCGTATACAAAAAAAGAGGAAGAAAAAGACTAAGAAATTTAAAATTTCTTAAAGGAGTAAAATGAAATTAGAAGTAATTGCCACAAGCATTGAAGATATCAAACAAATTAATCAAAGTCAGGCTGATCGTATTGAGTTTTGTTTTGAATTAGAACGTGGGGGGTTAACCCCAAACCATCAAGCAATTAAAGAAGCTGGAGAAGTTTCAAAACTACCAGTTAATGTCATGTTAAGACCAAATGATTTTGGTTATGTCTATTCGGATCAAGATTTTACCCAAATGCTAGATGATGCTAAATTTATTGCAACTACTAAAGTGAATGGGGTTGTGATGGGATTTTTAACTCCAGACAACAAAATTGACAAACTACGTTTTAAACAAATTATTAATTTATTACCAGGTAAGCAAATTGTTTGTCATCGGGCTTTTCAAGAAGTTATTGACCAAATTCAAGGTTTAAAAGATTTACATGAGTTAGGTGTCGAAATTGTTTTAACATCAGGGAGAGAGAAGATTGATGAATCACTTGATTTATTAAAAACCTTAACTGAAACTAAATTAGTTATTATTCAAGCTGGTGGTGGTGTAGGTTTTGATAACATTCAAGCCATTAAACAAGTGGTCGATGATATTCATGTGGGTACTGCTATTCGTCAAACCAAATCATGAGATGCCCCAATTTCGATTGCTAAAATTAATCAAATGAAAGCATTATTAAATTAAAAGAATATACAAAAACAGAGATATCATATCTCTGTTTTTGTTAATTAAAATCTTGTTTCTGATTGATTATTATCTTGCTTATTTTCTAAATCAATTGCATTTGAACTTGGTTCATCTTTATTCAAAATTAGGTAAATTCCATAAATCATACCAATAAAGAAACAGAACAATGCCAAATACTTAATGTAGTGTTTTCATTTCAAAGCATAACGTTGTATTAAATAAATGCTTAAACCACTGATGAATCCAATCGAATTTAGAGTTAAAAAGAAAATTATGATGATTTGATTGGTTGAATCTAAATTGCGGGATAATAATCCTAGTATGTTCAAAATTAATGCAAAAGTAGTATATAAAAGATGGAGATTAATTATAAAAGATAAATCAATACTTTTTTTTAGTTTATCTTTCGGAAAAATAGGAACTAAAGATTTATTTTTTCAATTTATTTTTTTATGAATTAAATATAATATTAAATAAATTGCTGTAACTACCAATAAAATACAACCAATGATAGTAAATCAGATTTGTGCCAAGAGGATCCCCACCACAATTAAGAGTGGTGAAATGATTAAAGCTTCAATTATTATTGTTAATAATATTGCACCCAATATTGTAATGCCAAATTTATTCACAGTGTTTTTTTTGAATTGTATTTGATTTGCAGCATATTTTTCAGCTTCTTCTTGATTGCAAAATTCATAAACCCCATAAAACACGCCAAATATTCCACCCATTAAAGCAAAATATTTTGTGTATTTTTGAAAACGATGATCACTTAAATGTGTAACTAAAGCACCAATTCCACTAATAGTTTCTAATAAACCAATTATTAATCATATAACAACTAGTGCTAATAGAATGTAATAAGCTTGAGTTGTTTGCACTTGTGGGAAAGCAATGCCAGTCATTATCAAAACCCTTACAATTCCAATTCAAATTCCACCAATGTAATAACTCATTAAATTTAATAAAAACATATTTTTATACACTTTGGGTTTTTTATGCGGAAAGATATATTGAGATATTTTTCATTTGATTATATCTTTTTGATACAAAATAAAACCTGTCAAATATATGATTCCCAAAGTCAGAAAAATACTAAATTCCAATGTGATTTCTCATCCAAATCCGCCAGGCAACAACCCCGCTATAATCATAAAGATGCATGCAACCATAGAATTGGTAACAAAACTAATTCAGCAAGCACCTAATACAGTAATTCCTTTTTTATTCATAAATTATTCCTATCTTAATTTGATCCTCAACCCATATAAGGAATTATTCCAAAAAAACCAATTCAAATACCATTACCATCATTATTTTTTTCAAAAATTCAAGCATTAGCTTGTAAAAATGCTATTACTACACCAAGAAACACTGGGGATCAAGAAAAAATTTTTGAAAGCAAACTTGATATATTTGCAACAGCTTTGCTTGCGGCTTCCAAAATATCTCCAGTTGCACCTATGGCATCACTATTTGTTGAACCAAAGAAATTAGCAATATCTTTTGATGCTTGATCATTAAAACATAATTTTCATCACCCGAATCAATATCACTTAGCTTCAGTTCAAACTTGTCACCCATCAAATATTCTATTAGTTAATTGTTGTTTAACAATTTGTGAATCATTTAAATATAGTGAAACATCAATTTTATCCATGCTTTTGTAATAATTTTGTGATTGTAATTGTTTTAATATATTATTTGAAAATAAATCTTTATCTAACTTATCAATGTTAATTCCTAAAAATAAATTATTTTCATCAATAATCAATGCAGACATATAATTTTGATATGCTTCTTGTTGTTGAGCAATTGTAAGGTTGTTATGTCAATCTTCAAATTCTTGAATTTTGCTTTCTATTTTATTTCCCTTGTGATCAATTTGTTTTTTTGTTGTAAGAGAGACATTGTTTTTTTGTGATATCACATCATGTTTTGTATAAGCAACTGTAGTAACGGCACTAGAACCAACTATTGCCAAGCTGCCCAAGATGATTAATAATTTTTTCATATTATTAAAACTCCTTCCATACATAAATACACAAGTTATTTCCATTTTTTTCCATTTTAAGTGCATTTACACTAATGTTTTATTCTTTTTTAAATAAAAAACAACAAATTTATTGTATTTAATAAAAATGATATGCAAAAAAACTTATAAGTGCTTGAAAGTACTTTTTGGATATGAGTTAGTTCATTTTTTAAGCTTTTTTTTGATAAAATCATAAATAGTAATATTTTTATTGCTTTAGTATTTGTTATTTAACAAAAAGATTTATAGCAGTCAAAATTCAACTGACAATGCCTTTAATTTAACATTTTAAAATAATCTTTCATGCCTTTTATATCTCAACTCATAATATAATATTAATGTTATGAAAATAAAAATTATTGGAGCTGGATTGGCTGGATGTGAAGCTGCATATCAATTAGCAGAACATGGATTTGAAGTGGAACTTTATGAATGCAAAACCATTACTAAAAATCCGATTCAAAAACTAGATGCTTTTGCCGAACTAGTTTGTTCTAATACTTTAAGATCAAAATCTTTAAAAAATGCTGTGGGGATTTTAAAAGCAGAAATGCAAATGTTCAATTCTTTAATTATTCAAGCCGCATATGCAACTTGTATTCCAAGTGATGATGCATTAGCTGTTGATCGTGAACAATTTGCTAATTATATTACCACTCAAATCCAAAATCATCCTAAAATTAACATTATCAACAAAGAAGTGGATTTTGTTGATGATGTTCATGATTTGACTTTAATTACCACTGGTCCATTAACAAGTGAGGCCATGAAAAAAGAAATCGAACGTTTAATCGGTAAACAAAAATTGTTTTATTTAGATGCATCAGCTCCCATTATTGAAAAAAATAGTATTGATTTTTCACAAGTGTATAAAGCATCAAGACATAATCAAAAACAAGGTGATTATATTTGTCTGCCATTAAACGAAACTGAGTTCAATCATTTTGTTGAAGCATTACAAAATGCCGAAACTGTGCAAACGAAAGAATTTGAAAAAGAAATTTATTTTAAAGGATGTCAACCAATTGAAGTGATGGCTAAAGAAAGTAAAAAGATTTTATTAAATGGACCAATGTCACCCAATCATTTAATCAAACCAGATGGTAGTACACCTTATGCAGTTGTCCAATTAAGACAAGATGATGCGATTGATAGTTTATATAATTTTGTTGGTTTTCAAACGAACTTAAAATGACCAGAACAACAAAGAGTCTTATCGACATTACCCGGATTAGCTAATTTAAAAATTGTGAGATATGGTGTGATGCATAAAAACTATTATATTAATTCTCCGAAAATTTTAAATAATAAACTCCAAGTGATGCGTCGTAAAAATGTTTTTTTTGCTGGGCAAATCACTGGAGTTGAAGGATATGTAGAATCAAGTGTGAGTGGGATTATTGCTAGTTTAGGGATTATCGCCTCAGTGATGCATCAAAAGTTACCTAAAATGTCTTCTTCTACAGTAATGGGGGCATTACATAATTATGTAACAAATGAAAAAATTAAACAATTAAAACCAATGAAAGCTAATCTTGGTATTATGAAAAAAGATTTTAATGAAGCACTTGGTGAAAGTTATTATTCTAAATCTCAAGATGAAATGAAAAAATATTTAAACTCAATAAAAAATATTATTGAGTTTAAAATTAAATAAGAGGTATGTCATGGAAATTATTAAATTAAAACCTTTCTTCTCAGAAAAATTATGAGGAGGAGATGGTTTAAAAAAGATGGGATTTGATATCCCGTTAAATCAAAAAATTGGTGAAGCTTGAATTATTTCTGCCCATGAAAATGGAATGAGTTTTTTAACAACGGGAAAATTTAAAGATCAATCATTAAAAAGTGTTTTTGAAGCTCATCGTCATTTATTTGGTGATTATCAAGGGGAATTTCCATTATTAGTGAAAATTATTACTCCCAATGATTATTTATCTGTGCAAGTGCATCCAGATGATGCTTATGCATTAAAAAAACACCATTGTTTAGGTAAACCTGAATCTTGATTGGTTTTAGATGCTCCTCAGGATGCACATTTAATTTATGGTCATCATGCTCAAACAAGAGCAGAACTAGAAATGATGGTTGCCAACAACCAATGAGATCAATTATTAAAAAAAGTTGCTGTGCAACCAGGAGATTTCTTATATGTTGAACCTGGGAAAATTCATGCAATTACTCCAGATGTTGTTGTTTGTGAAGTGCAAAGATCAAGTGATATTACTTATCGATTTTATGATTATGATCGTCTTGATGCTAATGGGCATCCTCGTCGATTAGATCTGGAAGATTCAATTAATTGCACTTTAATTCCAGATTCTCCAGATCAAATTGTTAGACAGCAAACTGGGCAAATTTTTTCAAGTACTTATTTTTCAATTAATATTTGAGATACCACCACCACTCCAAAATTGGTGTTAAATGAAACTCCATATTGGTTGCAATTCACTATTTTAACTGGTAGTGGTGCAATTAATGGTCAAGCATTTAAAGCTGGGGAATCAGCTATTAGCTTAGGTGAAATCCAAGATATTCAAGCAGCGGGAGAGATGAAAATCTTAGTTTCTTGAATCAAAAAGTAGCATAATGCTACTTTTTGTATTTTTCATTTTATTTAATACTTTAAAAAAATTAAAAATACCCTATAATATTAAAGTTAATTTAAAAAACAGAAAATGAGAACAATGAAACAGAAAAAAACTTTTAACTTTAAAAAACTTACCCGCAAGATGTCTAATGATGAAATCAAAACAGAAATTCAACAATTAGAACAAGTTGATTACACACCTTTATATAGTAAAGATGTGGCATATCATAATTATGGATACATCCATACTTTTAGAGTAATTTCCGATGGATTACGTTTAAGTTGAATTAAACAATTCTTTGGTGGGTTATTAGCCGGAATTTGAATTGGGGTGGCTTATACAGCTGTATTGTATGCCACATATAAAATGGGTAATCCTTCAATCACCAAATTATTAACTGGAGCTTTATTTGCTGGAGTGATTTTATTAATTTCTTTTTTGGGTGGTGGATTTGTCACTGCACATATGTGATATAACCGGACAATGTTCCGAAGAGTTGAAAAATGATCAATCTTTTTAAAGGCTTGTATGTTTGTTTATCTAGGAAACATTCTGGGTATTGCTATTTTTATTGGGATTTTATTTTTATCTGGTGCTTTCAGTACGAATGATGCTTTATTTGTTTTTGCTTATAAAAGTTTTGGTTTAGATAAAATTTATAGTGTGGGAACCGCACTTGTTAATGGCGATGCTGTTACTAGCGTGGAAGTTTGAAAAACTATTTCATGAGTGTTCTTTAGTGCGATTTTATGTAACTTTTTAATTTGTTTAGCAACTCAAGGTGCTAAATCAACTAAGGGAAATACAGTTGCCTCAATGATTATGTATCTTGTTGTTTTATTTTTCTTTGCCATTGGGGGTTATCAACATTGTGTTGCTAATTGATATGGAGCTTGAATTCTAGTCATTGGTGCATTGTCACCAAGTGACCATCGGGAAATCACTTCACAAACTGCACTATTGTTTATTGCTTTAAATATTCTTCCAGCCATTCTTGGAAACTTTGTTGGTGCTTTAATTATCGGAACTTTCATGGGGTTCTTTAATAAAGATTATGATGATCTTTTAATTAAAGAAGCAAGATTAAGATTTTTAAATGAAACATTAGCTGTTCGTGAAAATCCAAACTTCTTAAATAATCAAAATAATGATGACCAGTATACACCTTGGTATAAACGTTCAAGTAAAAAAACTAAACAAAAACCATTGCCAAGTCGCAAAGATATTTTCAATTAAAAACACCATTATCAAGATAAAAATTCCAACTTAGAATGCAATTTTCATTCTAAGTTTTTTTTAATACAGATTAATATACAAAAGTTCACATAAATTCACTTTTAAAAACGCAATTACAATATAATTTTATCATTTTTATCCTTAACAAAATTTGAGCTGATTGAAACATTTATTTTTTTTATTACTTATGTAGTGATTCCTTTTTCGGGACACCTATATTTTACAACATCGATATTCTGTTATTATTGTAAAAGTTGCAATAGTGCGTCAAATTCAAAGCATACTCTTCTAAACTACGGTAAACATAGTTTTCTTTTAAAGCTTCGCGCTTCATTGTACTTCAAAAACCTTCGATATAACCATTATCAGTTGACTTAGCAACTCTAGACATACTTGGGATTAGATCGAAGTAAGTTAACATTAGACGATATTGATAAGACTTAAATTCTGATCCGTTATCTGAATGGATAATTGAATTAGGTTTGAATACTCCAAATTCATCAACCATTTTTAGAAATGATGCTTCCACTAATTTTATGCCTTTGTATGTTCTACTCACAAGACCATAAACCTTCTTTTCTTTAATATTGTAAAACGCACATGTGTATCATTTTTGACCACCAAGTTTTACTTCAGTGATATCAACTGCAAACACATCACCAAATCTTGAAAGATCCATGTTCGGTTTAATAATTTGTTCATACTTGCCTTCTTTTTCAGGAACTGGGGGTTTTTCTTTTTTAGGTGGGTGGTAATTATTTGGTATTAAATCACGAAATTTCATGTATCTAAGGGCTTTTTTAGCACTTATTCCTAATTCTTCAGCAATTCTTTTAGACCCATAAGTTTCACCACTTTTTCTAAAAACATCTTCAATAGTCAGAAGTAGCTCATAATCTAGACAACGGTTTTGAGGTTTATTTTCTTGAATCCAACGATAATAAACAGTTTTAGATAATCCGATTCATTGGCATAATTTACGAATTGCAAACTGTTTATTTGTTGCATAAAATTTTGTGGTCGCTAAACATTTAGCAATATTTAGCTCCCACTTATTTACTTTTTTTTATCAATTTCTCGCTTTAAAAGAAGAAGTAATTCCTTTTGGGCATTTTGTTCCAAAATGATTTGTTCTAATTTTTTTACTTTTTTTCCAGTTCTTTAATTCTCTGGTTTTCGACTTTATCAGTTCCGCTTAAACCACTTGACCCAAATTGATCATATTGTTTGCATCATCTTGCAAATGCTTGATATGAAATATCGTATGGAACTACAAAATTTTGCATTTTTAAATTAGAATTTTTGAATTCTAAAATCATATTTTCTTTTTCTCTCTGACTATATTGTCTTGCCATAATAAAATCCTCTTTCTTTACATATAATCTTACAACCACTTTGTTGTGATTTTGATTATGTGTCCCGAAAAAGGATTAACTACATTTTTTATTACTTATCACAATTATTTTGTTATGTTAACGATATTTTTTCAATTTTGATTTTATTTTGATTTAAAATTAATATGTGGTTAACCACTATCAAAAAATGATTAAAAATATAAATTTTTAAATTGTTGATGTATTTGTAAACAATCAATCATTATTTGCATCCATACTTTTATAATCAAATTTAAATAATTGACATTTCAATTTATGTTAAAAGTAGTACACCGAAATCATAAATATCCTAGATTATACCAAGCTAGAACTTTTTTGATAAATAAACCTTAACTAGCAGGATATGAGAAATTATTTAATTTCTCGAATTCATATGAAGATTATTAAACAAAATAAATAATGTTTTAAAAAAAGTTTTGTTTTTTCAAAACAAAACAGGAAGAAAAAATCTTATGAAAACATTAATTAGCATTTTGGCTACCTTAGCACTTTCCTCATCTGTGGTAACAAGTTTTGCACATTCAACACCAAAACACGTCCAAATTCAAAATAAAAAAATACAAATGATAAATAAAGAAAGTGATATAAAAGAATTATCTATAGGAATAAAAAATATTAATCAATTAATTGAAAATGTTGATTTGACTCAACACACAATTAAAGAATTGATTATAAATCTTTTTAATAATATTAAAGAACAAATTAATAAAAATCATATTAATTTAGGAATATTGCTAACTAATCAACACAATGATGTATCAAAAAATCAAATAGAAAATATAAATAAAAAAGAACTACTGAATTATATTGAAGTGGCAAAAAAGGAATCTATACAAATTTTAAATGAAATTAATAGTAAAGGTATTCCGTTCAATGAAGTGGTTTCTTATTTAAGAAACCATTCAAGTTCTTTTAATAAAAATTATCAATTGGAAAGTACTGAGTTTATAAATAAAACATTAAAACAAAATATATTAATTCCAAAAAGTTTAAGTTTTAGAGCAATCAGCAATCAAGAGCTGCTTCAAAGATTGAAAACAGCAAAAGTGGCTTTAATTACAACATCTAGTGTAGCAGCCATTGCGGCCGCTGGTTTCACTGCTGCAGCAATATTTTCTATCGGGTTAACAGTGCCATTTGCTATTGGATCAACAGCATTAAGCGCAGCTGCAGGAGTTGCTGCATCCGGAATAGGGGTTGCTATAAATAATTTGGAAAATAACCCTTCAGCAAATTCCAAAGAAATTGTTTCAATTGTTGCTAATGTTTTAAAAATTTTAAAAATTTTTACAGGGGTTGCTGCGACCACATCAATATTTGTCCCAGCAGCTTCTGCAGCACTAGCTGTTGTAACTGCTTTGATAGCATGATTGGAGTACGCTATCAAATAAAAATACCAATTAAGGAGATGATATAGTGATTTGAGTTTTAATAATTGAGTCTTTAAGAAAATTATGAAAATCTAAAAAAGATTTATTGATAATTTAATAATAACTTAATTTTTAAAATATTTCAAAATTTTTTTAATTTTTCACAAAAACAAAAAATTTCTATCTTCAAAAAAGTAGAATTTTTATAATATTCAATTTTAAAATATTTTTTGTTGATTAAGAACTCTAAAAACTAAAATTCGGATTATTAATTTTAAAAGCTCTCATTGTGACCATATTCATAAAAGTTAAATCATTTAATGTTTTATTTCTAAAACCTAAAACGGATTTGACTAGCCGACAAACCTCAGACTCTACAGAAACCCCAAAATTATAATCTAATGAGTTATTTTGAATCCCTTCTTTATTGCTGCTGAAATATTTAACGATAGCAGCCCTATTTGAAAAAAGTTTAATAAATGACATTAATCCTTCAAAATCACCATTACCAAATAATTCTAAAGCACGTGCATAATGTTGGTGATTTTTAGAATCATATTTTTTTCTTCCACGAATAAAGAAATCTTTTAAATACTTTAGTGCATGTCATCTATCTAGAAATAAAATAGCATTTAATCCTTTAGCGATTTTTTTAAATGTTTTGTCGCCATCACCACCAATAATAATTTGTGCATTTTCAAAATTATCATAAAATGTAGATCCATAAATTTTTATAGATTCTATTGTTTCTTCGATCATATCTTTTGATTTTAGTCCCACGTATGAAGGAATAAAACCAACACGTTTAGAAATCAAACGAGATTCTTTTCTTAATTCTGGATCAAGTTGTTGTCCTAAATTAAAAGACAAAACTCTAACTTGTTTTTTTACTTTTTTATTATGTAATATTTTTATATGTTTGTTTTTGACAGTTGCATAGGCATCATCTAAAAAAATATATACTTTTTGATTATTGACAAGCTTCGGTTTATCACTAATGGTTTTTTCAAATTCCATTTTATGCAAATCCAAACTTCTGTTATATGTAGAAATTGTCATGTGTGTTATTTGCAATTCTCCAAGCGAAGCCTTTACAGCTTTGTATTGTTGAAATTCATCAATCTTAAATAAAATTTCTTTTTTTAAAAAATTTGGAATTGGGCTTTTTGAAACTAAGTCAAAAGATTCTAAAGCTGGAGCATATCATTTTTTTGTTTCACTGTTTTTATAAGCACGAAACCTAAATTGAATTTTTCCCTGTTTAGTTCTTAAAAAACGTTTTCTGTTGGTTGTCTTTTTTCATAATTTTTTATCACGATTTTTAAATCATTCAAAATCATATTTTTCAATTTCAAAAATGAGATTTTTAATTAAAGTTTCATTTAAAGATTGAATTGTTTTTTCAAGTGTTGAAACACCTTTAAATTTAGCATTCATATTTTTCCTTTTTATGTAAACAAAAAACCACAACTTTGAATTGTGGTAGTGCTTCAATGTTATACTTAAAATAAGAAGATCAAGGGATGCTTGAGCTTCCTAACTTAAGTAGTGTTGGCGCACTACTTTTTATTATGCTTACAATTTAATATTATCACCAGATACTAAAAAACAAATCACTTTGTGATTTGGATATATGAGGTAAATCCTGTTCAAACGCCATTTTTTCATTTCATTCAAAAAACCGAAAAGACCTCATGCTCCCTTTTCTTGTTGCTTTTCACAAGCAGGGTAAGGGGTGGTTCCATTTTTAACAAAATACACAAAAAACCATTATAAATAAAGGCTTTTTCTTGGAACCATTTTCAAAAATCGTGGTTCCATTTTTAACAAAATACACAAAAAACCATTATAAATAAAGGCTTTTTCTTGGAACCACTTCTTCGAAAACGTCTATCCCGACTACTTAAAATGAGCTTAAAATACCTATTCTATAACTAATAATTAGGCTTTTTTGCCTATTTTTACTTAAAAAAGGATGTAAATTTATGAAAAATAACAAAAAGAACTCAATTTCTCTTATTTTTGTATGTTTTTGCAACAAAATCTTACAATTTCAGCAAAAAAATCAGTTAAATCACCTATAAATCACCTATTTTTTTCAATTTTAACTATAAAATATGCAAATTATTTAATTTTGTTTATGTACATTTTTAACAATTTGATACATATTTCAATAAAATTTAAAAATAATAAAGCAACAAAAAAACATAGCATATCAGCTATGTTTTCCTAATTTTGGATTTTTTTTAGTTTGAATATTTTTTCATTTTTACTATCAATTGTGTGTGTTATTTTTTTGATTTGGTTTTGGTTTTGTTTTCAAAAACAATAAAATCACAATCGTTATTTTTACATTTTTCAAATCCAAATCCGTTCTTTGCAGTGCCTTTATAAATTAAACCAATTTTACATTTTGCACATTTTTTCAAGCCATAATCTCAATTAATATAATCACAAGTTTTGTTAGAACAATATTCATATTGATTACCTGTTTTTGTTTTGTTAATTAATAACTTACCACTTTGACATTGAGAACAAGTTGGTGCATTTGCATTAAATGAACTTTCTTCAAATTCGATAAAATCACAATTTTCGTTTATACATTTTGAATACTTTGTTCCCTTTTTTGAAACTAAATTAGACTTCACTGAATTTTGATTGCACTTATGACATTGCTCTAATTTTGAAGTTTGCTCAGAAACTTTCAACATTAATTTATTTCAAAATTCTTTTAAAACTTTTTTGTAATCAACATTACCTTTAGCAATACTATCCAACTCTTCTTCTAAATGAATTGTGTAATCAATTGCAATAATATCACCTCATTGATTTGCTAAATATTCATTAACATTTTTACCTAATAATGTAATGTTAATTTTATCTTTTTTATCAATATTTGTATAACCACGTTGTTGGTTAACACTCACAGCTGATGAATATGTTGCTGGACGACCTAAACCATTTTTTTTCATTTCTTTAATTAAAGACGTTTCGGAAAACAAAGTTTTTGGTTTGCTTTCAATTTCAACAACTTCTTTATTTATGATTTCAACCACTTGACTATTTGGCTCAATATTCTTGCTTTCTGGTGTTTTAACAAAATCCACAATTTCATATAATCCAAGATCATTGTATTTCTTGTTAGTTGTTTTGAATTGATAATTATTTAATTTAATTATTAATGTTTGATTTAAACCTTCTGCGGATTTCAATCCATAACCAATTGTGTTTTGATAAATAATTTCATAAACATCTTTTGTGTATTGATTCAATTTTGAATCATTAATAACTTCTAAACTAAAGTCTGTTGGTGTGATTGCAGGATGTCCTTCTTGGGCATTTTCATCAACCTTAGCATCTTTCATCAAACCTATTGCAGATTGACCATATTTAGCCTCAATATGAGCTTTTAAACTATTCTTGGTTGTTTCATCAATGTTTCTCGAATCTGTACGAATATAAGTAATATATCCACTCTCATAAAGCATTTGTAAAGCTTTGGTAGCTTGTGCTGCATTGCCTTTTAATTTTTTAATAATTGCAACTAATGCGCTTTGTGTATCAAATGGTTGAAATGGATTTTCAGAAAATTTCTTTTCTTCAAATAAAACAACATTAGCCTGTTTGTTTACTAATTGATCACAAATCTTTTTCATCTCTTCTTGATCAAGAGATTTTCATTCCTTATTGTCAGCATTTAGTAAATTAAATGTATTTTTTTTATCATCTTCAATTTTGACTGTGTAATTAAATTCTTTTTTAAAGCTGTCAATATCTTTTTGATTATTAGCGATTAATCTTAAAGTTGCACCTTGCACACGTCCAGTCGATGCGCCACCAACATTTTGTTGGACTTCTTTTGACAACACAAAACCAATTGTTTTATCTAAAATTGCACGTGTATTTGCCGAATTTACTAAATTGTAATCAATGTCATTTAAATTGTTTAATTGATTATTCACTTCTTGTTTAGTGATGGCATTTAGTCTCATCCGTTTAAAGGGTTTTTTGGAATCTTTTAAAACTTCATAAAGGTGTCATGCAATAGCTTCACCTTCACGATCTGGATCGGAGGCAAGAATAATTTCATCCACTTGTTTTGCTTTTTCTTGCAAATCTTTAACAACTTGTTTTTTGTCATCACAAATTTTGAAATGCGGAATTATTTCATTTCAATCCACTCCAATATTATATTCATGTGAATTCAATAATTCACGAATATGGCCCACTGAAGCACCACCAAATCAGTTTATATTGGGAAATAATTGTTTAGCATATTCAACAACATGTTTTGCTTTAGCTGGTGACTCCATAATAATTAATTTTTTCATTTTACTCCATCTCCAATTCTGTTTTATTCTCGAATTCAATTTGAATAGAGTCATTTGCATGTTCTCATTCAATTCATTTTCCGTTTGCTGACTTTTTACCTAATGGTGTATAAATTCAATTTCCTACTTTTTCACAATTTTTAAAGTCTACTCAATATTCAATTTTTGCTTGTCTTTTTGATCCACCTCACACCGCAAAAGTTCCATTGACTTTTTGGCTGGTAAGTTCGTTCATTGGTAAGATTTTTTCTTGAGATTTTTCTTTTCAAAAATCTAAATCGGTTTTAATTTCTCTAATCATGTCATTAAATCAAAAATATTTAACTTCAGCTGCGTACTTGCCAGAATGATGTCATTCTCCCGATCAAGAAATGTCGGCCAATTCTTTAATTTGTTTCACATTTAATTTTGATGACAAATCATAAATTTCATTAACTTTATTCAATCATTTTGAAATTTCATTTTCATTTTCATCATCAATATTTTGTATTTCTTCAATTTGCTCATCTTTTCAAATGTTTAATTCATTAACGAACCAAGTCTTGCTAATTGCAGATTTAATTGTTGCACCATTATCACGTGCCCTAAGACCATTGTCAGAAACTATAAGTCTTCCATATTTTTTCATGTTTACCTCTTTCTTCCAGAAAGACAGCAAGTACTAAATATGGTTATAAAAAACAAAAAGATAGCACTTTCGTGCTATCTTAATCTGTTATAAAAATTATAACATATTGTGTTTTTTCTTTTAGTTATTCCATATCTAATTCATCTTTCATATCAAACTTTATATAGTCTTTATGAAATTGTTTTACTAGATTATTAGCTTCTGGACATCATTTTTCAAAATCATCATCTGTAATGTAAAGTACTTCATCTGGTCATTCTAAAGAATTTTGTTCTTCAAAAATAGATGATAATTTTTCTTTTAATTCTATAATTATTTGATCATTTACTTGGTTATATTTATCTCCATTTTCAACAGCTAATTCAGGACTAATGTAAATTCTTTTAATATTATAATTTTCAAAAAGTTGTTCTTCATTTAAGTCACTAGGTTCTATACTGAAAAAATGTGTATATTTTGATTCACATTCAGAGAATTCATAGTAACTTCCTTCAAAATCAGGGTAACTTACATCGCTATCAGACTCCAATGAAAAAAACTCTCTTTCATTTGGTGATTGTATTCCTTCTTCAATACATTTTTCACAATTATCGCAAGAAATAACATTCACCACTTCCTCAAGAAAAAAATTAATTTTATTTAAATCGATGTTTCTTTCAAAAAAATCTTTTTCATTTTTTTCTAAAATAAATTCTCCATCATATAATCTATTAATTAACCATGCTTCATTCTCATTAAACAAATGTGCTAACAGAGTGAACTGCGCTAATTTTTGTAATTCTTTGCCCATCTTACTCCATCTCCAATTCTTCTTGGTTATTTTCAAAACTATATTCATTTGCAAAACCCATAAAAGATTGTTGACTTAAAATATCAAGAGTTTCGTATAAAGCATCAATTGGTTTGCTGAAATCAGCTAAGTATAAAACTTCGTTAGTTTTTTCATTTGTAGCTACAATAACATCATTCTTGCTAACTTTTTCGAATTTTAATGTTTCTTCAATACCTGAATTAAACTCATGAGGATATTTTAATCACTCACTCACTCATTCATTAGTTTCTGAATTTAAGTTTTCTAATAAAACTTTAAAATCAATTATTTTCATGTTTACCTCTTTCTTCCAGAAAGACAACACAAGCACTAAATATGGTTATAAAAAACAAAAAGATAGCACTTTCGTGCTATCTTAATCTGTTATAAAAATTATAACATATTATGTTTTTTTAATCTGAAAAGAAAGGAGATTATCAAAAACGTGAAAGGAAAAATATTTATGAAAAAACAAATATTTTAATTTAGTTTAAAGTCATAAATTTGGACTTTTTGGTGAGAGTGGTAAGAATTGCACTTACATATTTTAAAAATATTATTTATTCACTCTCAAAAAATAAATTTTTTATAGTTGATTTATAACAACTTTTTTGAGCTTTAATCTCACAAAATTGAATCTTCAATTAATTCTGAATTGTTATCTGAATTGTTATCCACATAAGAAGAATTATGTTGAATAATAGTTTGTTCTTGATTATTAGAAACATCTTTTTTTGATTCCAAAAACATAACACGATCAGCAACAACATTAATAAATGTTAAAAATTTTCCTTCTTTTTCATAACCTTTAACTGATAAATGACCTTCAACACCAATTAAACTGCCTTTTCTTAGATATTTCAGCATATTTTCAGCTTGATGTTTAAAAGCCACACAAGGAATAAAATTAGTTTTATTTCCTTCTTTTGATCATTCATCAACCGCAATTGTAAAATGAATTAAAATTTCACCATTTGAACTTTGTTTTTGTTCTAAATCTTTTGTGATACGACCAATTAAATTAATTTGATTCATTTTATTTAATTTCCAAATCGTTATCTGCTTGTTTTGGTGCTAAATTCAATTCGTCTTTGTTAACAATTGCTTCTTTAGCTCAGTTTGAAACTGTCATACTGTTGTTTTTTATCAATGAATAAACTTGATTGTGAGTTAGAAATTTTGTTTCAAAAATTGGTTGATCATTTTCATCTTTTTCATTAGTCATTTCACTAACTTTTAATTTATTTGTTGTTGGAATGTTGATTTTATAAAAATGAGCATTTAAATTTTTGTTTTTATGTTCAAATGGAACAAAAGTTTTTTGTTTTCCCTTTTCATCTAAATCTCCAAGTTTAGCTAAGTTTCATTCAGAAATATTTTTTTCACTAACTCAAAAGTAATCTTTTCCAATTTTGATTTGATAAGAAGATTTACCTGTTTCTTCATTAACATGCTCATGACCTAGTTGTTTTGAAAAAATAAAACCACTAACTCAACTGTTTTTTGTAATTGACATAATTTACCTCTTTCTTCCAGAAAGACAGCAAGCACTAAATATGGTTATAAAAAACAAAAAGATAGCACTTTCGTGCTATCTTAATCTGTTGTTCTTATTATAACATAAAGATAAAGAGAATGTTTTTTAAAAATAACTATTTTTTAGCTATTTTGCGAGAACCTCTTCGATTAGAAATCCATTTGATTGCAAACACGATTAATAGCACTCCGATAAGTACTAGTGGAATAATTCAAAGTAAATTTAATTTATTAAACGGTTTGTTAATTGGTTTTTCAGGATTAGGTTTCTCTGGTTTTGGTTTCTCTGGCTCGGGGTCAATTGGTTCAATCGGATCAATTGGTGGTTTTGTGCCTTCATCTTTTTTGATTGTTCAATAAGAAACATCAATATTACCTATTAAATGTTTTCTACCTTCTTGAGAAAGGCTGATATTTACTGAATGATCAAATTGATCACCATTTGGCTTATTTACATAATTTCAACCAAATTTGAAGTATCAAATTGGATACAATATTGGATTAAAAGTTTCCTTGTTTAATTCAATCAATTTTGCAAATATTTCTTGTTCAGAAATTGTATTATCACCATCAGTATCTTTAATTTCTCCTAAATCAGTAATTTTAAATAAATCATTTAAATGCGGACGAGCATTGATTATTGGAGGGTCTACTTTTTGGTTAGTTATAAATTCTGCATCATGACTACCGTAATATTTAACGCTATTAGAAGTTATACTAAAATAATTTCGATATAACAATTCATTAGGATCACTGGGATTGGGTGTTGGTCTAAAACCAGCATCTTTATAAGATAAATTAAAATCACTTAATTTCAATTCATCTAAAAATTTATTACGTTGTTCAACAATTTCTGGTTCATTAGCTCATAGAATCGCATTAGATTTTTTTTGGAGTTCAATGATTTTTTGTCATAATGTTAAATTGTTTTGACTTCATATTTCTTCTGGTTCTAACTCTGGATTATTTTGTTGATTTTTTAAAGTCATTTTTCCTAAATCTTTGACATTTAAAAATCGACTAATTGGTATGCTCACATCTGGAATTGGTTTTTCAGGTGCTGGAGTAGCTAGTGGATTATTATAATATCTTTGGATAGTTCAGTTTTGTAGAACATTCGAAGTTAGATTATGCGCCTGCACTCTAATTGATATTTTTGCATAGCTTGTTGACAAAAATTCTTCAATTTTTGCTTTAGCTTCTGGAGTATCAATATCAAATTCTCCAGAACCTTCACCACTAACAAATGTAGTTAATTCATAATCTTCTTTCAATTTGGCTGTTTTACCAATTAATTGTGTTTGGGCATCTAATTGTTTTTGAATTAATTCTTTAACATGATTTTGTTTAAATTGTTCAAAAGTTATAGGCGGGAATTCTTCTCCTGTTTCAGAATTTTTTCCTCCTTGATAATTGTATTCTTGTTGTTTTCAATTCACACCATATAAATCTACAATTTTATTAGGATCAAAATCAGCATCATGATTTACCTTAAATTTTTTCTCACCTTCAAGATTTCAACCATTTTTTGTAGCTTGAATTTTAAATGTTTTGATTTTTCTTTTTTCAGAAGGTGTAAGTGTTGCAAAATCTGCTAAATGAAGTTTTGCATTTTCTGCATTTAATGGAAAATTCACACCTTCTACAAATAAATTTCACTGATCAGGAATAACGTGAGAATTATTTTCATTAGCAAACTCAAAAACATTTTTTTGAGCATAATTGTGAATTGCATAAAATAATTCTTGAGCAGAATTTTGTTTTGGCAAACGCAAATCTTGAATTCGCATTGTTTCAAGATTTAAAACATTGTGACCACCAGGGCTTTCTATTTTATCCATCACTCCTTCTGACACATATTGTTTTCAAAAACCAAAATTATTTTCATAATTTAATTTATTTAATTGTGCAGTTGTAAATTTATATTCATTAATTAAATACCATTTTAAACGATATGCACTTATGCTTGAGATTTCATCAAACTTATAAATATTAGGATCTTGTTCAATAAATGGGAGACTTGTAAATGGGGTTTTATAAGCATCTACTTTATTGGATAAATATAAAAATTTATGTAAAATGTTTCCACCAACAGCTTCAATATTTTTCCCTGTTGGGGGATATGTTGTAACATCAGCTGGATTTAGTTTTTTCCCACCACTATTAGTATAAAGTGGCGCTCTATCTTTTACATGAAAGAAGTATTCATACAATCCAGGAGTTGAAAATTGCCCTTCATTTTTAAAATCCACAATTTCAGGTTTGGCATCAGGAGTTTTATTTCCGTTGTCATCCATAATTTGTAATCTTTCAACCTTATCATATGTTTTATTAAATGTTCCTTCATCCAATAAATTTAATAATCCACTATTAATAACATAAGCTTCAGCAAAATAACCAAAGTCTCGATCTTTTGGAGGATTTTTAGGATCAATTTTATTTCCCTTTTTATCAAAAGGGTCTAATGGAAAAGGATTATTATCTATATATTTCTTATCTTTTTTAACCCAAATTTGTTCAATACGAACTCCTGTCGCTGCATCAATTGTCGGATCATAGAGTGGATTTTTAACCATATCACCTTCTTCATTTGGTAATTTAGGTTGTGTTAAAAGTCATTGTTTGTATTTTTCAGGTTGATTAGCATCATCTATAGGATCTCAAGCTTGTCATTTAAATGTTGTTCTTGAATTTAAAGAATGAATAAGAATATTGATATTAATCTTACGTTCTTTGCCATCAGGATCTTTTCCAGTAATCTCAATTGCATATGGGATTTCTTTTTTATCTGGATCGGGACCTAAACGGTTATCTAATAATTTTTTACTAAAAATATTATTATAAACTTCAATAGGCTCACCATTTATTTTCACCATTTCTCCAGAACCTTTTGAAGACTCAAATAGAAAGTCAACTGAGTTATGATAAATGAAGGTTGGAGTTTCCCCATCTCATACTAACTCAGGTTCATCTTCAATTGGGGCTCCCGATGGATCATTTGGATTTACCATTTTTCCTGGAAAGATTTTGATTCTTTCTAAAAATGAGCGGTTTAGCGCAATGCTGGTTGGTTTTATTTTAACTTGCATTTCAGTTTTTTCAACTCATTGGCCTTGACCTGTAAATTCATCATTGTCAGTAAATTTAATTTCGACTTTATTTTCTTTATTTATGAATTGTTTACTGGTTAGTCGAATTTTATCTTTGATAGCTGGGTGCGAATTATTGAAATTTTGAAATCTCTTATCAATTTCTTTTTCAATCACTTCTTTATTTGACAATCCTTTGTTAGGGCTTCCATCTTGTTCATCTTTGATTTGTCATTCGTCCATAATAGTAGAAGTATTAGTTACTAATTCAAATGGTGTATCAGCAAAAATTTTATTAATTTTATCTTCAATAGCTAATCTATCAAAATTTAATAATAAAGGCATGTTATAATTTTTTTGAAATTTATCTTCAATAGTTGAATTTACCTTTCTTGGTTTAAATTTAATATTAGCACTTCCAGTTGTTTTATTTTGTTGATGGGTTCCTTTATCAATTGTGATTGTTGGGTTTTCTAAATCAATATATTCATTTCAAATATTGTAATCTTTTAAGTTCTCTTTGGTTCTTTTTTTAATTTCATCAGTAATTACATCTTTGTTAGATTTAATTTGTTTGTTGTTTCATATATCAAAAACATATTCAGAATTTAATCATTGAGATGTGGAAGATGTAAAATTAAATGTTTTTTGCATAGAAGATATAAATTTGTCATTTTGGGCTGGTCATTCATTTTTTGATAAAAGTTTTATGTTGCTTGCATTAGAAATGGTTTTAGTTTTATGATTAGCGGTTGACCCTCCATTTCATCAAGCTTTGGATTTTGATTTAATGTATAAAATAAGTCTGTTATTTTCAATATTAGCTTTAACTAACATTTGTGATTCGGATTTGATTCCTGGTGATTTTTCTTTGTTGACTTCTACTCAATCCCTACCAATTGAAATTTCTTTGGTTTGATTTTTCCAATTTGATTCTTCAATCGTACCCGATCCTCACCAATCATAAACATAGTGTCAATACCACATGTTTCAATCTGCCTTTAGACCTTTGTAAAAACTTAGGTAATTTGAATTAAAATAACCCAAATCAAAACGAGTTTCTACGTCGTATCAAACGTCATTTCACCCACTTCAATTATTCATATAACTTTCAACATCTGCAGTATTTCCAAATGTTAGATCTGGAAAAGTTGGATCAATTCCCCTAGTTTGTAAATCTCGTGTTTGTAATCTAGTATTTTCGTTATTATTAACAATAGAAGCCGCAAATAGAAATGGTGTTAACATTACAATCGATAATATAGCAATAACTTGTTTTAATATTTTTTTCATAGTTTTTATTCCTTATTCTTTTTTCTTCTAAATCTAGAAGTTGGATTTTTAACCCCTATAGATTCACTAATTTGTTTAATAAATTTGTCAAATAATCTTTTAAGTCCAAATAATATAAATCCCATATTATTCACCATCCTTATCAAAATCTTTTTTCTTATAATTAGCTAATTGATTTCTTTGATGAGATTTCATTTCTCGATCTAATTGATGTAAAAAAGTAAAAGGTTCTAAATCTAAATCTTTTGGCATTTCAATTTTGTCTTGAAAGTTAAATTGTTTAGCAAGTAAGTTGGTTAATAAAATTAAATTAGCTTCAATTTTTGCTAAACGACGTTCTGAATCCAAAATAGCTTTTTTAGAATTTAATGCAACATTTAATTTTATTTCTCGATTTCTTGAATCAAGTGTTGATTCTAAAGCATTTTCAAAATTATCCAATAACTTTCCATCCTTTAAATAATTGGTAATAGCTTGTAAAAATATTAAACGGAAATATGCTTGTGCTGGTTGTTTTGGAGTGGAACTTTCTTTGATGGTTGCCTTGAACAAATTCAAAATTTCAATATCTTCGATATTATAAAAATCAACTCAAAATCGCGTTCTCTTTTCTTGTTTTTTGTATTTTAGTTTTGTTGGTTTCATATTTTTTCTCCTTCTTTCAGAAAGATAACGAGTGCTAAATATAGTTATAAAAAACAAAAAGATAGCACTTTCGTGCTATCTTAATCTGTTGTTTTTATTATAACATAGAAATTAATTGGAAATAAATTAGTATTTATCCTTATTTCAATTGTAAATTAGTTGACAGTAAAAGATTTTTAGATCCAGAACTTCATGCAGTTGCAGTAGTATCATGCTTCCACTTAATCTTCACTTCTCCTTGAAAAATATTTAACCAAGGCTGATCTTTGTTTATTGTTTTAGAGTTTAAAGTAATTTCAATATCATTTTCTTTGGTTTTATTAATCCCGATATTTAAATCATTAATAGTTGGGGCGATAAAATTATTTCAATTTATTGTTGGTTTTTTGTTGTTTTGGTCAAATGATTTTCCGTTTTCAAAACTAAAATCCAATTTTCCAAATAAGTCCAAACCTGAATTTAATGTTTGGATTTTAAAACTGTTACCTGGTGAATTATCAATAGGTTTTTCAAAGTCTTTAATGTTTTGGGGGTTTGAGAACAATTGTTTAGTTAAACTAGTAAATTCTCTATTAATTTCTTCATTTAATCAATCATTAAATTCTTTTGATTTCACATCAACTCTACTTAAATTTTTTGCTTCTGCATTAAATTTAATATTTTTTAAATTAAAGGCAAATGGTGATTTTAATTCAACATTTTGGGGAACGTTTTTGTTGGTTGTTAAATATTGAATTAATGTAACAATATTATGATTTATATTTTCATAATTAGGGGTTTTTGTTGTTTTACCTATTTTATTGCCATCAGTAAAAGATACTTTTTGCAGTAATTCTTTTCATTCATATGAATTTAAATAACCTTCCAACTGTTGTTGAAATCACAAAGTTTGTTCTTTGTTGTTTTCTAAATTAGCTTTTATTGTATTGTAAAATAAATAATTTACATATCCCACAGCAGCTGTTGATGCATTTAAAAGATTTTGTTTTTCAACATCAATTTGATGTTCTCGCTTGTTTGAATTTAGTTGGTTGGATCTTAAATCATTGTTTGTAATTGGGCGAAATTGAGTAAATTGTTTATAAGTAGCTTCTTCAAATTCTGCTAACATCTTAAGATGTTCTACTAATTTTTCCTTAGTTTGAAATGCATATTTTTCTTCATTCAAGCCGAAGGAAAAGTTTTTTGCATATTCAACAACATTAAACTCTTCTTTATTTTTTCCAAAAACTTTATCTAAAATCCCACCTGATGGTGGTTTATACAATGAAATATTACTTTGATCATTTCAAGCATTTTGGCGATATTCTTGTACTGCTTTATAAGCAAAAACTCCTCCAACAGTAACACCAGCCCCCAAAGTTGTCGCACCAAAGATTTTGGCTGCTAACATTCACTTGATTATCATATTACTCAACCACCTTATCTAAGTTAAATTGATCGAATTCTTGAATTTTTTTAAATTGATCATAACTTTTTAATTTATATTTCATATTCTTCGACCTCCAAGTCATTTATATCAATTAACCCTTGTAAATGATTAGGGATATTTTGTATTTTAGATGTATTTTGGTTGAATTTTGTTTTAGATTCAACTACTTTTTTTATGTATTTTTTCTGCTCTTCTAAAGTAGGAATCTGATGTTGTAAAGTTTTTTGAAATTTACATTGTGTAGAATATCATAAATTGGCATTTTCTTGTGCTGATAAAAGATGTAGGTTTTCAACTCTATTATCAAACTTTAAACCATTTATGTGATCTACTAACATTCCTTCAGGAATTTCTTGAATTAAATTATTCATAATCAATCTGTGTACATAAAATTTTTCATTTTTATTTTTATGACGATTATACAAATCCAGTTTTAAATAATGGTTTGTTTTAGATTTATCATGTACTCAAGGTTTCAGTTTTTGAAATGTCTGACTGTTATAAATATTTCCTTCTTGATCAATTAAATAATCTGCATTTTCAATTAAAACTTTTCATCCCTTAGGAATTTTATTGTTTTTAGAATTCAGCATATTACATTTCCATTCCGTCATCATTATTTGAAGAATTTGATTTTTTAACATCTTCAATATTGAATGTTGGAATTTCAACTTCAACCATCACTCCTGGAATTGTAGGTACTGGTTGCCCTGATTTTAACGCTTTTGAAACTAAATCATGGACAAAGTATTCAATTGCTTCTTGAGCGAACGCATGAGGTACTTTTGCTAAATCAAAACAATGAACTTGCAGTTTTGCTCTAGCTCCAGCAGCAATAGCTTCATATTTAGTTTCATACCCTTTAACACAAGCTGTTTCGTGTAATCTAGATGTTATTGATTCCAATTGTTTAGATAGACTACTTTCTGTATTTGTTAATTCTTTCTTTAAACCATTTAAAATATCTTTATAAGGTTTTGTTTGACTTTTAATATCGCCAATTTGGTGTTTTTTGTATGACTTTATTTCTTCAAATAACATATCAAAACGTTCTTTTGAGATTTGAAGTAATTCTTGGTCTGACATATTAAAAACATCATCAAGAATTGATTCTTCAAAGTTATTTCTTAAAGACTTAATTAGCTTAGTTTGTTCTTGTTGAAATATTTCTTTTGCTTTTAGTGTTTCGTCGGAAACTAAAATAATTTTTTTACTCATATATACTCTCTTTCTTCCAGAAAGACAACACAAGCACTAAATATGGTTATAAAAAACAAAAAGATAGCACTTTCGTGCTATCTTAATCTGTTGTTTTTATTATAACATATTCAAAGCATGTTCTTTAATGAAATCAATACATGTACAAAATTAATCAATAAATGTACTTCAAAAGACAATGTTTGTACAACTTTCAATCATAAATGTACAATTATCTAGTATTTATTCACATCTCTTAAATTTATAACAAATGTTGTTTGCTAACATTATTTTTAGGATCAAGAGATTCTTTTTAATAATCTTATTTTATGTAAGCGAATGATTGAGGCGCACATGATAAACCAAAATCAATCAAAGATTTAGGTTGATCAAATTCAATATAATTTTCAATTTCATAAGCAATTGCTTTTTTCTTATTTTCATAATAATTGTCATAAAATCTATTATCAATACCAGAAAAATCTTTTGTAAACTCTCATATTTTTTCTGGAGTGTTAATATGAACTTTTTTAATTTTTGCAACTCCTACCACTTTAGAAATTGGCGCAGTGGCATATATAAAAATTTCATTATCATTAAATTTTTTTGCTTCCACTTTTCTAAATTCAAATTTCTTATTTCCATTTTTTATATTTTTTATATGTTCATTATGTATTGACATTAAAATTTTCATATAAATATTTTCTTTTTTCTAAATTTCATTTTCTCATTCATTATTTTTGGATTGATTTTTTAAAGATTTTTCTTTAAGCTTTTGTTGTTGAAAAGCATCATATTTTAAATCATCAACTTTTTTTTCATTAAATAGAGAATTGTTTATACAAACAAGCGTTTTCGTTAAACCTACTTTTAAGCGTAATACATATTCACTTGTAGTTTCGTTTAGTTGGTTATTTTGATAGCTTTCTGAGACAACTAACCAATTTTTAGATTGCTCCATTTTTTTCATTAATTCTTGATTAGAATCTTTGAAATTTTCAATCCCTTCTTCAACAACAATAATAATTTTAGAATTGTGATCAATAGCTGTTTGAACAACTGATTTTTCAGACATAGTTGCAAAACCACTAACTATTGTTTTGTTTTCTTTAATTAAATTATTAATGATTTCACTAGTGTTATTTACACCATCTTCATCATATGTTGTTTCAATATCAATCCCAATGGTTTGAGAATAATTTTTTAATAATCCTAAATCTCCTTGTGTATAAAGCAAAAAAGGAGGTTTATAACTATATTTTAAGTTAACTGGATAATATTGATCAATAATTGTTAAATAGTTGCAATCAATTTTACTTTCAATTTTTTTCAATTCAGCATTAGTAATCTTCTCTTTTTTTTCTAATGCTTCATAAACTTTTTCTCAATCTCCTTTGTATTTAAGAGAAAAGTATAACAACACATTATTCATTTTCCTATTGTTCCTCCTCTTCAAAATTCGCTTTATTCTCTTGTTCCTTTTCTACTTTACAAAAACAATTTAAATTATGTTCTGCATATAATTCGGGATATTGTTGCTTAAGTGCAAGCACTACTACTCTATGTTGTTTTCTTTTTTCTGTCATACTATTCCATCTCCAGACCATGGTCTTTAAAACCACTTATTGAACATTCATTTTCACCAGCCATTGAACGATAAATGTCTGTGATATTGTCACTTTGAGCAACTAATTCACCAGCAATATCAAAGGTGAAAAATTGGTTATTCCAATCTCCGTCAGATTCTAGAACTTGATAAATTTCAACATAATCTCCAAACTTGTTCATGGAAGAAAAATGATCAGATCAAGGTAAAGTATTTTGCATAGATACTAGATTAATATCTCATAATCAAAAATTAGGATTGATTTCTATTTCTTCGTTTACTAATTTACCGTTAGAGAAAGTCTGTATTGTTTTACTGTTTCTATCATCAATAGTGTTTTCTATATAATCATTTACATATTTTTGAATAGTGTCCAAAATTTTCAAATCTCGTTCTGAGTTTTTAATTCTTTTTGAAAAGTCTTGAAATTTTAGCATTTTCTCTACATTAAATTGTTTATATTTAGGTTGTATTTTTGTCATGTTAATTGACCTCCATGTCATCTTCTTTTGTGACGTTAGCATTTGAATCAGTGTCGCTTAAATTTGCTTGTTGTTGTTTAAATTGTTCATACAATTTTGAACCTTCTTCACTTAAGAAATGTTTATATTCATCTAATTTTGCATCATCAAAAATATCTTCCATAATTCATTCAGCAGCTGTTGGTGTGAATTTTACATCCCCAACTGGAAAAGTGAAATATTTCATTTCTAAGTTTTCACCATCTTCAACATATAACTCAAACTCAGAATCAACTGCAACTCTAAACCAAACGTTTAATCCTTTTTTGAAATATTTTGTTATTCCAATGTCCACAGCAAATTGGTTAGTTGTCTCAGCAACTGCATCGCTAAAATAATACCCCATACTACTCAACCTCCATTTGTTGACTGTCGAAAGTTTTTTGAAGTACTTCATCTAGGTCATATATAATATTTGAATATAAACAATTCAAAACTTCTTCCACTTCTAAATCCATTAAAAATTCAAAATTTGTTTCATCTTCTTTGACTTTTGCTCTAAATTCTTCAAGAAACATATTAGATTGTTCTAATTTGTTTAAATATTCTTTTTTTAATTTTAAAATTTCTTCCATACTATTCCATCTCCAATTCTTCTTTTGAAACTTTAGGTTTAAAATCATCAATTGTGTATTCATTCATATTGACAAATCTATCTTTAAAATATGGATCTAAAAATAGCTGTTTTAAATTTTCATTATTCATAAAAATGCTAAAATTTTCATCAACAGCATAGTTATTTGGATCTTTTTGAGATGGCTTTCAGCAATAAACTTCTTGTCATATTTCTTTTTTAGAAATCCCTAGGTTTGTGATTTCTTTATCTGACATAAATTCAGAAACTGGTTCATAATTCTCAAAAACAGCACATTTTAAATAACCAAGGTTTTCCATGTTTTGTTTCAATTCTTCTATTTGTTTGTATTTTTTCATACTATTCCATCTCCATTTTGTTGTCTGAATTAGCTTCTAATTCAAACTCTCCATTTTCTAATCTTTGTTTAATTTGTTCTGCTTGTTCTTTTGAAAGTTTAATATTTGTTAGATTTGCTCCTGTTAAATTTGCACTACTTAAATCAGCCCCTCTTAAATCTACATTGTGTAAATTAGCATCTTTTAAAAATGCTTTGTGTAAATCCGCATATTCTAAATCTGCTTTATAAAAACTTGCATTTCTAAAATCAGCTCTGTATAAACTTGCATTTCTAAAATCTGCTTTGTGTAAAACTGCATCACTTAAATCTGCTCCTGTTAAATCTGCATATTTTAAATTTGTTTTTGATAAATCTAAACGATTATTTTCTAAATATTGTTTAATTTCTTGATCGCTAACTTCTAATCCTGTTAGTTTTTTAATTAATTTTTTCATGCTACTCAACTTCCAATTCTTCTTGATCATTATTATTTTCATCCAATATTTCATTTGCACGTGTTTCTGTTGATAAGGTATTATCATTAGAGTTTTTTAACTCTTTTAATTTCTCTCTAGCAAACTCACTCACGGAATTGACATATTCATTTATAAAATAATTAGTTAAGTCTTGCTTATAGTCAATTGCTACATAATTAGAATTTGTTTGTAATCAAATTAGTTCACTTTGATAAAATTCTTGGATGAATCCACTAGCTCAATGCGGTGTGTATAGTTGTACTAAACTTCCAGTCATATCTTTAAATGCATAACGTCCTTGAGTTTTTACATCATCAACAATTAATTGATGATATTTAGAAAATAATTTTTCATGATTTCATTTTTCAATTTCAGCTTCATCAAAAATATTATCTTTTAGTAGTTTGAAAATATAAGTATTCCCTCTTTTAACCATAGAATTATTTTTTCATAGAAGCAATTCACTACACAATTCTGGTTCAATTTTAAGTCTTAATGAGTTCATTTCTTCAACTGTTGGATATCTTTTCATCTTATGCAACCTCCATGTTTTGGTTTAAATATAAAGGATTAATGACATTATTCAGATCTTGTATGAAATCATTGCATTTATACAAAGCAAACTCTAATTGATTTAATTTATCAAACAAAGATTCTTCATATGTAGTAGGAATATTTGTCGCTTCTATTTTTGAACGCAATAAATCCATTCTATTAATTAGTTGAGTTGCAGTTTCTAAATTAAATTTTAGATGTTTAATTGCTTGGTCTTTTTTCATTTTACTCCATCTCCAATTCTGAATCGCCATCAAATTTAAAATCATTAGCCATTCCTAGAATAGTTTGTTGAACTGAAGTATCTACAATTTGAATTAAAGCATCATAAGGACTATTAAAATCACTTAAATAAAATTGATCACCAGTCGAATTACTTGAACCTTCCACAAAAACATCATTAAAAGTTAAACCCTTAGATTTTACACATTCTGTGATATCTTCATTAAATGAATATTTATCTTCGATTCATTCTCTGACTCATTCATTAGTTTCTGAATTTAATTCAATAATTAAATTTTTAAAAGTAGTTTGTTGTACTTGTTTGTCTTTATTTGGCATAATTTACCTCTTTCTTTCAGAAAGACAGCAAGTGCTAAATATGGTTATGAAAACAAAAAGATAGCACTTTCGTGCTATCTTAATCTGTTGTTCTTATTATAACATAAAATTTAATTTACAAATTATTAAAAAATGGGACAAACCAAGAAAAAAGTACTTACCACTCCGTAAGTACCCCAAAAATCATTTAAGATTTATTTTGATTTATGTGTTGCATAAATATAATAACACAAAAATTAGTATTTATTCAAATTCAATTTATAAATCAAATTCTGAGTCGGGGGAGTTGGTTGATTTTTGCATTGGTGAATTAAATTCTTCGACATCGTTATTGAAATTGATTTTTTCATATTCAATCGCTGCATCAATCAACTTTTCTAAGTATAATAATTTTTGGTTTATTATTGCCTCTTCAGATTCTGATAAGTGGTCCAGTTGGGAAGAAACTCTTTCATTTAAAAAGAGATCTAAAATATCTCTTTGAATTTTGAAAGATAAAATGATTTGGGAGCTTTCATTAGGAAAAGGCAAAATTAACTTATTTTTTGAATCTCTATGAAAATCTTCTTCTTTTTTTCCAGCCCTTATGAATGTAGGCTTATTAAAAATATTCTCTAGTTCCATATAATCATTTAGTTTTAACCAAGAGTTTTTTGGTTCGTTGAGATTGGCCTTGCTAGTTAATTTGTAATATAAAGGTAGTTTATTAATTTTGTTTTCAGATTCATCAATTAATTTTAAAACAATTATTTTGTACCGACATTTCTTTTTTTCGATGTGCTTGCAGGAATAGTCGGGAAAAACGCACTTACCATGATTTCATAAAAAATTTAATTCTAAATTGACGAAATTATCCATATATCATTTCCATCTCTTTTTTTCTTTCTTCATCACCAATTTCATTAAATAAATTCATTTCTTTGTTTGGTTTTGCCATGATTCAGCTGTTGTATTTGTGAGTGTAATCAGAAAGAGAGTTCACATCTTTTTTTTCAAAAATAATTTCAGCACTTCTTTGAATCATTTTCAATTGAAATCTAGATGTAAAAGCAGTAAAAGATTCGAAACTATTATTTCACTCAATAATGGTTCTAGTCTCATTAATACCAACTAATTTTACAATAAAAGGAAGTGTTTTGTAGCTCTGTTTGTTTTTTACTATTTCTTTTAGAAAATCATCCATTTTAGAAGGAACGGGTCCGTTTTGCATTTTAATCAATTTTTGACCAGTAAAAAAGTTTCCTGCTTCTTTAATGTATTCAAGTTCTAATATTGAAATGAACTTTAAAAGATGAGTTTTATAGACTGTGAACTTTTTTTCTTTAGCCATAATGAAAAAACGATTTATTGCAAACCATAATTTTTCTATGTTGTGTGTGTCTAATTCAAAAAAAGAATTTAATTCTTCTCTTTCTGAAATTACTTTTTTTATATGTTCTACATTCATAATAAACCTCTTTTACATTAATAATTATACAATATAATCGTCACAAAAAATGTTGGATTTATACCAACATTTAGCTTAATGTGATTA
Organism: Williamsoniiplasma lucivorax ATCC 49196; assembly: GCF_000518285.1. GTDB lineage: Bacteria > Bacillota_I > Bacilli_A > Mycoplasmatales > Mycoplasmataceae > Williamsoniiplasma > Williamsoniiplasma lucivorax. The sequence goes on along the minus strand of NZ_JADH01000016.1, from coordinate 341 downwards.
TCATACGATTATGTCATAAGTATTTATCACTCGATTTTGTCAGTAAAATAATAACGAGGTGATAAATCATGAAAGGTGCAAAACTTAACATGAAAGAAAAAGAAATATACAAAGTTATAAAAGATTTTGAACAAAATAAAATACCATTAAAATTAGCAATTAGAAGAAGCGGTGTTTCTGAACGCCAACTTTACCGTAAATTAGCCATTTTCCGAAAAGAAGGCATTGATGGTTTTGCCCATAAAAATCGTGGCAAAATTCCGTCAAATAAAATTACCAGTTTGCAAAAAAATGAAATAAAAGAACTCTATGAAACAAAATATTATGACAATAGTATTTTG
>NZ_JADH01000015.1 GCF_000518285.1 Williamsoniiplasma lucivorax ATCC 49196 | reverse complement strand
TCTGCACTGGCTCACTTTTATATAATGTTTGAAGGGAGGGTCGTAATTGAATAATGAGTAAAAATGAATTTACACAAAAATCCGTAAAGACCCCATTATTCATTTTAGCTTTAATATTTTTAATCTTTTTCTTTATTAGTCAACAAATTATTTTAATGCATCAACAAACTTTGTATTATTTAAAATCTTTAGGTGTCAATAATTCTGAATTATCAATTTTAACTACCCTTTCATTATGTGCTCCAGTTGTGGTTGGTTTTATTGGATCAATTTTTGTATCCTTGCTCTTGCAAAACATTATCATGGAAGTGACTTATGATAATTTAATTTTTTATCACCCCTTCTTTACTATTGAACCGATGTTGTTTTTACCATTAATTATTTTATTTGTGATTAATGTTATTGGGTTTTATTTAGTTAATATTTTTATTATTAAATCCAAAGTGTTAAAAACATCTGGCATGGGTGCAATTAAAGGCATTTCAACTTTTCAACAAAAGTTGAAATGAACAACCGGCAAATTAAATAGTAAAACAAGGATTGGTTTTGCCTTTGCTTTTAAAAATGTTTATAAAAATTTCGTTTCCTATCTTTTTTTAACTTTGGCTTTTACGGTTTTGTTTTTTGCCTTGCAATTTAATGGTTCCATTTGAGGAGCTGTTAAAAGTTATGAAAATTGACATGCACCTTTTAAATCAATTAAACTCAATCATGCTTTACCTTTGTTTAATGTTGTTCATCAAAATAAAGAATTTAGTGTCGATAATTCTCCAAAAATTATCGATTCTTATCAAACTATTTCCCAAGAAGAGTTGAATCAGTTAATTCCATTAGATTTAGCCTTTTGGCAAAACACCGACGAAGATGACATTATCAACACTCTAACAACAAAAATGGACGAAACATATTTGCCAAAAGAAACGGTTAAAGCGATGATGCAAAAGATGATAGATATCATTAATGAAGATAACCCAGCAAAACCCAAGAATGGCAATGACAAGTCAAAAAGTGATGGTATAAAAACTATCATTGAAGAATTATTGGGTAAACTTATTAAACTAAAAAAAATCAATCCAGAATTTGATGGTTTAAATGTTGTTTTTGGTAAAGTTGTTAAGCCTAATAACAGCAAAAATGAGATGGGAGTTTATGCAACTAAAGCTTGACATGCCAAATCAGCTCGAAAAATAAATCTTATTGGTTTTGAAAATGATGACCATTCATACAAACATTTTCAGTATGATCAAAATGAACAACCAATTATCTCAAGACAATTAAAAACTAATGAACCTGAAATTGTAAATTTGGCGCTTAAAGCAAACATTTCTCAAACCCTTGCTAAGCGAACAAATATAAAATCAGGTGATGAAATTAGTTTAGAGTTAAAAAACATCGGTCTAGAAAGAATTGATCAACGGGATGACGTGATTTCTCATGGAATTTCTCCAAAAATTATTTTGCAAGTTGATCAAATAGTTGAAGAAGAAACTATTTTAGAAAATGTTTATGTGCCACAAACTGCTTTATTTAAATATTTAGCATTAACAACTAATCAGTTGGATACGATGAGTGGTATTTTAAAAGAACAATATCAAATGATTGCTGATGATATGCCGGATCAATATGTGAGCAATTCATATTATTCAAGCAAAAGATTACCAACACAATTAGAATATTTCACATTACCGATTTTGAAGCAAACAAACAAAACTTCAGACAAACAAGCAGATAATGATCCTAATCAGGTTGGGAGTCACATTTTAGATTATTATGCAAAAGAAGATTCCAAAAAATATCTGCAAAGTGCTACTAGTGATTTATTAATTTTTGATCTTGTGACTCAAAAACTCTATCCAAGCGTTGCTCCCATGTTAGGAATTTTAAATAATGCTATTGCTTTTTCGATTGCTATTGCATTGGTCATTTCTTTAATTATTACTATTTTGGCGCTTTTAGAAAACAAAAAAGTAATTCTCTTGTTTAAAGCGATTGGTTATTCAAAACGAGAAATCAATTTATATTTAATTAGTGGTTATCTAGTCTCGATCATTCTAGCAGCCATGACTGCTGTCGGGATTTCTACATTACTCTTAAATAAAGTTGGTATGCAATTTATGCATGCTGTGTCAATTAAGATGGACTTAAACTTTGCTTGGCATTTAGACTTTATTTTTACGGCTATTTTAGCAGTTGTTTGGTTCTTCTGTTTAATTAGTTGAACAATCACCATTTATAGCCGAAAACAACAACCTAAAAATGCTTTTGCAGTTTTATAGTAATTTATTTTATAAAAATGGTTTTAAAAATTTATATTTAAAAATTCTATTATTCTCAATAGAATTTTTCTTTTTTGGGTATAATATCAAATTAAAGAAGGGGTTTTTTCATGAAATTGAGATTATTTTTTAAACAAACTTTAAAAGATTTCTTAGGTCATTGGCCTTTGTATCTTTCATTTACCTTATTTTTTATTTTGGCAATTTCCTTATCTTTAGGTTTGATTTCTTTTGTTTCGCTTTATATCTCAGATATTAGTACAACTGTTCACCAAAACAGATTGGTTAATGCACGTTTTTCACCACAAAGATATTTATTTGATGAACCAGAGTTGGATCCCAAATATCAAACATCATTTATTCAACAAGAACGCACCAGTCAACCAATGTTTAATTTTTTTTTGAGTGTTGTTAATGCAAATAAAGAAGAATTTAATCAACGTGTTAGCCCACATTTCCGAACAGAAATTGAACCAATTGGCAAAGACCTTTATAAATATTTTGCTTTTTTTAGTGGTAATATTACCCCTCTTTCTAAAAGTGCTTTTACTAAAAATCCATACTTATTAACATTGAAAACTTTAGCCCCATCCCCAAAAACACCAACAAATGAGCTAAATATTTTCATTGAATGAATCAGTAATCTCTTTAAACGCAATTTTAAAACAAATAATATTCAAATAGCATTTATTATTAATGAGTATTTGCAGCAACCAGAAAATAAGCAAAAATTTTCCTTTCAATTAGAAAGAAATTATACTCATCATTTGCGACTTGAAGGTAGTGATGAAAAATTAAATGCTGAAGTTTTAGCAACTAATACATGAATGAAAGATATTTATGAAGGTTTTTATGGCGATGATATTGCTGAAACAATCGGTGTTGGTTCAGAGGCTAAAATGCCTAATTCAAGATTATTTTATGAAAATGATTTTAATAAAATTGTTTATAAAAGCTCAGTTGATTTTTCAAGCAAAGAATATGAAGACTATTTGAAAAAAGATAGTGATAAATATGGAATGTTTTTTTACACCCAACAAAAAACAGCCAACAAACTTAACTTGAAATTAGGTGAAACTTATCAAGTTAAAATGGGTGATAAAGAGGATGCTATAATATACAATTTGCTTTATGCTGGTACCAATATTAATGCAAGTAATATCTTTATTAGACCAAATTTATTACAATTTTACTTACCGGTGCAAACAATTAATAAAATGTCTTTTGAACTTTGAAAATCTATTCAATCTTTTCCTGAAGATGTTTATTGATATATGTCCAAAACCTTCAATTTAAATAAATTCCCATTGAGATTTTTAGACCAAACTTCTATCGCGGGAGGACAAAAAGAATTTTCAGAATGATTTCAAGAAAAAATGATGTCAAAAGTTAGTTGAGATCAAAATGTGGAATTACAAACCTCAACTTATTGAGAAAAATATGAAACTACTAAAACATTGATGACGACATACAACATCTTTATTGTTTTAACATTTGTGATTGCTTCATTGATTTTAATTCTACTATTTGTCATTTTCTTCTTTATTAGTCAACAAATAATTTTATTACAACGCAAAACATTATTTTTCTTAAAATCTTTAGGAGTTAACAATGCCGAATTATCTCTATTAACAACTTTGGCGTTGGTTGTACCACTTTCGTGTGGAATAATCTTGAGTGCTTTCCTTTCTTTTAGCATTCAAGACCTGATTATGAGTATTTCTTATCAACATTTGAATTTTTATCATGGGTTCTGAGCTGGTGGATTTGTTTTCTTGGGAATTTTTGTTGCTTTAATTGCAATTAATGTTGCCGCTTTCTTTGCAATTAATTGAAGTATTATTAAATCCAAATTATTAAGTAGTCAAACTATGGGTGTTGGTAAATCAATTTCCAGATTACATATGAGATTAAAAATTCTCACCCGTGGATTAAATGGTAAAGCCCGAATTGGCATCACTTTTATTTTTAAAAATGTTTATAAAAATTCGATTTCCTATTTAATTCTAACGATTGCTTTTACAGTCATTTTGTTTGCATTTCAATTTTCAAGCTCTTTACCAAAATCGATTAAGCAATATGAAAATTGAAATGCTCCATACAAATCAATTATTTTTAATCGTTCATTACCACTATTTAGTATGAATCAACTACCAAGTGAACGTTCGCACAATCCTGACTATCAGCCAGTTAGAGCGTATAAAGTGATTGATCCGAGTGATATTGATTCTAAAAAAGCGATTGATCTTTATGAATTACCCCTTGGTAAAATTATGAAAATTTTTCAAGGTGGATTAAAAGACCGTTACATTCCCAAAACAGTCGTTAATCGTTTTGTAGAAGATATGATCAAAAATCCAGAAAGCCAAGAACGCTTGATGGAAAAAATCAAAGAAATTTTACAAAATATTTATCGAATGAGTCCAGAAGATGCTCAAGAATTTGTTGATGGACTTAATGAGATGATCAATCGATTAATTAAAATGAAAAAAGAACAACCTTGATTTGACGGAATTAATATTATGTTTGGTAACATTGTTGGTCAAAACAAAGCTCAATCAATGCAAAGTGGTAAACAATGGGGTGTATATGCAAGTAATGCTACTGACCAAACTATTGGTTTAGGTTTGAATTTCATGGCCTTTGAAAACGATCAAGATTCACACCAACATTTTCACTATGATTCATCCACTGAAAAGGACATTGTCAATGGTAAGTACAATGAGAAAGTGTTAAAAGTCAACATTTCTAAACATTATGCAGATTATGCCCACTTAAAACCAGGCGATGAATTTCCAATTACTTTAGATGGATTACCTTCAATTGGGATTAGCCGTTGAAACTCTGCGACCAGATATTTAATCAGCAATACTTTACATTTAAAAGTAAATAAAATCATTGTTGAAGATGGGATTCAATTATCTGTTTATGTTGCCCAAGCAAGTTTGTTTAAATACTTGTCTTTAATTACGAACACTAACCGAAATTCTGTTGCTCACCAAACTTTAGCTGAATATTATAAACAGATTTATGAAAAAATTAGAGATCATCAACCAACAGGCATTAGTAATTCTTATTTTTCACAAAATGAGATCCCAATGCAAATGGAATATTTAACTTTACCAATTTTTAGTGAACACGATCATGCTAAGCCTGGTGGTTTCATTCAAGATTATTTTGGTAATCAAACCAATAACATTTCCAGATATATGACTAGTTTGATGAGCAATGCCTTCCAATTTAATATTGCAACTAAACAACTTGAAACACTCACTAGACCATTTATGGGCATCATTATGATTGCAATCGCTTTAAGTAGTGTGATTGCTGTGATTATTTCACTCATTATTACGATTTTAGCCTTGCTAGAAAACCGTGAAATTATTTTATTATTTAAAGCAATGGGATATTGTAAAAATGATATTAATATGTATTTAATTAGTGGTTACTTCCTCTCATCACTACTCGCTATTTTAACAAGCATTTTAGTATCATGAATTATTTTAACCAAGGTTTCTGAATTTATGTATGCCAATATTGGTTTGGCAGCTCCATTTGTTTGAAGTGGTGAATTCGTGGCAATTGCATTAGCGAGTGTCATAGCATTCTCATGTTTAGTTGGTGTGGCAATTTATTTTTACACTAAGCAGCAATCGCCAAAAAATGCCTTTGCAGTTTTATAGATAGACTATCCATGTCTTTTTTGAAATGATATAATCAAAAACAATTAAGCATAAAGGAGATATTTAACGATGATTAATTTAAACACAAACCAAGAAGAAATTACTTTAGTTGCCATTAGTGAAAAAAATTTACCCAAATTTGTTTTAGCTGATGATACTAAAACTACATTTATTAGTGGTGAACACAAAATTTATATGGTGTTAAATGAGAAAACAGCTGATCGCCGTAAACAACTAAAAAAAGCATTGACTAATTTTGTAGCAACTAACAAAATGAATGTTAATGTGGACTTAGCTTCATTTTTGGCGATTGCTAAAGAATTAGAACCAAAAATTGTTTTTAACACAATTTTTGAAACTATTGATTTTCATAGTTTTAACAGCTATTCATTAAAAAGTAAAAAAGAAGACAACAAAGTTGTTTATAACTTAATGACTAAAGAAAACTTTACTGAAATTAAAGCAATTCAAGAAATTAAAGCAGAAATGGTGAATTACACTAGAATGTTACAAGACACCCCACCAAACATTGGGACATCAGTTTACTTTGCTAAAAAAATTATTGAAGATGCTAAAAAAATTCCTGGTGTTAAAGCCACAGTTTTAGGAATTAAAGAAGCTAAAGAACTGGGTATGGGACTATTTGTTGGTGTCAATGCTGGTTCATCTGTTGAAGGGCAAGTGGTGATTTTAGAATACACTAGTGATGCTCAATTACCCAAAACTGCACTTGTTGGAAAAGGGATCACTTTTGACTCGGGAGGATATAATTTAAAACCATCACAATTTATGGATGGTATGAAATTTGATATGTCTGGAGCAGCAATTATGCTGTCAACTGTGATGGCTTTAGCTAAAGCCAAAGCCAAAGCAAATGTCGTAGCCATTGGAATGTTTACAGATAACCGCATTGGAGGTAGTGCAACAATGCCTGAATCAGTTTTAACATCAATGAATGGTAAAACTGTTCAAATTGATAACACTGATGCTGAAGGACGTCTAGTTTTAGCTGATGGAATTACTTATGCAATCCGTCAATTAAATGCTGATCGTGTTATTGAAGCCTCAACTTTAACTGGAGCAATTACTATTGCTTTAGGACATTGATTCACTGGTGCTTTTTCAACAAATGATGAATTATATAATGAAGTTGAACAAGCAGCAAAAATTTCAGGTGAAGGCATCTGAAGATTACCTTTAATTGAAGAACATTTAGAAATGATGCAAGCTACTCCAATTGCTGATTTAACTAATTCAGAAAAAGGAAGAGAAGCTGGAAGTTCAACTGCTGCTGCTTTCTTAAATGCCTTTGCTGAAGAAAAACCATATATTCATTTAGATATTGCTGGAACCGCTGATCAAAAAGGTCGTGGAACTGCAATCATGTTAAAAACACTATTTGAAATGTTAAATAAATAATCATTTTAAATCTATAAAGCTATTTGTTTTTTAGTTAAAAACAAACCAATTAAACTAATTTTTATGACTCTAGTAAAACCTTACTAGAGTCATTTTTGCCAATAAATCATCAAAAAACTAAATTTTTACTTATTTTTAGGTGATTTTGCTCAATTTTCAGCATTTTTTGGGTTGTTTTTTTAAAATAAATAACATATTATCTCATTATGTTTGGAAAAATGATGTTCATTTAAGAAAAATTATTTTGACAAAAGAAAAGTAAATATTTATTAGAAAAGGAAAATTACAATGAAAAAATTATTAAGTTTATTAGGTTCGCTTGGTATGGTTAGTGTTGCTGCATCAACTGCTATTGCTTGCACTAATAATCAAGAAACTGAAGTACAAGTAACTAACCCAACAGATACTGAAACAGAAACTGAAACAGAAACCGAAACAGAAACTGAAACAGAAACTGAAACAGAAACTGAAACAGAAACTGAAATAGACAACCCACTATTAGAAGAGTTACAAGGAACAGATTTAAAAGCTTTGAATACTAAAATTCAAAAAGCAAATGAATTGATTTCAAAAAGCGGTAAACCATGAGTTGAACATTTACGACAAACTAGAGATGAAGCAAAAGTAGTTTATGACAACCAAAACACTAGAGTTAGTCATCAAAATAATGAAGTTGAATTGGCTAATAAAAAACTATTAAAAGCAATTGTAGGATTTGATCAACTGAATCTAGCTGACACAACTGAGATTGAATTAACATTATGGGATGCAATTCTTTTAGGAGCTTTGCAAAGTAATGGCAAACCAGAATTGTTTAAAATCATGCAAGATAAACACTTAGAAGTTATTTTATTGCTTTATTCAGCACCATCAAAGAATCTTCAAGAATACATTAATCAACTTAATAGTAAACTATTAGAAGCGATGATTAATTTTGAACCCAATTATAAAGAAATACTTAACCCCAAGCTTAATTAAAATCTATAATTTATTAAAAATGCTAGCAAATGTTAGCATTTTTAATTTACTTTTTAAAACATGCCTCATTTCAAAAAATTTCTTTTTATTGGCAATAAATAATTTTATTGAAATACAAGGAATATAATTATTTTAAATTAGTGGATTATTTAATCTACAAACTGAATAACCCACTTTGAAGGGAGAAAAACATGATGAATATGGCTGAATCAAAAATTTGCGGATTGTGTAAAAAAGTACATGCAAATAGTTCAACAAAATGTGCAAGTTCTGAAAAAAAACACGACGACAAAAAGAAAAAATAATAACGTTAATTTTTAACGATTTAATATTTTAAATTTCATCTTGTAAGTGGTTATGACTATTGAATGCAATAGTTTTAGACCACTTTTTCTATGCCTGAATATTTTTTATTATTGAGTTGAAGTTTGTTTGGTAAAATTAAGAGAATGGAGGTGTTATGATGAAATTAACAACATGAACTTTATATAATGCAAAAAAAATGCATGATATTGAAGGTAAAAATATTTTAAGTGGAAATTTTCCCTTTCTTTTGGTGAGACCAGATCCGAATAAACCTGGTCAACATTTAGGGCTAGGAATTGATGCCAAATACTTTGCATCAATTATTTCTGATTTGGTCAATCGCGACATGAATGAACAAGCACTTTATGATGTTTTTAAAGATAAATTAGGGATTGTTGAAACTAAAGATTTAGATGTTTTAACAGTTAATGATGAACCATGATCAGATAAACCAATTAACAGTACTAATATTCAAATATTAATTGATATTTATAATATTTTAGTGAAAAACAAAGCAATCACTTTTGAGACAGAAGCATATTCAACAATTGAAAAAATGAAAGCCATGCAAACTGATGAGTTTATTGAATTCAATATCAAAGCCATGCCAATGCAAAGAATTGTCAATGCGATTAATGCTGGATTACCAGATTTTTACACTAAATTAAAAGAATTAAATCAAGAAATGACACCAGAACAACGTGCACAAAAAATTAATATTTTCTCGATTTTACAAACTAATCTAATTTTATTTTTTGAAGAAGCAACTAAACGTATGGACCAATTAATTGAAGAACAAAATAAAAAAATTGCCGAATTAGAAGAAAAAGCTAAAAAATAAAATTAGAAAGATTAATGATGAAAAGAAAAGATGCCAGCTCAGAATACAAATGAGATTTTTCTCATTTGTATCAAAATGATCAACAATGAAAAAAAGATTTAAAATTAATGGTTGAAAAAGCTGAAGAATATCAGCTTTTTCAAAATCGTTTAAAGCAAAAAGAAGTCTTTTTTCGTTATTTAGCATTAGAACGTGAACTAGAAATCATTCTGGACAAAATGATGATGTATTTACATGATGGTGATACTGATACAGCTAACCAAAACTTTCAAGAACTGGAAGGATTATTGGATAATGAATGTCAAAAGATTACGATTGCCACTGCTTTTATTGAACCAGAACTGAAAGAAGTTGGTGAAGAGACTATTATGATTTTTTTAAATTCAGATCCTGAATATAGTCGATATCAGTATGGATTTAAAAAATTCTTTGAAAATGCCAAGCATTTATTAACAAAACATGATGAAGAATTATTATCTAAAGTTGGGAAAAGCCGTGGTGCGATTCATGCGCTTTATGATACTTTAGCTTCAGCTGATCGTCGTGATGAAGAAGTTGTTTATCAAAATAAACAACAGATTTTAACCCAAAGTTTAATGGCTGAAATTGCTGAAGATACTGATCCAATTCAAGAGCAAGCATACCGTTTAGAAGTGGCTACAATCTTTAATAAAAACTATACTGACCACAAACATTCTTTTGCTTCAATTTATGAAGGGATTTTACAAGGCGATGTGGAAACTGTGCAAATTCGCAACTATGAATCAACTTTACAAGCAAGCTTGAGTGATGATGCAGTGCCAGTAGCTACTTATTTAAAACTTTTAGCAGTCGGGAAAAAATATCATCAAGGATTGCATGAATATGTGCAGTTGGTGAAAGAACATTTCGAAATGGAAAAATTTTATTTAAGTGATTATTCTTTAAAATTAGTTAAAAATTATGACCGTAAGTTTAATGTTGAAGAAGCAAAAACAATCATTCGAGCAGCCTTAAAGATTATGGGTGAAGAGTATATTCAAAAATTAGAAATTGCTTGGTCCAACAACAAAATTGATTATTATGAAGATACAAATAAACGTCATGGTGCCTATTCAACAGGTGGGTCTGGGTTAGACCCAATTATTTTGATGAATTGAGATGATAAATTAGGTTCGGTTAATACTTTAGCTCATGAAATTGGCCATTCAGTCCACACCTTATTTGCTGATCAAACCCAACCTTATCCATTAAATAATTATCCAATTATTGTAGCTGAAGTGGCCTCAACAATTAATGAACATTTATTGTTTGATTATATGTATCAACATGCAGCTCATGATGATGAAAAAATTTATTTACTTCAACATCGCATTAAAGATTTAATTGGGACCTTCACGACCCAAATTCAATATTCAGCCTTTGAATACCAAGCACACCAACTTGTGGAAAATGACCAACCATTAACAGCTGATATTTTGGGCAAGCTATTTGCCCAAACTCGTGCTGAATATGGTTATGATGTGTTTGATCAAGAACCCGACACCCAAGGTCTGACTTATGTTTGGCCTTATATTTCGCACTTCTTTCATTCTCCATATTATGTCTATAAATATGCGATTGATGTGGTGGCTAGTTTTAAATTGTACCAAGATATTCAAGCTGGTAACACTCAAACCACACTTAACTTTTTAAAAGCTGGTGGGTGTCAAGAACCAATGAAGATCATGCTTGATGCAGGTATTGATTTCACCCAAGAAGCGACCTATTTACCTTTAATTAAAGCAATTGATGCTTATCTTCAAGAGTTAAAAATTTTATTAAAAAAATAAAATTTTATGTCAAAACAAGCCAAAAGTGGCTTGTTTTTATTAATTTTAATTTGGAAAATTCTTAAATAAGGATTTATAATTATTTTTGGATAAGAACAAAGCAAGAATGATTAATCACTTGTTTTTATTTTTAAAAGTTAGCTGACTTTTAAAAATAAGACTAAATTTTTGCTTGCAAAAGAACAAAGGGAACAAGCAAATGAAAAAATTAATTAGTTTATTAGGAGGTCTAGGTTTAATCGCTTCAACAATAAGCATCACTTCTCTGGCTGTAATCGGATGTAGTCGAAGTTTACCGCCCAAAATCGATATTCGCACTATCAATTCAGCTATAGAACAAATCATTCTCACCAAAGAAGAATTTTGAACTACTCAAGAATTAGTTGAAAAAATTGGCCAAGAACTTGATGTTCCAAATGCGATGAATATCTCAGAAGAATTTGCAGATACAGAAAAAAAAGTTAAAAAATTTACTTTTACTCCAACAGATTATTCACAATATGTTGGTCAGTTAAGTTTGTATCAAGTTTTAAACAAAACAACAGAAAATCACACAGTCTTTTTAGATGATCTCGGCAAAGCATATTTAATTGCTGAAAGTGCACCTGATAAAACTAAAGAAATTATTCATATTGGTTGAGATACTGAAACCCGCACTGCTCACAAAATGCCAAGTGATCTTATGTTTGCTCCAAGTTATATTAGTTCAAACATTAAAAGTTTGGAAAATTTATTTTCTGGTGTTGCTGAATTTAACGATGACCTTGCTAGTTGAGACACTTCACAAATTGAAAATATGGCATCGATGTTTAATGGGGCTGTCGAATTTAATCAAGACCTAATCACTTGAAATACTGCTAATGTCCAAGACATGTCTAATATGTTTAATTCAGCCATTGCTTTTAATAGTGATATTTCTAATTGAAATACTGGGAAAGTCACAACGATGGAAGGGATGTTTCAAAGTGCGATCGCTTTTAATAGTGATATTTTAACTTGAAACACATCACTGGTAAAAAATATGAGTTTTATGTTTAGTCAAGCGATTTTATTCAACCAAAATTTAACAACCAGCGATAATGCTTGAAACACATCACTTGTTGAAGACATGAATCATATGTTTAATTCAGCAGTTTCATTTAATGGTGATATTTCTAATTGAGTTACTTCAAATGTAACAAACATGAGCTTCATGTTCAGTGATTCAGTTTCATTTAATAATGATATTTCCAAATGAGATACTTCCAGAGTAGAAAATATGGAAAGCATGTTTAAACAAGCCTTATTTTTCAATCAAGATTTAAAAAGTGAAGGTAATGCTTGAAACACAGCGAGAGTAACTAACATGAGTAATATGTTTAATTCAGCCATTAAATTTAATGGTGATATTTCTTCTTGAAATACAACTAACGTTAATAATATGGAAGGGATGTTTAATTATGCGATTTTGTTTAATAAAGATATAGCTAGTTGGGAAACTCAAACAGTCATGAATATGAATTCAATGTTTAATGGAGCACTTTCATTTCGCCAAAACTTATCAAATTGAGAAGTGAGTCAAATTCAAAACTGTACAGATTTTACAAATAATAAAAATTGGAAACAACCACACCAACCTAATTTTAAAATTAACGAACAAGGAAATTAAAAAAAGAATACTTAGTATTCTTCACCTTTTAATAAACGAGTGATGTAATCACCAACACCGCCATTATCATTTGATTTATGGGTAATTCCGTTAGCAATAAATTTTAAAGTGGAAGCCCCGTTTTGCATCGCAATTCCAATTCCAACTTTTCTTAACATTTCAAAATCATTTAATTGATCACCAAAAGCAATCACATCACGAATATCTTTGTTGTAATATTGTGCAAGAATTTCAGCAGCAAAACCTTTATCCACATTTTTGTTAGTTAAAGTTAAAATTGGGTCTTTATCTTTGGTTTTGACCCCATACAAAACACCGCTTTGAATTTTTACAGCATCTTGAAATCTACCCAAACTACGAATCACACGATGTAAATATTTGGTTCCTTTTAATTTCAACACAATGTTAGTGGAAGGACCTTTTCAATTTTCTTGAGGATGGCCAACAATCAAAGTCTCACCAGCATCTTGTTTAATTTCAGATAAGTGGAAGAAGTTTTCTAATTCAGCATCTTTTTTTCAAATTAAGACGCGATCGTAATTTTGCAACATCAAGTTTTCGATAGAATCTTTAATAATTTCATCATTTAAAATTTCCATAATAATGTCATAGTTAATCGAAAAAACTAAACGTTTAAATTCTCTTTTAATGGGATCAGAAATATGTGCGCCATCAAAATTTGTGAGTAAAGTATCTAAACCTAATTCATGATAATATTGCAAAGAAGCACGTACAGGTCGCCCTGTTACAAGACAAACAATATGACCTTGTTTTTGCACTTCGAGCAAAGCTTCTTTGGTTTTGGGATGAATGGTTTTGCCATCATTTTGTAAAGCAGTTCCATCTAAATCAACTAAAATAAGTCGTTTTTTTGATGTCTCAATTTTCATAAATACCTCCTTGGTAATTATTTAGTAGTAAATTTATATACTCAAATATTATAATTTAAAACCACCAAAATTTAGTTTTTTCAGAAACAATTTTGAGATTAAAATGGAAAAATAAAATTTTGTTTAAGGAATTAAAAAACAAATAAGGTAAAATATCAATAAATTAAAAAACCAAGGAGGTTTTTATGAAAAAATTATCATCAAATGAAATTAGACAAATGTGAATTGATTTTTTTCAATCAAAAGAACATCATTTTTTAGCACCAGTTTCATTAATCCCTGTTGAAGATCCATCATTACTATGGATTAATTCTGGTGTGGCGACTTTAAAACCATATTTTGATGGGCGTAAAACACCCCCCTCACCACGTTTAACAAATTCCCAAAAATCTATTCGTACCAATGATATTGAAAATGTTGGGGTGACTGCTCGTCATCAAACCATGTTTGAAATGTTAGGTAATTTTTCAATTGGTGATTACTTCAAAAAAGAAGCCATTGAGTTTGGTTGAGAATTATTAACAAGTGAAAAATGATTTGCCATGGATCCTGAAAAACTGTACATTACAGTTTTCAATGAAGACGAAGAAGCATACAAAATTTGAACTGAGATTATTGGAATTAAACCGGATCATATTTTTAAAGGTGGCAGAGATACCAATTTTTGAGATGTTGGGCAAGGACCATGTGGACCTAATACGGAAATTTTTTATGACCGTGGAATTGAGTGAGACCCACAAAATCTTGGTACTAAATTATTAGCTGAAGATATGGAAAATGATCGTTATATTGAAATTTGAAACATTGTCTTTTCACAATTTAATAATGATGGTCATAATAACTATACAGAATTACCAAGAAAAAATATTGATACGGGTGCTGGTTTGGAACGTGTGGCCTCACTTTGCCAAAACACACCAACTAATTTTGAAACTGATATTTTTTGACCAACAATTCAAGCGATTGAAAAAATGGTTGGTGGTAATTTTCAATATTCAATGGAAAATTATCCTAATCCAAATCCAAAACAAACACGTATTAACACAGCTTTCAAAGTGATTGCCGACCATATTCGTGCTGTGACTTTCGCCATTGCTGATGGGGTGTTTCCTGGAAATAAAGATCGTGGGTACATCATTCGTCGTTTAATTCGTCGTAGTTCAATTTATGGAAGAGAATTAGGGATTAACCACACATTCTTATACCAATTAGTTGACCAAGTGATTGCAAGTATGGGACAATTTTATCCTTATTTAGCAACTAAAAAAGCGATTATTGTGGAAACGATTAAAAATGAAGAAACTAAGTTTTTACAAACACTATCAAAAGGGTTTGATTTGTTAGAAGAAATGATTAAAAAAGAAGGTAAAGTCAGTGCTGAAAATGCGATGCTACTTTTTGAATCATTTGGTTTTCCAATTGAACAATCAATGGAAATTGCTCGTAACAATAATGTTGAAGTTGATTTGCAAGGATTTGAAGCATTGTTAAATCAAGCTAAAGAAAAGGCTCGTAGTGGTCGTAAAGAATTAAAAGCTTGAGATAATCAAAACGAATTATTTACTAAAATGCATGTTGATTCAGAATTTACTGGTTGACAAGAAATGACTCACAAAGATAGTAAAATTGTTTTCATGTTTATTGATGATCAACAAGTTGATGAAATTACTGATACTACCGGATACATCATTTTAGATAAAACACCATTCTATGCGGAAAAAGGTGGGCAAGCTGCCGATCATGGAACTATTCAAGGATTAAAAGGGATGGGAGTTGTTGATGATGTTCAACAAGGACCATTAGGACAAAACATTCATCGTGTTAATGTTGAAGGAACATTAAGCATGCATGATTTAGTAGAGGCAAATGTGGACCAAGAAAAACGCATTTACACCATGAAAAACCACTCTGGAACACATATGATTCATGCTGCTTTGCGTGAAGTGTTAGGTGATTTAGTCATGCAATCAGGTTCATATAATGATGAATTTGGTTTACGTATGGACTTTACTTTTAATCGTAATATCACCCCTGAAGAATTAATCACCACCCAAAATTTAGTTCTTAAAAAAATTAAAGCAGCGATTAAAAGAGAAGTACATTTCGTTTCAATGCAAGAAGCAGTTGATAAATATCATGCCCTAGCGTTCTTTACAGAAAAATATGATGAAATTGTGCGTGTTGTCCAATTTGGTGATTTCTCATCAGAACTTTGTGGTGGAACTCATGTTGAAAATACCCAAGTGATTGAAGATTTTGTCATTACTGGGATTGAGTCAAAAGGTAGTGGAGTTTTCCGTATTAAATGTTTAACTTCATTTAAAACAGTCGCTCAATATTATGAACAACAATGAAGTGAACAATTAGAAAATGCTCGTGGATTGATGAATAAATATCACCAATTAAAAGGTAGTGAAACTGCTGCTGAAATTGAAGCAATGTTTGAATTAATTGAAAACTTTAAAATGGATCGTCAACAAATCCAAGAATTCAAAAATATGGTGTGAGAATTCCAACAAAAAGTTTATTTCTTTGAAAAGCAAGTAGCTTTGAAAAATTCTAATTTAAAATTAGCAGCTTATCAAAATCTTGAACCAAGTATTAATGAAAATGGGATTCAACAAATTAAGGTATATGCTAATGATTTAAATATGCAAGAACTAAAAATGTTAGCTGATCAATTAAGAAATCAATTTGCTGAAGTTATTATCATTTTAATGAGTGAATCTGAGCAAGGGAATTTTATTATTGTCGCTGTTAGTGAAACATTACAAGACAAATATCCAGCTATTGATCTTTTCAAAAATATGCCAGGCATTAAAACTCAAGGTGGAGGAAACAAACACCTTGCACAAGGAAAATTTAACAAATAGGCCAATGCCTATTTGTTTTAAAATGAAAGGGGAATCATGTTATATATTGGTGAACAAGCAGTTTTGATCGAAGTACAAACTAAGGATGACCTTTATTTAATTGGTGATGAAATTTTTGAAGTTTTACCAAATAAAATTGCCAGTGGCATTTTGAGTAGTGCCAACTGAAATCGCGCATTAAGGTATAAAAATAACCACCATGACCAATTTCATCATCTTGGTTATTTTTTAATTCGTTTTGAACTTTATTTAAAAGATCGACAAATTATTTGTTTATCGAAAAATAGTTTTGAACAAAAAATTCTGCAGCAAAATAAATTTCAAAACGAATTCCTCCAAGAAATCTTTACTTTTAGAAACCGTAACTTAAAACATTTTAAACCAAGCACAATCCCAGTGGATGTTGATGACATGAATCTTGTGGATCAAATTAATTTAGATTTTAACCGTGTTTGGATGAGTGATAATTATCAAGTAAATAAGTCAAAATTTAAACTTTATTTTAAAACTGGGCCTTTTGCTTTTGAACAAAATAAACACAATCAAACAATTTATTATTTTGAAAATAAACATTTTCAAAATTGAGATTTAATTGATTTTAAAACCAGTCTTTTTTACTTGCAAGGAAGCTTTGGTTTAAATGTGCAAGCACATTTAATTTTGGAAAAAGAAAACAAACAACTGGCTCAAGAAATTATGGAACAATTAGTTAATGAAATTAAAAACTCCCAAACCATCAAGACTAATTTAAAACCATGACATTTATATAATGTCACTCAAGATGAGCAAATTATTATCGCAACCCTTAATGAGTTGGGGAAACAATTGGAATATACAGAATTAATTGATTATTTGAATCAACTTTTTAAAACTCTTAAAATTAATTATTTTCCTTTACTTTTCGCCAATCCAGAAATTCAAAAGATCTTTACAAAAACAGCCAAAACTGAAGCAAGCCAAAGCGATTTACAAAAAAATATTGCTCGCTTTAATTGCACCAAAAAACCAAACTTGCATCTTTAAATAAAAATAAATATTGATAAGTCTAAATATAGATAATTATCTATGTTTATGTTATTATGTTCATGTTAGGAGGAATTATATGGAATACAATTATGATGATTATGCTTTGATGTTTAAAGTTTTATCTGATCCAACCAGATTAAAAATTGTTGAATTATTAACATCAAAGTCATTTGATTGTTTATGTGCGAGAAATTTATTAAAAGAATTGCACATCACCCAACCAACACTTTCTTATCACATGAAATTTTTAGAAGAAGTTGGTTTTGTTAAAGTAATCAAAGAAGGTACTTTAAAAATTTATGATTTTGACCTAACTAAATTTAGCAAATTACGCCACTTTTTAAATGAAGTGGGTAATCAATAGGAGGTTCTTATGTGTCCAGATTGCGGATGCTGCTAGTGCTTGTTTTGCCAACACAAAACAAATCTATGCCAAATAAGTCTTGCTAATAAGACTTTTTTATTTACAAAATAAAAAATTACAACTTTTTAAGGTTGTAATTTTAGTTTTTAAAGCTTTAAATTAAGTTTTAAATGGCAGCCACAAAACCAAATTCATAGGCTGAGAAAACAGCAATGATAGTTCATAACGGCATTGTTACTGCAGCAGATACTGTTGATAGTGATGTCGATAGTGATGCTAATTCTTTTTCTTTGTTGTACAGAATTGCATAACTGACAATTGTGGTGGCAATTGGGGAAGCAGCCATCATAACAGCAACTACAAAATCGATACGGTTGATACTAAATCCGCCACTCGCATGTCCAATTGCTGCAAAAATGATAATAATGACAAATGATACAATTGGTGTTAATAAATTTCTTAGAACAACTGTTCATCAAACTAATTTATTTTGAATTGCTTCTTTAAAATTAGTTTTACCAATAATTGCTCCAACTGCTAATCAAGCAAGTGGTGTTGGTAATGCTCCTAAAAGATTTAGAATCATAGCCAACCCTGGAATTAAAGCATCTAGTCTAGTGACTGAATAATAACCATCTTTTATTCCTGCCAATGTATTTCACCCACTACCTGTGACATGAATAACCTTAATTCCTGGAATTAATTGTAGAATTCAAAGTGTGAATCCAGCAATTAACGAGATAATAATTGGTGTTAAAATAACCCCTTTAATATCTGTTCATTTCACCTTATAATTTTCTAAGGCAACAACTTGACCATTTGTGTCTTTAGCTTTTAATTTGTTACCATCAAGTCCCATTCCAGCAACTGGTTTTTTAATAACAAATAAAGCTCATGAACACATAAATAATCAAAAACCAACATTAAACATATTAGCTGCTTGTTCAACATCTGGTATGTTATTTGGAAAAACCGCTTTTACAATTGGTACCCCAAAATAAATTGTTGATCCAAAAGCGATACACATTGATAAAGTGTCTTGAATTGATTTACTTTTATTAATATATAAATATTTTGCTCCAACTGACATTGCAAAGAAGAAAATAACTCCCGCAAGCATTAACATAAGCATATTAACGATATGTTCAGTTGAAATATCTTTCATAAATGAATTAAAGATCAAAGCAGGTAAACCAATCATCACTAGTGTTTTAACAAGTGGTTGTTCTCAACCTTCTTTAAATATTTTTTTCTTTTGAATAAATCATCCTAAACCAATAACAAATGTTGCGGCTAGAATAGTTCCTCAAAAGAGTAGACTACTCAAGGCATTACCAATAGCTTGCCCTGAAGTAGTTATTTCTGAATAAAAATTCATAATTTTTTCCTTTTCATATAAGAGCAGAATCCTCCTTATACAAGTATTTTTTTCAATTAATTTTTAAAATATTACAATTTATAAATGTTGATAAGAAGTACTATACTCCACAATTTTAACTTTATAGAAAGATGGTTATTTTTTCAACCACTTTATATAAGTTTTCGTGATAATAAACAGCTTAATTTAGTTTGATAAGGATTACTTATTAAAACGATTTCTGAATAGATATTGTTTTATCTATAAAAATAAGTTAAACTATTGATTACATGTATATTTTGTGTGCTCAATCACAACACACTGGAAATGGTTGTCGTTGAAACAAATACATTGTAAAAAAAGGAGAGATACTATGGCAGAACAAAAAATGAGAATCAAAATCAAAGGCTACGACCACGCAATTGTGGATCAAAGCATCATTAAAATCATCGAAGCTGCTGAAGGAACTGGAGCGAAAGTTCGTGGACCAATACCTTTACCAACTGACAAACAAATCATTACTATTCTTCGTGCTGTTCACAAATATAAAGATTCACGTGAACAATTCGAAATGAGAACACACAAAAGATTACTAGAAATTCTAAACGCTACACCAACAACAATCGACACTCTAAAAAGAGTTCAATTACCAGCTGGTGTTGATATTGAGATTAAACTTTAGAAGACAACAAAGTATACATGATTATCATTAGGAGGATAAAAAAATGAAAGGAATCTTAGGACGTAAGGTAGAAATGACTCAAGTTTTTGCAACAGATGGACGTTTAATCCCTGTTACAATCGTTGAAGTTTTACCAAACACTGTTTTACAAGTTAAAACTCTTGAAAAAGATGGATACATCGCACTTCAATTAGGAGTTCAAGACAAAAGAGCTAACTTAGTAAACAAACCCGAAACTGGCCACTTTAAAAAAGCCAATTCCGCACCTAAGCGCTTCGTAAAAGAAATCAGAAACATGGATGGATTTGAGCAAGGACAACAAGTTGTTGCCACTGACATCTTTGAGGCTGGTCAATTAGTCGACGTAACAGGAACATCAAAAGGAAAAGGTTTTCAAGGGTCAATTAAAAGACATAACTATGCAAGAGGACCAATGGGTCATGGATCAGGATACCACCGTGGAACTGGTTCAATGGGAGCCATTATTAACCGTATTTTCAAATCAAAGAAAATGCCTGGACATATGGGACATGCGAAAAGAACAATCCAAAACTTGGAAGTTGTTTCAATCGATCTTGCGAACAACATTATGTTAATTAAAGGATCAATTCCTGGACCAAAAGGACAATTTGTTCAAGTTAAACAAAATGTTAAAGGTCTAAAAGCCAATGCAGCAGCAGAATTATTAATTAGAAAAGAAGCACAAAAAGTTGCTGAACCAAAAGTTGAAGCAGTTGAACCAAAAGTTGAAGCAGTTGTTGAACCAACAATTGCCGCAACAGAACCAACAGTTGAACCAACAGAGGAAGCAACTAATCCAGTTGCAGCTGAACCAGCTGCAACTGAAGAAAGTGCTGAGTAAGGAGGAACAATATGAAATTACAAGTTTTAAATGTTCAAGGGACAAAAACTAAAGACATTACTTTAAATGATAATGTTTGAGGAATTGAACCTCATCAACAAGCAATTTATGATACAGTTGTTTCTCAACAAGCTGCATTAAGACAAGGAACAAGAAAAGTTAAAACCCGTGCCGAAGTTAGAGGTGGGGGACGTAAACCTTGAAGACAAAAGGGAACAGGACGTGCTCGTCAAGGGTCAATCCGTTCACCTCAATGAAGAGGGGGGGGAGTTGTTTTTGGTCCAACACCAGACATCAACTACTCAAAACAAGTAAATAAAAAAGTTAGAGCTTTAGCTTTCAAATCAGCATTATCGCTAAAAGCTAAAGAAGCAAACTTAGTTATTGTCGACAAATTTGAATTTTCAAAACCATCAACTAAAGAAATGGTTGAAGTTATGAAAAACCTTCAAATGGATGATCAAAAAGTATTAATCGTGACTAAAGAAAAAGAAGACTTAGTCATCAAATCAGCAAATAATATCGCAGGTTTAAAAACAATCAACACCAAACAATTAAATGTTTTTGATTTATTAAACGCAACTAAATTATTAATTACAGAAGAAGCGGCTATGGCTGTTGAGGAGGTGTACGCATAATGCATATTACAGAAATTATTAAAAAACCAGTTTTAACTGAAAAGTCATTTATGGGACATGCAAATGGTGTTTACACATTCAAAGTTGACAAACGTGCAACTAAAACTGAAATTAAAAGAGCTTTCGAACAAATTTTCGAAGTTAAAACAAAATCAATTCGTACCGCAAACTATGATGGAAAAGAAAAGAAAATGGGACGTTTTGTTGGGAAAACAAATGCTTATAAAAAAGCAATCATCACTTTAAAAGATGGTGAGTCATTAGACGTATTAAACGATTTATAGAAAAATCTGCCCAAAATAGATAAATTATTGTAAATCACAAGCTATATAGAAAGGGATAAAATATGGCAATCAAAAAATATAAAGCGACCACGAATGGTCGCAGAAATATGACAACTATTGATTACAGCAAAGTATTAACAACAGATACTCCTGAAAAATCATTATTAAAACCATTAAAAAGTAATGGTGGAAGAAATAACCATGGTCATATTACAACTCGTCACCAAGGTGGTGGGCACAAACGTAAGTACCGTGTTATTGACTTCAAACGTAACAAACTAGACGTTGCTGGAACAATTTCAACAATTGAATACGATCCAAACCGTAACGCATTTATCTCATTAATTAATTATGTTGATGGAGAAAAACGCTACATTCTCTTTGCAAAAGGAATGGAAGTGGGAATGAAAGTGGTTGCTGGTGAACATGCTGACATTAAAGTTGGTAATGCAGCTCCACTAAAAAACATTCCTGAAGGAACTTTAATTCACAACGTTGAATTAAGACCTGGAAAAGGTGGTCAAATGGCACGTAGTGCAGGTTCATCAATCCAAATTCTTGGAAAAGATGATGATGGGAAATATGTCACATTACGTCTTGGTTCAGGAGAAGTAAGAAAAGTTTTAGCTGAATGTTATGCAACAATCGGTGAAGTTGGAAATGAAGAACGCAACTTAGTAAACTGAGGAAAAGCTGGACGTAACCGTTGAAAAGGTGTTCGTCCAACAGTTCGTGGTTCAGTGATGAACCCAAATGATCACCCACATGGAGGGGGAGAAGGACGTACACCAATTGGACGTAAGAAACCTGTCACTCCATGAGGAAAAGCTGCACTAGGAGTGCAAACTCGTGATAAGAAAAAAGCATCACAAAAATTAATTGTAAGAAGAAGAACTAAGTAGGGAGGAAAATAGATATGGCAAGATCATTAAAAAAAGGTCCATTCGCTGATGATTACTTATTTAAAAAAGTAGAAGCAATGGGTGCTAAAAAAGAAGTAATTAAAACTTGATCACGTAGATCAACAATTTTCCCTGAGTTCATCGGACATACATTTGGTGTCTACAACGGGAAAGAATTTATCCCAGTGTACGTCACTGAAGATATGGTTGGACACAAATTAGGAGAATTTGCCCCAACGCGTAAATTCGGTGGTCATGGTGATGACAAAGGTAAAAAATAGGAGATTAAGATGGAAGCAAAAGCACAATTAAGCATGATTCGTATCTCTCCTAGAAAAGCTAGATTAGTAGTAGATACAATCAGAACAAAGCCAGTAGCACAAGCTATTGCAATTCTAAACAACATGAACAAAACAGCTTCAGAACCGGTTTTAAAATTATTAAACTCAGCAATTGCAAACGCAGTTAATAATAACGGAATGGAAGCCGACAAATTATTTGTTAAAACAGTTTATGTTAACGAAGGTCCAACACTAAAGCGTTTTAGACCAAGAGCACATGGACGTGCTTATGAAATTTTAAAAAGAACAAGTCACATTACAATCATTGTAAGTGATGTTAAATAGGAGGAGTAGAAATGGGACAAAAAGTATCACCTAATGCGTTGCGCCTTGGTATTGTTAGACAATGAGAAGGTCGCTGATATGCAGAAAAAGATCAATATGTTAAATGATTGAATCAAGATATCAAAATTCGTCAAACATTATTAAAAATGTTAAACAACGCCGCTGTGGCAAAAATTGATATCGAAAGAACAACTAAAGATATTAAATTAATTATCAAATCTGCTCGTCCAGTTATTGTAATGGGGGAAAACAACAAACGTTTAGAAGACATTACATTAGCAGTTAGAAAAATTGAAAAAAACCGTAAAGCAGTAGTGAACATTAAAGTTGTGGCTATTGATAACCCAGATGGCAATGCAACATTAATTGCTCGTTGAATTGGAGAACAAATTACTAACCGTGCTTCATTCAGAACTGTGCAAAAAGTTGCGATTCGTCGTGCACTTAAATCTCATGGAGTAAAAGGAATTAAAACCACTGTTTCAGGAAGATTAGGTGGAGTTGAAATGGCTCGTACTGAAGGATATTTAGAAGGTTCAGTACCACTAACAACTTTAAGATCAAACATTGATTATGCATTATATGAAGCAAAAACTACATATGGACAAATTGGTGTAAAAGTTTGAGTTAACCACGGAGAAGTATTTGAAAAAAATGCTGCTAGTCGTGATAACGAATCACGTGATTTCAAACCACGTGATAACAAATTTGCTGATAAAAAATGAACTAATAAAGGAGGCAGAGATCACCATGTTGATACCAAAAAGAACTAAATATCGTAAGCCTCACCGTGTTAGTTATGAAGGAAAAGCAAAAGGGGCTAAAAAAGTTGATTTTGGTGAATTTGGTTTAATGGCACTAGATGGTGCATGAATTGATGACCACCAAATCGAAGCAGCTCGTATTGCAATGACTCGTTATATGAAACGTGATGGAAAAGTTTGAGTAAGAATTTTCCCACATATGTCATTAACAAGAAAACCAGCTGAAGTTCGTATGGGATCTGGAAAAGGAAACCCAGAAATCTGAGCAGCAGTTGTTAAAAAAGGAACAGTTATGTTTGAAATCGCTGGTGTGAGTGAAGAAATCGCTCGTGAAGCATTACGATTAGCAATGCATAAACTTCCAATCAAATGTAAATTTGTGAAAAGAGGTGAGTTAAATGGCTAAAAAACAATTAAGCGAAATGGAAACATTAAGAAGTTCAACAGTAATTGATCTAATCCAAATTAGTGAAAATAAAAGAGCAGAACTATTTGCTTTAAAATTCCAAGCAGCTGTTGGTAGTCTAGAACAAACTCACCGCATTTCCAATTTGAAAAAAGAAATTGCCCGAGTTGAACTAGTTTTATCTGAGAAGAGAAGAGCTGGAGAAAACACAAACATCAACGTCAAAGGTGATTATTACCAAGCCGTTGAAAACGCTGAGCAATCAGGAAAAAAAGTACGCCAAAAACAACGTGAGCAAATGGAAAAACTTCAAGCTGAACAGTTTGGAGCAACTCCAGACATGGATGCAATTGAAGCAGCTATGGCTAACGCAGACGTTGACACAAACAAAGAAGAAGGGACTAAAGAATAATGGAAAGAAATAGCCGTAAAGTATTAGCTGGTAAAGTTGTATCAGACAAAATGGACAAAACTATTATTGTTTTAGTCGAAACTTACAAAAATCACCCAATTTACAAAAAACGTGTTAAATATTCTAAAAAATATAAAGCACATGACGAACAACAAGTAGCAAAAATCGGAGATAAAGTGGAAATTATGGAAACACGTCCATTATCAAAAACTAAAAACTTCCGTTTAGTCAAAGTTATAGAAAAAGCAGTTTTATAGGAGATTAAGAGATGATTCAAAATTTATCCGTATTAAACGTCGCTGATAATTCAGGCGCTAAACAAGTTCGTGTGATTCGTAATTTAGGTGGATCTGTGCGTAAATTCACAGGTATTGGCGATATTATTGTTTGTTCAGTGATTGCTGCAGCACCAAACAGTGCTGTTAAAAAAGGAACAGTTGTGAAAGCTGTTATTGTGCGTACAAAAAGAGAATTGAGAAGAGATGATGGAACATACATCAAATTCTCAGAAAATGCAGTTGTGTTAGTTAAAGAAGATAAGAACCCACGTGGAACTCGTATCTTTGGCCCAATTGCGAGAGAAGTTAAGGAAGCTGGTTTTGTTAAAATTGCTTCTTTAGCTCCAGAAGTATTATAGGAGGAATTATGGCTAAGTCTAAATTAAAAAAAGGTGATCTAGTTAAAGTTCTTGCCGGTTCTCATAAAGGAGAAAAGGGACCTATAACTTGAATCTCAAAAGATAAAATGACTGTATCAGTGCAAGGGGTTGAAGTGTTAAAACATGTCAAACCTTCAAACACTGATACAGAAGGTGGGATTAAAAAAATTCCTGCCAAACTAAATATCTCAAATGTCGGTTATGTTGATCCAAAAGCGAAAGACAAACCAACAAGAATTGGTTATGAAATTCACGATGGTAAAAAAGTTCGTGTTTCACGCCGTTCAAAACAAACATTAAAATAGGAGGCAATTAAAAATATGAAATCAAGATTAGAAACTAAATATAAAAACGAAATTGTCTCTGCTTTAATGAAAGAGAGACAATACAAATCAGTGATGCAAGTTCCTAAAATTACTAAAATTGTAATTAACATGGGAATTGGTGATGCAACAACTGATCCAAAAAAATTAGATACAGCAATGAATGAATTAACTTTAATTAGTGGACAAAAACCAATTGCCACTAAAGCAAAAAAATCATTAGCTGTCTTCAAATTACGTGAAGGAATGCCAATCGGGACAAAAGTTACTTTAAGAGGTAAAAAAATGTACGACTTCCTTGACAAATTAATCAATGTGGCACTACCACGTGTCCGTGACTTTAGAGGAGTTCCCAAAAATTCATTTGATGGATTTGGGAACTACACCCTGGGAACTAAAGAACAAATCATTTTCCCAGAAATCGATTTTGATAAGGTGCAAAGATTACGTGGGATGGATATCACCATCGTAACCAACGCAACCACAAATGAAGACGCATTCGCATTATTAGAAAAAATCGGAATGCCGTTTTCTAAATAGAAAGGCAACGGAGTTAAAATGGCAAAAAAATCATTAAAAGTTAAACAAGCTAAACACCAAAAATTTGGTGTTAGAAATTACACACGTTGCAATCACTGTGGAAGACCACATGCTGTGTTAAAAAAATTCGGAATTTGCCGTCTATGCTTTAGAAAATTTGCATATGAAGGACAAATTCCTGGTGTTAGAAAAGCATCATGATAGTGAAAGGGAGTAGAAGAAAATGACAACAGACGTAATTGCAGATATGCTTACTCGTATTCGTAATGCTAACCAGAGATATTTAAAAACAGTAAATATGCCTGGAAGCAAAATGAAAAACGAGATTGCTGAAATTCTTAAAAAAGAAGGATTTATTGCAGGATATGCAATCAATAAAGAAAACAAAAACGAAATCACTATCGAAATGAAATATCAAGGAAAAACTCGTGTGATCCAAGGCTTGAAAAAAATCTCAAAACCAGGATTAAGAGTTTATGCTCCTGCTAGTGAAATTCCTCAAGTTTTAAATGGACTAGGAATCGCTATTGTTTCAACATCACAAGGAATCATGACAGACAAACAAGCTCGCCAAGACAAAGTTGGTGGAGAAGTGATTGCCTTTGTTTGATAGAAAGTAGGTATTTAGATATATGTCACGTATAGGAAACAGAATATTAACAGTCCCTGCTGGAGTTGAAATTAATATTTCAGAAAACAACACAGTTACTATTAAAGGACCAAAAGGTCAATTAACACAACAATTTTCACCCCTAATCAAAATCGAAGTTCAAGGAACTGAACTAACAACAACCCGTGCTAACGAAGTTAAGCACACCAAACAACTTCATGGAACAACTAATTCTTTATTACAAGGAATGCTAACTGGTGTGAGTGATGGATTCAAAATCGAATTAGAAATCATCGGAGTTGGATACAAAGCTAACTTAGCTGGAAGCATCTTAAACTTAGCATTAGGATTCTCACACCCAATTACCTTTGCAATTCCCCAAGGAATTACAATCGAAGTTCCCAAACCAACCCAAGTCTTGGTTTCAGGAATTAGTAAGCAATTAGTTGGTGAAGTGGCTGCTAAAATTAGAGCATACAAAAAACCTGAACCATATAAAGGTAAAGGGATTAAATACAAAAATGAACATATCATTAGAAAAGAAGGGAAGGCAGCTGGAAAATAGGCTGGTAAGGATTAAATTATGAAATTTACTAAACAAGAAGCTAGAAAACGCCGTCATTTCCGTGTTCGTAAAAAAGTGATCGGAACTGCTGAAAAGCCAAGATTAAATGTATTTAAATCAAACACAAATTTCTATGCTCAAATTATTGATGATGTTGCTGGAGTAACTTTAATCAGTGCTTCAACAATGAAAACATCATTAAAATCAAAATCAAACATTGAAGCTGCTGTAACTGTCGCTAACGAAATCGCAAAAAAAGCGAAAGCAGCTAAAATTGAAGAAGTGGTATTCGATCGTGGTGGTTATCAATATCATGGAAAAGTGAAAGCTTTCGCTGATGCAGCTCGTGAAGCTGGCTTAAAATTCTAGAAAGGTGGATGGAGATATGACTGAAGAAATGAATGTAAATCAAGTTGCAGAAGTAACATCGACAACTGAAGAAAACAAACCAACTCAAGCAAAAAAATTTGAACGTAAGTTCAATAACTCTAGACCATCAAATAGAGATAACAAAAAAGATGGAAACCGCCGTCCCAAACGTCCCGTTCCAATCAAAGATGACTTTGAAGAAAAAGTGGTCACAATTCGCCGTGTAACGAAAGTTACTAAAGGTGGACGTCACTTCCGTTTCGCAGCAGTTGTTGTTGTCGGGAACAAAAAAGGACAAGTTGGACTAGGAACTGGAAAAGCTAACGAAGTCCCTGATGCAATTAAAAAAGCAATCAAAGAAGCACGTAAAAACCTAATTACTGTCTCATTGCGTGGAACAACAGTTCCTCATGATATTATCGGTCAATTTGGAGCAGGGCGCGTCTTAATTAAACCAGCTAAACAAGGAACTGGAATTATTGCCGGAGGACCAAGTCGTGCTGTGATTGAATTAGCGGGAATCGAAGATATTTACGCTAAATCATTAGGAAGCAACAACCCAATCAATATGATCCGTGCTACTTTAGATGGTTTAACTAATATGCATACGATGGCTAAAGTGCAAGAATTAAGATTTGGTCGAGTTAAAAAACCAACTCAACCAAGTCCAACTCAACCAGCCAAACCAGCTCAGCCAAAAGTAGAAGAAGGAAAATAGGAGAACTAACTGATGAAATTAAATGAATTAAAATATACACCAGGAAGTAAAACTAAAAAAACTATTATTGGTCGTGGAATGGCTTCTGGAAAAGGGAAAACTGCTACTCGTGGTCACAAAGGACAAAACTCACGTTCTGGAGGGGGTGTGAGACCTGGATTTGAAGGGGGACAAACTCCTTTATTCCGTCGACTACCAAAAATTGGTTTCACTTCACCAAATCAAAAAGAATATGTTTTGATCAATTTAGATCAATTACAAAAATTGGGATTAACTGAAGTTAATCACAAAACACTAATTGAAAAAGGTGTGATTCGTCACGAAAAACAATTAGTCAAAGTTTTAGGTAATGGGGAATTGACATTAAAAGTTAACTTAACTGTCAATAAAATCTCACAAAATGCTCAACAAGCTGTTGAAAAAAATGGCGGAAAAGTAACATTAATTTAAAGATTAATCAACAAGCAAGGTTTAACCTTGCTTTTTATTTTGCTCAACAAATTAAATAAATAAATCTGGAATGGGTTAATATTTGACTAGGTGAAATTAGCCCCATGATTTGTAAAATTCATAATATTGAGCTAATTTAGTAGTGTTATATTTCCAAGGATAATAATCGATATAGTCAATTGACCGTAATTAAATTAAAAGGTTCTTCTTGCCTTATTCCTTTCAATTACTCATTGCTTCATTAATAATGAATGTGCCCTCATAAAAGGGTTATTTTTTTAAAAAATCAATATCATCAAAAAAGCATAAGATAATGTAAGTTTACTCTCAGAACAATAATGATTGTTTTGTAAGAAAGGAAGAAACATAAAGTATAAACACTATAGTGAAGATTTAAGTAATTAAATATTTTTAAAGTACTTAAATCTTTAGTTTTTTAACTTTTTTACAATATAAAAAATTATTAAATATAAATGTAAGTATTAATACTTATATTTTATCTATAAAGGAGGATGACATGAATGAAAATAAAAAAATTATGATTTATTCACCTACTGATGGTCTTATAAAACCAATAAGTGAATTGAATGATGGTGTTTTTTCTGAAGGTATGTTGGGTGAGGGTTGTTTTATTAAACCCACTACAGATGTATTCTTTTCACCATTTGAAAAATGCAAATTATTGCAAATTTTTGATACTAAACATGCTTATTTTTTAGAGTCTGAAGATGTAAAAATATTAATTCACATTGGCTTAGATACAGTGATTTTAAACGGTAAACCTTTTGAAACTTTTGTCAAAGAAAACGATGAATTAAAATTAGATACACCAATTGTAAAAATAAATAGAAATATGATTGAAGAACATAATTTGAGTTTAGATACACCAATTGTAATCGATTTAAATGAAAATAAAGGATGAAAATTTAATTTATTAAAAGATGGATTTGTCAAACAAGGTGAAAAAATTGCTGAATTAATATATGATGAAAAAAATATTAAACCAATAGTAAAACCAAAAAACATTTTAAAATTCAGTTTAAAAGAATCAATGGCAAATGGGATATTTATAAAAAATCGTGATGAAGAAATTGCTGGTAGAATTTATAATGCAATCGGAACAAAAAATAATTACGAAAAATATTACAATTGTGTAACTAGATTGCGTTTTATAATCAAAAATAAATCTCTAATAAAAGAAGAGGAAATAAGAAAGATCGATATTGTTAAAGGTTTGAAATGAAACGGCGCAGAGCTTCAAGTAATTATTGGTGGTGAAGTTGAAAAAATAAAAGATGGTTTAGATCGATACTTGATCAACTTATCTAAACCTAAAGAGTTTATTTGGAAACATAAAACTGAAAAGCAAAATTTTTCAAAATCTTTACTAAATTTAATTAAGGGTATAATAATTCCTGCAATTCCCGCATTAATAGGGGTTGGTTTAATTAATGCAATTCAAGCTGTTTTGCAACAAGCCGGATTAATTCAAAATGTTTCACCATCATCAAATTTTGCTTCTTATACTTTAGCAACTCAATTAGTCTATTTAATTTCTGGTGGAGCAACATTGTTTATGGGAATCTTTTTCACATACAATGCTGTCAAACATTTTGGAGGAAATCCTATACTTGGTTTGACTATGGGATTAATACTAACCGCCCCAATTATTTTTAAAGGAGTTCTAAATATTGGACCCACAGGTGTTGTATCGGCTTTGCCATGAAGCTATACATTATTAAGTTCTAAAATAGATGGGATTAATTATGTGTGAATGAAAATTGGACCAACACCTGGTTCGATCATAACTTCCACATTGGTTGGTTATATATTAGTTAAGGCTGAATTTTTTGGGAAAAAAAGATTTACTAGTTGAAGTCAAATGATGACAACACCAACCTTTGCATTATTAATTGCATCTGTATCAGCTTTCTTTATTGTAGGCCCTGTGATTTCTGTATTCGAAGCAACTATTGGATTTATCTTTTCTTATGTAAATAAAATGCCAAGTTGATTGTCAATCGGTATATTTGCAGCAATATTTCAACCATTAGTGATAACTGGTGCACATGGGCCTTTAATAACTATATTGCAAATTCCAATGTTAAATGACCCAGATCCTTATATTAAAGGAATTAAAACCTTGCAACTTTTTGCAGCGATTCCAATATCTCATTTAGCACAAGCTGGTGCTTCAATTGGTCTCTATTTTATTGTTAAAAATCAAAATTTGAAACAAATGATCACAGCCGGGGTTCCTGTTGCATTATTAGGAATTACCGAACCATTAATGTTTGGTGCAAATTTACCAAAAACAAAAGCATTTGTGTTTGCATGTGTTGGTGCTGGAGTTGGTGGATTGGTTGCTGGAATCATGGGTGTTCAATTTTATGCTGGTGTTAAAGCGGGCATGGGTGGTTGATTTTCTTTATTGAGTGCAAATGGTCCTCTTCATGACACAAAGTCATTAATCGCAATGCTTGTGGGTTTCATACTTGCAATGAGCACCTCATCAATTTTAGTTTTATTACTCCAAAAGGACCGTGTAAGTGAAAGAATAGGTATTTTGAAAGCAAATAAATTACTATCTAAATTTATGAAAAATCAAAATTTAGATAGTACTACTCAAGTTAATGAAAAAATTGAAAATTTAAAAAATATTTATAACAAAAACCTGATAAAAAAAATAAAATTATACGAAAAACAAGAATCTATAATTCAAGAAAAAGCAAATAAAATTAAACTTTTAAATGATAAGGAAACAGCACGTAGTGAAAAATTGGCTAAAAAATTCAATCTATATAATGAAAAAATCAAAATAGAAAAAAATAGTAATTCAATCCATAAATTAGAGTTGATATTAGAAAAATTAAATACCCCAAAATATGAAGACAAAATTCTTATATTAGAAGATTTCATC
The DNA here is from genome assembly GCF_000518285.1 of Williamsoniiplasma lucivorax ATCC 49196. GTDB lineage: Bacteria > Bacillota_I > Bacilli_A > Mycoplasmatales > Mycoplasmataceae > Williamsoniiplasma > Williamsoniiplasma lucivorax. Next base: position 2,910 of record NZ_JADH01000015.1, on the reverse strand, counting down.
TATAAAGCTAAGCAAGATAACTTACCAACAAGTAATGAAATTAAACAAATCACTCAAAGTAATGAAAACTTAGTTAAAGAAATTTTAGATATTTTTGAAAAAAACCAAAATAAAGAATTAGTAAATAAAATTTATAATAAATACTCAAATGCTATTAATTCTGTTTTCATCAATTTAGGTGAAAAAGAAAAATTAAGCTCAAAATTTAATAAACAAGAAATATTATTATTTAAACATAATTAAAGAAAAGAGGGATTACAATATGAAAAATATACCAAAAGAATTTTTATGAGGTGGCTCATCAAGCGCATATCAAATTGAAGGCGCTTGAAATGAAGATGGTAAAGGAGTTTCAATCCAAGATTTAGAAGAACCTATGTTTATTTCATTAAAACATCCTGATAAAACTGATTTTAAAATAGCTTCTGATCATTATCACCATTGAAAAGAAGACATTGCATTAATGACTGAAATGGGATTTAAATCTTATCGATTTTCGATTAGCTGACCCAGAATTTATCCAACAGGTTTAGAAGAAACACCCAATTCTAAAGGAATAAAATTTTATCACAACTTAATTGATGAATTGATCAAACACAATATTGAACCAATTGTCACCATTTATCATTTCGACATGCCAATTAAATTGAGTGAAATGGGTGGATGAAATAATCGAGATGTCGTTGTCCCAGCTTATGTTAAATATGCTAAAACTCTATTTGAAGAATTTAAAACAAAAGTTAATTATTGACAAACAATTAATGAATTAAATTTAAATATTTTGTTCGAACATATTTTAAATAAATTAGAAAATGGTGTTGATGATGGAACTTCTAAATATCAAGCTTTTCATAACGCCAATATTGCACAAGCACTTGCAATTAAGCAACTGAGAAAGATATCTAATACTGCAAAAATAGGTGTAGCACCAAACATTACTTATGTCTATCCCAAAACTTGTAAACCAGAAGATGTTCTTGCTGCAGATAACGCTAACATTCTAAGAAATTGAGCACATATCGATATTTTTACAAAAGGAGAATACGATCCAATTTTATTAAATTATTGGAAAGAAAATAATTATAATGTTGAAATACTACCTGGTGATATGGAATTATTTAAATCTATAAATATTGATTTTATTGCCTTTAATTATTATAGTTCAACAACAGTGTCTGCCCCAGTTAAAGACAGTGAATTTAAAAAGGGCGATCAAAAGTGAGCTTTTAATATTGAAAATATGTTTCAAATTGCAAGTAATGAATTTTTAGAAAAGACCAAATATTCAACTATGGATCCGATTGGTTTTAGATTAACATCCAGAGCATTACACACACGTTATAATTTACCAATTATAATTACTGAAAATGGTTTAAGTGCAAGAGATATCTTAACTGATGATTTTAAAATACATGATGATTATCGTATTAAATATTTACGTTCACACATTGAACAAATTCCATTAATCATCAATGACGGGGTTGAATTATTTGGTTATAACTTATGAAGTGCCATTGATTTAGTTTCTACTCATGAAGGATTTCAAAAACGTTATGGTTTAGTTTATGTCAATCGTGAAGAAAAAGATTTAAAAAGATATAAAAAAGATTCTTTTTATTGATATAAAAAAGTTATTGCATCAAATGGTGATGATATAAAATAAACTATTATTAAATGATAAAAATCACTTTAAGTGATTTTTTATTATTTTCCATATTATCTTAATTTATTTACATCTAATTAATCAAAGAATAAAATTTGGATATAAACAAGGAGTTAAAAATGAAAAGTATTTTAGGTAGGTTAATAGAAATAAGTGACTCTTATGAACAAACCAGCACAACAATTATTGCTTCTGTTATTTTGGAAAATTATCTAAAAGGAGAATTTTTTGATCAAAAGGAATTAGCTGAAAAAGCGCATGTTTCTGTTCCACTAATAACTCTTTTTTGTCAAAAACTTGGTTTTTCTGGATATAAAGAATTTAAAACGATTTTACAACTAGAACATCAACATTATTTCAATGAGAGAAAATCAACAACCAAAATAAAAGAACCCTCTCTTTCTTCTGGAATTAATTTAGTTAGAGACATTTATAAAAATTTCTTTCTAGATATTGTAGAAAATGAATGTTTTCTTACCTCTTTCATTGAAGAATTGAAAAATAATAAAGGACTAACTATTTTCACAGCTTATTCGACAACAAATGCGGCTAGTTTTGCTGTGAATCTATTCAACGGCAAAGGTTACAGTTGTCGTTATTTAAATGAAGCAGAAAATCATATGGAAGCAAGAAAACATTTTTGTGAAAATAAAGATGTCTTTCTGGTTATTTTATTTGGTCAAGACACAAAACGATTATTTGGTATTTTAAAAACATTGGATAAAAATAAGGTTTTTATAATTACTTCAACTGGCAAAAGAGATTATGTAAAAGATTATAAAAACGTATTTGTTATTAAATCACATTTAAAATTTAATGGTTATTTTTATAGAACAATACTTTTAGAATCTTTATTTATGATTATTTTAGAGTCAATTGAAAATGATGGTCTTTAAATAACTCTAAGCAAATTTGAAAATTCACTATTAACTTGCTTATGTTAATGCTAACTGGAATTGGATTGAAACCAACTATATCAAGATTTGATAAATCAACTGACAAGTGTTTTATCGAAGGTTAGAATGTGATAATTGAATAATAAGTAAAAATGAATTTACACAAAAACTGGTAAAGACCCAAAACAAAAACAAACCCGTTGCTTTGGGTCTGTAAAGAATTTTGTGTAAATTCCAAAACACACGATTAACTTTGTAGTAAGTTAATAATGAAGAATGGAGATAACACATGAAAAAACAACCAAAAGATTCTTTCGAACAAGGTCTAGACCTAATACTTGAAAATGAAAA
>NZ_JADH01000014.1 GCF_000518285.1 Williamsoniiplasma lucivorax ATCC 49196 | reverse complement strand
GTCATGAAAAGATAATTGAGATAATTTAGTTTTCTTTTTACAATTTCCACCTGAAATTCGTCGCATTATTTACACCACTAATGCCATTGAATCTTTGAATGGGCAATTGCGAAAATTTACTAAAAATAAACGTATTTTTCCTAATGATAATGCCGTCTTTAAATCTTTCTATTTAGCTATCAGAAACATCGAAAAAAAATGAACTATGCAACCCAAAAATTGAAGATCTGCACTGGCTCACTTTTATATAATGTTTGAAGGGAGGGTCGTAATTGAATAATGAGTAAAAATGAATTTACACAAAAATCCGTAAAGACCCGGTGGATTAGGTTCTGTCGCTCGTTTTTTTGCTATTATTTCTAATGATGATTTAAAATGACAATCAAGTTTATATTTCGTTTATTATGCCGCTTTAAATGTGCCTTTGGTAATTTTTGGTTTTTTCAAACTAGGCTTTAGATTTACGATGACGACCTTATTATACATTGTTTTTTCAGCAGCATTTGACTGGATATTGCGTTTTATTCCTGTAATTAATCCGACTGAATGACATATGATTATTAATTACCAATTAATTTCTAAACTTCCTAATGAATGAAATTCTGCCATCTGACTTTTTGTTTTTGCAGTCATCGGGGGTGTTGTTTTGGGTGCGAGTTATGCTTTGATTTATAAAATTGGTTCTTCATCGGGAGGTAGTGATTTTATTACAATGTATTTTTCAACAACCAAAAACAAAAACATTGGTTCGATTAACCGCAATGTCAATTTTGTCATCTTAACTGGGGTGGTCATTGTTAACACGTTTTTAATGAAGACGAATGACATTAATGAAACGATTAAACTAGACGTTCTCAATAATTTAAATGATAGTCAATGAAACAACATGATTGATGCTATTCACCATTGAGCTCAAGACGGTAATCATTCCTTAAATGTGCCACGAGATGTGATTGATTTTGCAAAAGCATATCATGGTGGTGCTAGTGATGGGATGAAAATTGCTCACTTTTTAGCATCAGATCCCATGTTTGACGGTTATTCTCACGGGATGAAAATCTTAATGAAATTTAAATTTATTTTAGGACCTTCATGATTTGCTTCAGTGATTATGATTATTATTCAAGCAATGGTCATTACTGCGATTTATCCAAAATATAAATTCCGTACAGTGTTAATTACAACCACTAAAGCTGAAGAAGTGAAAAAATTTCTTTTCAGTTCAGGATACCGTAATGAAGTTTTTGAATGAGAATCAAAAATGCAAACTCAACATACAATGAGTAACAAAACAACTTTAGTCATTACGATTACGGTGATTAACTGGAAAACTTTAGAAAAAGGAATTTATGCTTTGGATCCTGAAATGAATGCCAATGTTTTAAGAACTCGCGGGGTTAAAGGGCGAGAAAATATTGAGTTAAAAACTGGTAAAAAAGACGAATATATTTTAAAAAAATTACATAATGATAAAGAATGATTGAAAAAAATTGAAGACGAAGCACTTTTAAAAACAATTAAAGAAAAAAATAAACAAGATGGTAAGAAGAATATTCCATCAGAAAAAAAGGTTATATAAAAGACAAATAGTTTATAATTAAATAAGGTTTTAAAAATGAAAAAGAAAAAGAATAAGAAAAAGATCGAAACTAAAAAGATTATTCATATCGTTATACTTGCTTTCATTCTTGTAGCTCTTGTTTTTGGTTTGGTTTTTTCAGCTATTCAAACCTCAACTGGGATTCATTTAGGATCGCAATATAAAGGTGGCTATAAAGCTGTTGTTAATATTTTTAAATCTGAACGCAATGATAAAGATGAAGGTTGAAGTTTAAAACCTGGTGATGCCAAAAAAGGGGCAGAAGCTTTACAATCTAAATTGTCACCATTTTCTGACGGAAACATTACTGTGGATATTGCAGGGAAGTCTCGTGCCATTGTTTTTGCTCCACGTGAAAGATACCAAAATAACAAACAATTATTCATTAATGACATCCAGTCAACTGGTGGATTATTTATTTTAAAAGATAATCAAGATGTGATGTTGAACAAAGATTTAATGACTGCAGCCGGATTAGATGGCACATTGGATAAAAAAAGTGCAACCGGAGAAATTGTTGGTCCAGCATCTGCAACTTCTCAACATATTGGGCAAGGTAACTTTCCTTTTATTCAATTTGCTTTAAAAAATGATCATTTAAAGAAAATGATTGAAAAAAAAGAAGATAAACCAACAACTAGAGCTGATGCTGTGGCATTTACTTTTCTTGTTGATGCACCAAACGTTTTAGATACTTTTAGAAATTACTTGAATTTTATTCCTTCTGCAAAAGAAGAAGATAAATTTTTAGAAACTTTAGTGAATTCAATTGGTGCTATTCGAAGTGCAATTGAAAAAGCTAAAGAAGAAGATAAAGCGAATGCCACAGCTGTTTTTAAAGATTTTTTCAAAGGAACTAGATGAAAGTTAACATCTTCTGGTTCATGAGTGTCTGAAGAAATTAGTTTATATGATGAACAATACTCAAAAAATACTGCAAAACTAAAAGAAGCTTTTTTTGCTAATGGAGATGAAAAACATAAATTTGTTTTCAAAAGTGATATTAATAAATATATTTATGATTCAAATTCAATTGGAGTTGATTTTGATAAAAATAAAGCTGGAAGATATTCTAAAGATATTGACTATGATGGCAAAACAATGAATGTGACAAAAGCATTTAATATTTTAACTCAATATATGATTCCACAAATTTATGATGCAACTCAAAAAGATAATAAATTTTTACACGATTTTAAACCAGAATTGTTCAAAAATAATTTTATTTTTTCAGGTGCAATTACTGAAGAAAACCAAAGTCCCAACATTCAAGGTGCTTCATTATTTAAAAATAATTTCTATATTGCCACTAAAAACTACACAACAGCTACAGAAGTTTCGGCTAAGATTGCTCAAACCACCGAAAACTTAATTTTCACAGTGATGTCTGTTAATGATGTTGATGCGATTATTAGTAATACAATGTTTATCGTGTCATTGGTTGCATTAATGATCATCTTAATTGCAATTGCAATCTTCATTCTGTTCTTCTATCGTTTATTAGGATTATTTACTATTATTATTGCAGCAATTATTGGCTCTCTGACAGTTTTAATGAGTGTTATATTCTCAATTGCTTTTGGACCGGAATTTATTGCTATTCTCTTCATTGTCATTGGTCTAACTTTTGATATTAGTATTGTCTTATTTGAAAGTTTCAAAAATAATATTTATATTGAAAAACGACCAATGACAATGTCATTCAACATTTCTCATAAAGAAACATTAGGAATTGTGATAGATGTTTTATTAGCAACTATCTTACCTTCAATCATTCTCTTTTGAATCGGAACAGGGTTCTTGAAAAATTTTGCTACAATCACAGCTCTGGGAATCTTCTTTGTCTTCATTTTTGGCATTATTGTTTTAAGGTTAATGATTTATCTGACAACCAAAACCAGAATGCTTAACAAACATCCATGAATGTTACCAATTGATACTAGCGTTGAATACCAAGGAAGTTTCTTTTTCCACAATTTAATTGAATATAAAGAAGAAAAATTAGATGCTTATGCTTTGAAAAACCAATTAAATTCTAAACAACTAGTTAAGATTAAAAAACTTCAAGATCAAATCGAAAAGTTAAAAATCAAGAATACCAAAATTCATCAAAAGAAATTAGCAAGAATTGAAAAACATAATCAGCAACAATTGAAAAAAATAGCTAAAAATGTCAAATCTTGAAAATTAAAATTAACTAAATTAGAAAAGAAAAAAAACTTTTTTGCACGATATAACTTTAATCATCTAACTAAAAAAATCCAATATGTTTCACATTTAAGTGATGAAATTAAAGCAATTGGTAATGATGAGAAAAAAATCAAAGAAAACCGCATTGTCAAATTAGAAAACAAATCTAAAAAAATTGGCATCCTAACATTAATCTTTACTGGATTATTCTTAGCTATTGCAGCCATTGTTTCGGGAGTCGCTGGCTTTAACTATACACCAAGTTTTGGTAGTGGAACAACCACTTATATTCAAGGTGAATTTGTTAAAGATTTTCAAACTCAAGTTAAAAATCCTGGAGGCATTGATTTTAAATTTGATGAAGCAAAAAATAAAACTATTTCTGATGAATTACTAGCAATTGACAAACAAACCCAGAATGAAATTCTGCCTGGTGGTCAAGGTGATGATCACCAAAAAAATCTTTATACTGCAACATCAGTTGAAAGAATGTATCGTTACCTTTTTGATAATAATTATTTAGATAAATTATTAGGTCCAAGTAATAACATTAGAATGAAAAATTTAAGAATTTCATCTGGTCCTGATTATTCATATATTGATCCATCATGAAGTATTCAAAAATTCAGACCTTGAGTAGCTTTTGACACAACATCAAACATTATTCATCAATCAACAGCTTTAAGAAACACTATTTATCACTTGGCTGGTAATAGTGGAAACTATAAACCTGATGATGAACACCAAGATGGACAAATTTTAGTTATGACTATCGCACCATTAACTACTTTCTTGCAAATTAAAGAAATTTTAATTACAATTCTAATTGTCTTATTAGCCCTAATTGTTTACATGTTAATTCGTTTTAAATGAACTTACTATGTGGCTTTAGCTTTAGGAATTGTGATTGCACTAACTTGTGTGGTCTCAGTTGTGTTAGTCTTGAGAATTCCTTTCTCAATTGAAATTTTAGCAGGAGCAATGGCTGTCATTAGTTTTGCCTTTGCTACAGGAATTCTCTTCTTGGGTAAAGGAAAATCAATTATTAAATCGAAAAATGATAAAGACATTAATGAAAGTTTTTCAGCCGAAATTGACTTACAACTGAAAATTAAACACTTAAAAGCTAATTTAAGAAAAAGAAGTAAACAATTACGCATGAAATTCAAAGAGCAAACTAAAATCATTAAAGATAAAAAACTTTGCCAAACTTTAAAAACTGAATTAAAAAATGAAAAAAGAACTTTGGTGACACAAACTCGTTTGGAAATTTATGAAATTAAAAAAGAAATTAAAATTGAATCAAACAAAAATAAATTCCTATCAGAAATTTTTGATAAAGTGTTTAAATTTGGAATTTATCGTGCCATGACAATTTCTGTGCTTTATATGTTAACTGGACTTGTTTTAGCAGTTACACTACCATCAATCCCAATTATGGGAGCAACCATTTTAATTGGTGTACCAATTACTATTATTGTGATGTTAAGCATTGTTTTACCAATTTGAGTTAAATTAGAAAGAAAACGCATTTACATGAAATATTCTTACAAGAAATTTGTTAATAATATGCATGTTTCTGCCGAAGAACAAATTATCGAAGGCATCAACGACTAAGGAGGCATATGATTGATATTAAAAAATATATTTTAGATGTTGAGGATTTCCCTCAACAAGGAATTAATTTTAAAGATATTACCCCAATTTTAAATCATCCAGCAGTTTTTCAAGAAGTCATTGACCGCATGGCAGCATTTGTTTTGGAATGCCAAGCTGATGTGATTATAGCTCCAGAAGCACGTGGTTTTCTCTTTGCAAGTGCCATTGCTTATCAAACACATAAAAAATTTGTCTTAATTCGTAAACCTGGTAAATTACCCAGAGCGACTCATCATGTTAGTTATGATTTAGAATATGGATCAAATATTTTAGAAATGCATCAAGATGACATTCAAGCGAATGAAAAAGTGGTCATTATCGATGACATCTTAGCCACTGGTGGCACAATTGAGGCAATTGTTAAATTAGTGGAATTAAGTCATGGTCAAGTTGTTGGTTTGAGTGTTGTTGGTGATTTAACCACCCTCCACTCTCCTAACCTTTTAAAAGGCTTATCATTTCAAGCATTAGTGAAGTACTAAAAAACCTAGATGAGTGAGCTCATCTAGGTTTTTCTTCGTGCAATTGTACAACAAGATTGTTCAAGACTTAAATATTGATTAATTGTTGCTCAAATTTTTTGAGCAACCTCACTTTTATTGCTTTCATCAATAACGACAACATCATCAGTTTTACGATTTAAAATTTGAATTGCATTTTTGGTTGAACCCATCGCTGCTTTTAAGTTTAAAATTAAAAGATCAGCATTTTTATTGAACATTTTACGGCGAGCTTTCGTTAAGTCAAATTCATCTTGTAAAGAAAAAATGACATTAATTTGTTTGTCTTTCAGCTCGCCTAATTCTTGAGCAACATCCACACTTTGTTGCAAAGCCACAACCAATTCACTTTGTTTATCACCTTTGTCAGCAGAATATTGTTTTGGTTCATAATCATTTAAAGCTGCACAAAAAATCGCAATCTCACATTCTTGATAGAGTGGTTTCATGGTTGTTAACATTTCTTGATTAGTGACAACTTGATGAGTAGTGTTAGGAATCATCACATCAACATCACCTTGTACAATTTCTAAATAATCAGTAAAAACATGAGCTCATTTAATTAATTCTGCCCCCATAATCCCGCTTGACCCATTAGTTAAATAACGCACTGGATCTAAATAAGCACGAGTACGCCCTAAATTAATTAAAACTTTTTTATTAGTTAAATGATCAAACTGGGTAAAAAAGCTTTGTACATAAGTATCAACTTCATTTGGTTCTCAAGCACGACCAAGTCCTTCAATCCCACTGGCTAAACGACCATATTTTGGTTCTAACCAAAGATTTTGTTTGTTTTGCAAAAGCGTCGCTTTACTCTTTTGCAAAATTGGGTTTAAATACATTTTTTCATTCATCGCTGGAAATCAAAGTGTTTTACTATCGTTTGCTGCTAAAACTAAACTCGCTAAATCATCAGCTTCCCCATGAGCGATTTTATTAATAAAATCATAAGTGGCGGGATAGACAATTGTTAAGTTTGGTTCAGTGTTGGCACTAATGTGTTCCCCTGTTGTATGGGCAGATAAAATTTTTTTTGTTGAAAAAATTTGTGTTGGTAGTTCTCAAGTGTTGAAATCTACAAAGTGTTTAACATCTTCACTAGCATAAACATTAACAATAAATGTTCCTTGCAATAAAGTGACCAATGCTTTGGCTTTGGTGGCAGCAATTCCAGCTGTAATGATTAAATTTATTTTTTTCATATAAATTAATTATAAGTTCAAAACAATTGACCTTGCTAAAAAAGATTTATTTAGAAGTTGTTTAGTCAACCTCTTTTTGCTTGGATCAATGAGAAAATTTAATTTTGTTGTAAAATATATGATATATCAAAAGGAGTAATACCATGGCTTTAGCAATTATTAATAAAAATAAATGAATTCGAAAACAGCTAAATATTATTCAAATTGAAAACTTTGATCAATTAAATAAAGTTTTGCAAACTTATATTACTTCGAAAAAAGATTTAAAATCAATCCAAGATGCTTATATTTTTGCGGAGTTAAATCACAAAGCTCAAAAACGTCAAAATGGTGAACCTTACATCTATCATCCTTTATCAACTGCTTATTATTTAGCCCAGTTAAAAATGGGGCCGAAAACAATCATTGCCGGATTATTACATGATATTTTGGAAGACACACCAATCACTTCACAAATGTTAGCTAAAAAATTTGGTGAGGAAGTTGCTAATTTAGTTGAAGCCGTGACCAAAGTGAGTTATTTTGCTAAAGAAAATCGTGAACAACAAAAAGCTGAATATTTAAGAAAAATTTATCTGTCAATGGCAAAAGATATTCGGGTGATTATTATTAAATTTGCTGATCGTTTGCATAACATTTTAACAATTGAAAACTTACCAAAAGAAAAACAAGTAGTTATTGCCAAAGAAACTTTAGAAACTTATTCAGCTATTGCTCATCGTATCGGGATTAAACAAGTTAAAACTGCTTTAGAAGATATGTCTTTTAAAATTTTGAATCCCGAGGCGTATCACCATATTGAAGCACTTGTTGCTAAAGATGAAGCGGAACGTGCCCAAACGATTAAAAAATTAATGCTGGAAATTGATATCTTTTTAAGAAAAGATAAAGGAATTAAAATTATTGATATTTTTGGACGCCCCAAAACAATTTATTCAATCTATCGTAAAATGCACCAATTTGGACGTAATTTTGAAGATTTAAAAGACTTACTAGCGATTCGCATCATTGCTCGTAATAATGATGATTGTTATAAAATTTTAGGATTTTTACATAATAAATTTACTCCTTTAGCTGGTAAATTTAAAGATTACATTGCTACTCCTAAAAATGGTGTTTACCAATCATTACATACAACTTTAGCTGATCAAGCTGGAAACATTTTTGAAGTCCAAATTCGAACTGAAAAAATGGATGATATTGCGGAAACTGGAGCTGCTGCCCACTGAGCTTATAAAGATGGTGAAAAAATTGACATTACTAAAAAGCAAAAACAAATAGATGAACAAATTGATATTTTTAAACGCATTATTGATTTAGAACAAACTAGTCAAAATGATAATAATGATGAATCAATTGAAAAAATCTTAAAAGAAGATTTTTTCACCACAATGATTTATGTTTTAACACCAGATAAAAAAGTGATTACTTTACCATTTGGTTCAACAGTTTTAGATTTTGCTTACCGTATTCATACAGAAGTTGGTCAACATGCCATTGGTGCAAAAATTGATGGCGTTTTTCTCCCGATTAATACAATTTTAAATTCTGGACAAATTGTTGAAATTAAAACTTCTTCCAAGCAAGCACCAACTCATGAATGACTAAAAATTATCCACACCAGCAATGCTCGTAGTAGAATTAAAAAATTCTTAACGAGTCAAATGAAAGAAGCAAACATCAAAGATAAAAAAGATGAGTTGAAAACAATTATTTTAAGAGTTGAAAACAATATTACTTCTTACATTAATCAACATGAATTAAGACGTAAAAAAGAAGATGCTAAAATCATTTTAGAAAAAGTCAAAAAACTTGGTTATGCTAGTTTAGATGATTTCTATTTAGCAATTCATCGTGGTGAATATACGGTGGGTGAAGCTGTTGATGAGGTGTTTGTTGATCATAGTATGTCTAAAGATGAAATTGCTTTAGAAGCAATGAATCACTCTAAAAAAGAATTTATCAATAACGATTATAAAAATGATATTTTAGTTTCTGGAATTGATAATTTAAAAGTGCAAATTGCCAGTTGTTGTTTACCAATTCCTGACGAACCAATTATTGGTTTTGTCTCTAAAGGCCATGGGATTAAAGTGCATGCTCTTTCTTGTCCAAATGTCGTAACAAGTGAAAGAACGATTGATGTTAGTTGAAATCCTAATATGTTTAAGAAAAACTATTATGTGACTAAAATTCGGTTTTATGCCAATGATCAACCAAATTTAATTTATGATATTTCCAAAGTTTTGACAGCGATTAAAGCTTCGATTATTTCAATTAAAGTAGCCACAGATGAGAAAAAATTACTAGCTAGTGGAGCGTTAAAAATTAAAGTGCAAGACTCAGATCAACTATCAACAATCTTAAGTGCTTTAAGGTCGGTTTCATCAATTGAAACTGTTGAACGTGAAATGGAAGGTTAATTATGGAAAGTGATAAAAATCACTTTTTTATTTTTGCTTAGATAATGTATAATTTATATATTATAAAACAAGTTAATAGGTGAAAAAATGATTCAAAAACCCCGCGGGACACAAGATATTTATGAGCAAAAGTCAAAACAATATAATGCTTTAGAAAAAACAATTATTGATGTGTTGAAAACATACAATTTAAATGAAATAAGAACACCGATTTTTGAAGCAAAAGAATTGTTTGTCCGTTCAGTTGGTGAAACTAGTGATGTGGTCAGTAAAGAAATGTATGAGTTTTTGGATAAAAAAGGTCGTGAATTTGTATTAAGACCAGAAGGTACTGCCCCTGTTGTTCGTAGTTTAATTGAAAACAAACTATATGCTCAAGAATATTTACCATTAAAACTTTATTATGTTGGACCAATGTTTCGTTATGAACGTCCTCAAACTGGGCGTTACCGCCAGTTTGAGCAAATTGGAGTGGAATTACTAGGAGTTGATAGTGTTTATCAAGACCTTGAAATTATTGGCATGTTAGATTCAATTGTGCAAGCTTTAAAAATTTCAACACAAGTGGAATTAGATATTAATTATTTAGTGACTGGCGAACAACGCCAAATTTACATCCAAGCTTTGAAAAAATATTTATTAACTTTTAATGATTTATGTGCTGATTGCACAATTCGTATTCAAAAAAACCCTTTACGTGCTTTGGATTGCAAAATTGATGCCAAGAAATTTAATGCTTGTCCACAAATGGCTGATTATTTAACTCCATCAGACCAAGCAAGAATGCAAATGATTTTAAGTGCTGCTCAAAAAATTGGTTTAAAAACCAATATTAATCAAAACTTGGTACGTGGTTTAGATTATTACACCGGCTTAATTTTTGAATTAAAATATTTATCAAAAAGTTTAGGTTCACAATCAACAATTATTGCTGGGGGCAGATACAATGATTTAGTTGAAGATTTAAATGGACCAGCCTTACCAGCCATTGGGTTTGCAATGGGTGTGGAACGCTTAATTTGAATTTTAGAAGAAAATCAAATTAATCTTGGTCATGATGATGCTCTTGATCTTTATTTCATTGTTATAAACCAGCAAGCGATGGAATCAACTTTAGAACTAATGCGAGATTTAAGGAATCATGGGTTTAAAGTTGAACTTGATTTTTTAAACCGTAGTTTAAAATCTAACTTTAAACAAGCCGAAAAAAATCATGCTAAAAATATTATTGTTCTTGGAGACAAGGAAATCCAAACCCAAACCTTAATTGTCAAAAATCAAATCACAAACACTCAAACTGAAATCGCAATGACAGATTTAACTAAATTTATGAAAGCAGGTCAATAATGAAAAGAACACACAATTGTGGTGAATTAACACTTAAGAATCTTAACCAAAATGTTATCTTACAAGGTTGAATTAAAAAAATCCGTAAAATGGGAGGAATGGTTTTTGTTGATTTAAGAGATCGTTATGGCATTACCCAACTAATTTTAAATGAAGCACAAGCCAAAGAAATCAAAACCGAATATGTTATTGAAGTTGATGGTATAGTTTTAGAACGTAAAGCGAAAAATGAACATTTGCCAACTGGAGCGATCGAAATCAAAGTTGATGATTTAAAAATTATTAACCAAGCAGAATTAACTCCCTTTCAAATTGAAAATGAAATTGAGGTTTTAGAAGATACAAGATTAACTTATCGTTATTTAGATTTGCGTCGTGAAACAATGCAAGAGAATTTAATTCAACGTGCTAAATTAAATTCTGTGATTCGTCGTAATTTAGAAGCAAAAGATTTTATTGAAGTGGAAACACCAATTTTTGGCAAGTCAACTCCAGAAGGAGCAAGAGATTTTCTTGTCCCTTCAAGATTAAATAAAAACAAATTTTATGCTTTACCACAATCACCACAATTATATAAACAACTGTTAATGATTGCTGGACTTGATCGCTATTACCAAATTGTTAAGTGTTTTCGTGATGAAGATTTAAGAATGGACCGCCAATTAGAATTCACCCAATTAGATTTAGAAATGAGTTTTGCTACTCCTGAAGATGTGATTTTTATTATTGAAAATCTGATGAAAGAAATTTTATGAGAAGTTAAAGGTGTGAAATTACCAGGTACATTCCAAAGATTAACTTATCGTGATGCCATTGAATTTTATGGGTCTGATAAACCAGATTTAAGATATGATTTGCAACTGCATGATTTAACAACTATTTTTCAAGACACACAAGTTAAATTATTTCAAGCTCATCAAGGCGATGATGTGCATGTGAAAGGGATTGTAATTGAGGAATTGCTATCCAAAACCCAACTTGGTGAATTAGAACAAGTCGCCAAACAAAATCACTTAAACCAACTAGCTTTTGTTAAATATGACAATGGCAATTGAACAGGTTCAATTGCTAGTCAATTAACTGATCATGAAAAGCAAGCTTTAATTCAAGAGTTTCAACTGACTAAACCAGCTACAATCTTATTAAATATGGCTGAATATGATGTGATTTCACAAGCAATGGGAGCAATTCGTACAACATTGGCTAAACAATTTAATTTAATTGATCCCAAACGATATGAAATTCTTTGAGTTGTTGATTTTCCACTTTTTGAATTTAGTGAAGAACAAAACCGTTTTGTTGCAGCCCACCACCCATTCACGATGCCGAAAAAAACATCTTTAAATGATTTTGATGTAAATAAAAAACAAGCTCTAGCTAGTGCTTATGATATTGTTTTAAATGGTTTTGAAATTGGGGGCGGGAGCCAACGTATTACTGACCCGATGATTCAAAAAAGAATGTTTGATGCGATTGGAATGGATGAAGCAACCATTCAAACTAATTTTGGTTGATTTGTTAATGCTTACAAATATGGTGCACCATACCATGCCGGAATTGCTTTAGGATTAGACCGTATTGCAATGATCTTAAGCGAACAAGCAGAATCGATTCGTGATGTGATTGCCTTTCCAAAGAATTCATCAGGAATTGATTTAATGAGCAATGCCCCAGATTATGTGACTGATGCGCAACTAGATGAATTAAGTATTAAAACCACTAAATAATTAAGCCAAGTTACGACTTGGTTTTTTTATGCGATAAAAAAACCATCAAAAGATGGCATTCTAACGATTATGAACAATATCATCAACCATTTTTTCTTGTTTCTTTTGAAGTTTTTTCAAAAGAATTGTATGGTAAATCATCGAACAACCTAAACAAAGAACAAGCACAACAATGGATGAACCAATAAACATCGCCCAACCTCAACGCTCATGCACTGCTAAGAAAAAGTAAGGATATTGGGTATTAACGGGTTTACCACTACGATATCTCATTTCACCACGAAGCATAATGTAAATTGCGTAAATTAATAAAATCAAAATTAATTTTGGTCATTGTTTTTTCATAATGTTTTCATCTTGATAGCGAGCATCTAATTCAAAACAATAACAAATATACACAATAAAAACAATTGGAGCGACTAAATGCAAGAAGGTGCTGACAATTCAAACAATTGCCTCCATATTCTTTTTAATACTAATTGCTTTGGGTAATAAAATGCCATTATAAATAACAAGTGTGATAGTGATGTAAGTTACGACCGCTAAAGTTGAGCCATAACTTAAATAATGTTTTTTGCCTTCATTTTGTGGATAAAAAGCAGCTAATAAAAATCATAAACCAACTGCTAAATTACTTAAGGTAGTAAAGAAAGAAAAGGTGTGGATTGTAAAATCACCAAAATTGACACCAATATTATAATCAGTTAAAACTCCTCCATGATTTTGATCAAATTTCAAATTAATGGCAATTCAATTCATGCGACTGTAAAGACGATTGTCACTATTAATTAGTTGTTTAAGATAAGCTTCAATTTCACTACTTGTTCAATGACCCATGTTTTGAAAATGATTTTGTAAATCATGTTTTAAAGCATTCAAACCAACCATTTCCACAATATAAGAAGATAAAAGCACGACAATGATTGATAACCCTCAAAATAATTTAAATCAAAATTTTCAATTTTTTAGATATTGTTGCTTATATTTTTGGGATAAATTAAATTTCATTTTTTTGTTCTCCTTGAATTTATTATATGTTACTTTTTAACAAAATAATTTTTTAAAATTATGATTATTTTCAAACAAATTAAAAAGAAAATGTAGTTTTGTGCACTTTGATCAGTGGGCAAAACTCAGTTAATAAAAACTCCTTCACTAATGAAGGAGTTAACTTTGCAAAATTTTGAAATTGCAATTAAGCAACTACATCAGCAGTTTGCTTTTGACTTCTTTTGTCTAAAATTGTGTGATAAGCCATTGAGAAACCTAAACAAATTCCAGAAACAAGAATAATTGCAATAATGAACCAAGCTCAACCAGGCATTCCTAAAACTTTTTCAGCATGAATATTTAAGAAAAAGTATGGATATTGTGTACCGGCTGGTTTGTCACCTTGATATCTTATTTCACCACGAACCATTGCATAAATCGCGTAAGTTACTAGAATTGCAACATGTCATGGTCATTCTTTAATCATGAATGATTTTTTATTTTGATGTTTATGTTCAACATTGAAAAAGAAACAAATGTAGAAGATGAATAATAATGGTCCTACAACATGTTCAGTCATGCTTTCAAATCATCCCATTGGTGTTAATCCACCACCACTACCCAACATTTGTGGTAATAATAAACCATTGTAAATTAACATTGTAATAGTGATGTAAGTGACAACAATTAAAGTGACTTTATAACTTAAATAACCCCTTTTACCTTCATTTTTTGGTTGTAAAGCAGCTAAGATGAATCAAACAGCCACGGCAATATTACTTAAAGTTGTAAAGTAAGAGAAAGTGTTGACTGTGTAATCACCAAAGTTAGCTCCAAAGTCAAATTGTTTTAAGCCATCTTTGCCAAAAGACATATTAATCGCAATTCAATCCATAAATTTACCAACACTTCAACCTTGTTTTGATAGTTCAGCTAAATGTTGTGTCAATGCTTCTTTAGTGACTTGTTTTCCGTCAAAAAAACTTGTTAATTGATTAGCTAGTGCTCCTAATTCAATCATGTTTTTAATATACATCCCAATAATTAAACAAATTAAGAATAATCCGATTAATAATTTGAACCAAAATTTTCAATTTAATAAATAGTTTTGTTTATGTTCTTGTGCTAAATTAAATTTCATTTAAACCTCCATTAGATAGATTATATTATTCTTTTAATAAAATTTGTTGAAAAATAAATATAAGCATGCATATAATTAGCGGTCAGAATTGTGTAGTATAAAACTTTGACAAACAGATGATCATCAATTTTCTTTTGCATATTTAAGTTAGTTGCAAACTTAGCAATAGTTTTAAAAACCAATTGATAGTCAGGAAAAATTGTCTTACTTGTTAAAGTTTCAAATTTATAAATTTGAGCTAATTCTTGATCGTGATGAAGAATTTTTTTAATTTCTTTTTTATAACGATCATAAACTTGAGCAGGTTTTTCTTGGGCTAATTTGATCGCAAAATCTTGTTTCACGCCAACTTCTTGAACACTAATTTCATGGAAATATTTCAGCATAAAAGCAATTCCGGCTCCTAAACCTAAAGTGTTGGCATATGTGGCAACTCATTTTTCGAAGCGACGAAAAGCTTTTTTACTCGTTAAGAGATGACCGATTTTTTGGTTATAAAAATTTAAATAATTATTAATGGCACGAAATAATTCATGATATTCATCAATGGTAAATTTTTCTTGTTTTCAAAAATCTGTTGGTGTGACACTAAATTTGACCATGGTTTTTTGTAAACTTTTAATTTGCTTATTCATGATTTTGCTTCATCAAGGGGCAATTAATTTTAAATTTTCGATATCTTTTTTGTTAATCTCTGGTAATTTTAAAAATTCAATCATAAAAAACTCCTTTCATAAGATTATATATAAAATTAATATAAGATATAATTTAATATAGATAAGAGGTAAATTATGAGTATTAACGAACAAGAACTAGAACTGAATTTCTTTGAACCAGCGCTTGGGTTAATTATTACTAATCTAGAATTTTTAGAAGAAGAGTTAATTGAAGAAAAAATTGCCACTAAAAAGTTAAAACAATTAATCGATAATTTCCATGAGCTAGAACGTATTGAAGATTTTGATGTCTTAGCTGAAACATTAACAATTTTAGGAACAGAATTAAAAGCTGTCATTGTTGCCCAACCAAATTTAGACCAATTCAAAGTGATGTCTTATTTGGATTTAGCAATCAATTTAGCACAAGCTTTAAAAACTGATGGACAATTAAGTCAAATTATTTTAGAGATTGCCAATAATCCGGAAGTGGCAACTGAAGAAGATGTTATTGAATTAACTAAAGAACATGTTAATCATTTATTAAAAGCCAACTATTTATCGATTCAAGAAATTCTTGATCAAGGATTCAAGGTGGAAGATGCTTTTATTAAAATTTTGAAAATTTTAATCAAAGAAGATAATTTTAATGAATTTAGTGAAGGTAATTCCATTTTGATTGAATTATTAACTAATCAATTTAAATTAAAAAATGACAATGTTTGTGACATTTTTAATTACCTAATTGGTAATGAAGGAATTATTTTACTAATTAATTTTTGACAACAAGGATTAATTGAAATGGATTGTGAGGATTAATTAAAAATGAAGTTAGAGACTTTATTTTTAATTATTTTAGCTACCTTTTGATTAGCAACATTAATTGTTGTTGGTTTTTTAGCATGACTTTATCAACAAAAACATAAACCTTTAATTGCAGTTCGTAAAAAATATTTTCAAGAATTTCAAACTTTAAAAAAGCATTTTGATTTAAAGCAATTACCACCAATTGCCTTAAATTGAGAATTACCAATTGGAGAAAAACTGTTGTTTGTGGCAAACAAGATTCCGATCAAAACAAGAAGTAAAAAACCAAAACAATTTGAAAAACTTGCTAAAGAAGGTTCGCAACTCGGGATGATTGAAAGTTATTATGATGATGATGAGTTTTTGCCTTTAAAAGCTGCTTATAAATTAAATTTAAAAGATCATTTTCAAACTACTAATGGTGATATTTTTGTTTCTAACAAAAGAATCATTATTCAATGAGAAAATCAAAGCAATTTAGAAATTGCTCTAGCAGATTGTTTGCAAGCATACATTTCAATGATTCCCCATGAAAAAACTTTAATCGCCGGTGTTATTTTACATACCAAAAAATCAGTTTATGAATTGTTGTTAATTGATTCAATCATTGTTTTAATTATTAATAGTTTATTAAAAAGAGGTTATGATGTTTAGTATTACAATTTCAACAGTCGTTTTAACGACAATGATTTTTTTGATTACATGTTTTTTTGTCGTGAAAACAACAAAAGATATTTTAAAAATGAAACAATTTGAAAAACAAGATGTGACTTTTTTTTGAAATCAAAAAATGTGGATTTGCCATTGCGGTATCATCATTAGTTTAGTTAGTTTATTTGTGATCATGATCATTGTTTTTGTGATTCAAATCGTTGGTTTGATGTCCAATCATATTGGGGATTGAGTTATTGGCGTGTTAGCTGTGATTCTGATTTTATTTTCTATTTGAATTATTACATTTGAAAGAAAAATCATCTCAGGAATTATTTTTGTGTATAAAAATAATAACTTAGTTTTCTTGGATGCCATTATCCCAGTGACTGCATTAATTAAGTTGGAAAATGATTTAAAACGTCGATGAATTATTATTTTATGAAAAGATCAAGAAACTCTTGGTAATGTGGAAAAAATAAAAATAAGGTATAATTACAAAATCAAAGATTTGCTTAAGGAATTAAAAATTCCTAATCAATTTGATGAGGGAGAATAAATGATTAAAACTGCAACATTCATTAAGTCAGCTGCTGATAAAAGTGGTTGAATTGAAGACAACATGCCAGAAATTTGTTTTGTTGGGCGTTCAAATGTTGGTAAATCAACATTTATTAACGCCATTACTAACCAAAACAAATTAGCTAAAACAAGTTCAACACCAGGGAAAACGCGATTATTAAATTTCTTTGAAATTAATAAAGGTGAGTTTCGTATTGTGGATGCACCAGGATATGGTTATGCCAAAGTTAATATCAATCAAAAAGTTGCTTTTGGGCAAATGATGGATGATTATTTAACAACCAGACCAAATCTTGTTGGGGTTTGTATGTTGGTTGATATGCGCCACGATCCAACAAATGATGACAAGGAAATGTACAACTTCTTTAAAGAAGTTGGTTTAAAAGTTTTAATCATTGGCACTAAATTAGATAAATTAAAGAAAAACGACATTTTAAAAAATGAAAAAAAAATTAAACAAATAATTAATTTTGATGAACATGACACTTTTTTAAAAGTTTCTAACACCAGCAAGACAAACATTAACTTAGTTTATAATCTACTTGTACAATTATTGAATGAAAGAGAGTAAAAATGGAGAATTTTGAAAATAGTAATTTAACAGAAATTGAGTCGAAACTTAATACTGACTATAAAAAAGGGTTAACTGAAGATGAAGTTAACCAACGTTTAAAAACGGGTGGTAAAAACGTGTTACCAACCAAAAAGCCAACACCATGATATGTTGTTTTTGGTTGAAGTTTAATCGAACCATTGCAAATTATTTTGATGGTGGCAGCTGTCATTTCTGTGATTGCCCCAAGATTTGGACGTTGAAGTGATTCAATCACTTTTGAAGAATTTATTGATTTTATTGTCATTGCTTTAATCGTGCTTTTAGATGCGGTTTTACAAACCGTGCAAACTGTCAAGGCAAGAAAATCTGTTGATGCTTTAAAATCTTTATCTAAACCGCAAGCGGTTGTGATTCGTGATGGTAGTCAAAAAGAGATTGATGCTGAAAACTTAGTGGTTGGTGATATTGTTGTTTTAGAAGCTGGAAAATATGTGCCAGCAGAATTAAGAATTATTGAATCATCAGATTTAATGGTTGATGAATCAATCCTTACTGGAGAATCGTTACCAGTGGAAAAAACTCATGAAAAACAAAAAGTAACAACTATTTTAGCTGAAATGGCAAATGTGGTTTTCATGTCAACATTTACCACTGCCGGACGTGCCATTGGTGTTGTGACTAAAACTGGGGTGAATACTGAAATTGGTAAAATTTCGACAACAATTAATGAAAATGCTGATCAAGAAACACCATTAGAAAAAAAATTAAAAAAATTCAGTTATTTAATTAGTGTTGTGGCTGTGATTATTGGAGTGATTATTTTTGGGGCAATGCTGGTCACTGGCCAAAAAGATTCTTGAGCTACTTATTTAATTATTGCAATTACATTAGCAATTGGGGTAATTCCCGAATCTTTATCAGCTGTTGTTTCTATCACACTTTCCTTTTCTACAAAAAGAATGGTGAAAGAAAATGTGATTGTTAAAAAACTCGCTTCAGTTGAAACTTTAGGAAGTGTCAATGTCATTTGTACAGATAAAACTGGAACCTTAACCCAAAATAAAATGACTGTTAAAAGAATGATTTGAAATAATAAAATCATTACTGATGAAGAATTTATCGCCACAACTTTAGATGAACATAAAGATTTCATGTTAAAAGGTTTAGTTTTGCCAAATGATTCTGTTGTTGAAGATGATGCAAGAATGGGTGATCCAACTGAACTAGCACTTGTTGATTTTGCTTTAAAAATGGGGGTTGATGAAACTTTGTCAAGAAATACTTGACAAAGAATGGACGAAATTCCTTTTGATAGTGAAAGAAAATTAATGACAACAGTCAATAATGTCAATGGTGATAATATTATTTTTACCAAAGGTGCGATTGATCAATTGTTAAATGTTACTAGCCGTATTTTAATTGATAATCAAATCCAAACATTAACTGCAGCGATGAAAAAAGAAATTTTGAATAATGCAACCAAATTATCTGATCAAGCATTGCGTGTTTTAGCTTTTGCTTATAATGATGGTTATGATGACTTAGATAATCAAGATGATTTAGAACAAAACTTAATTTTTATTGGGGCTGTGGGAATGATTGACCCTGTTCGTCAAGAAGCTGTGCAAGCAATTGCTGAAGCATATAATGCTGGGATTCGTGTCGTGATGATTACTGGTGATCATGCAACAACCGCTTTAGCAATTGCACGAGATTTAAATCTTGCTTATACAGAATATGAAGTCATGAGTTCTGATGTTTTAGAATCCTTGAGTGATGTTGATCTATTAAGAATTATTGACAATATTAAAGTGTTTGCTCGCGTCAACCCTGAACATAAAGTGAGAATTGTTAATCTTTTACAACAAAAAGGTAATATTGTTTCAATGACTGGGGATGGCGTGAATGATGCACCATCGCTTGCTAAAGCCGAAATTGGGGTGGCAATGGGAATTGCCGGAACTGATGTGGCAAAACAAGCAGCAGATGTTATTCTGACTGATGATAACTTTGGGACAATTATGAAAGGTGTGAACGAAGGACGAAACGTTTTCCAAAAAATTCGCCGTTCGATTGTACTCTTAATGGGATTTAACTTTGCTAACGTTTTAACAATTTTAATTCTTTCCTTAATTAATCACACTGCTCCACTTGATGCTGTTGATATTTTATATGTTAATTTAGTGGTTGAGTCTTGCTTAGCAATTGCAATCGGTATGGGAAATTTAGACCCAACACTGATGAAACTCCCACCAAAACAAGGTGGTAGCGGTTTATTGGCTGGCTTGCTGATACCAATCTTAAAAATCATGATTATTTCAACAATCATTTCCTTAATTTCTTTTTATGTCGGTATGGCATTTACTCCTTCTGAATTTGTTAGTCATATTAGTGGTGATACTGACAAATGATGAGTAGTGATTAATGATAACATTTATAGTGTGGAACAAAAAACTGAAGTCATTATTTACGGAAGAACTTCACTGTTTATTACAATTGTTTTTGCTCCTTTATTCTTTTCACATTTCATCAAATTATCCAATTGAAAAGCATCGAATAAGATTGATTGAAAAATTTCTACTCCATTAGTTTATGCCGCTTTAATTGCTTTTGTGTTAAATTTAGCATTCATTTTTATTCCGGGTTTAAATGATCAAATCTTTAAACTTCTTGGTTATGAAAATCTTGATTGTGATAAATTTGGTTGAAACCAAAACAATCTTGGCTTATTCTTCGCGGCTTTTGGTTTAGCAATTTTACCAGCATGCGGAATCTTATTGTGAGATGCCATTACATTTTATGCGTATCACTGAAGTCATGAAGCGTGACAAAGAAACCGTAAAATTGTTTCTAAAATGGTTGAAGAAGATAAAAAGATTGCTTTGGCCAAATCGAAAAAAAATCGCAAAAAAATTTAGGATTTTTGCAGTAAGGTTCGCCTTACTTTTTATTTTTATTATTTGTAAGTTATAATTAAAAAGATAAGAGGATATAAAATGAAAAAAATATTTATTGATGAGTATTTAACAGAGAAAATTAGAAACAAAATTAATGAATTGGTCAATTTAAATTTAGATGCAAACGCAGTGATGAGTTTACTATCTAATGAACTTTTTGGGTATGCTGATTATATGCGTACTGAGGTCAAACGTTATGTGATGTACATGATTTGATTACATGATAAAAATAAAGATACAAGTGATGCTTTTCTAAAATACAAAAAAAGAACAAACCAAATGGCCCCAGATCAAACTGATTTTGATCTTAATGGTCAAAAAGTGCATTTAAATAGAAATCACGATAATGAATTAGTGATTGCCCAAAAAAGAAAAGAAGAAGCTCGTATTCAAGAACTTTCTAAACTAATTTACAAAGAGTTTGAACAAGAACATCATCAAGAACCAATAATTAAACCAATTGATACAAACAAAATTTTAGATCAAGTCATTGAAAGTATGTCTGATGATGAATTACAACAAACTTTAACTTCAATGCTCGATAAAGACCCAACCATCAATAAAGATTTGGGTGACATTATGTCTGAATATGAAAAAGATGACACCTTAGTTAGTTTCACACTTCCTTTTGAAGAAAAACAGAAATTGTTTGAAGCAGATAGCAATGATGAATTAACACATTTAGAATTTAATCAAACACTAAATGAAATTGAAGAACACGATCCAACTTTAACCACTGTTTTATTAGGACCAGATACAACTAATGACATTACGTTTGAAGATATTGTCGAAACACAAACTAACTTATTAGATCCAACATATTCAATTAATCCTGAAATTTTTGATGCCACTCTTGAAGAAGATAACGGCACACAAAATTTAGATGATGTCGAATTTTTAAATGATGATTTTGATTTTGTTAATTATGATGAAGATTCCACTCAACAAGCTTTAGAGTTTTTAGAAAACATGGAAGCTAAATATGGTAATGAGACAATTATTACGATCAATGAAAAAGCATTTGGTTTGAATAGTGCTAATGAACCCGTTGAAATTAATCAAGAATTAAAAATCGGGGACAATTTACATTACAAAAACCAAGATTGTGTCATTACAAACATTAAAGAAGAAAAAGATTTTTTTGGCAACTTACAAACAATTATTTACTTAAAAGATGAGAATGACCAAGAAATTAAATTAAATAGCAAGAAAATTAAATAGTTTTTGTGTTATATTTATAAGGAATTGGCAGGTGAAATAATAAATGGCATCAATTATCGTGCACGAAGGTGAACCAATTGAAAAAGCGTTAAAACGTTTCCAAAAAGTAGCATCTACTAATAAAGCAGAAGCTCGTAAACGTGAATACCACTTAAGTAAAAAAGAAAAACGTATTTACAAACAAAAACAAAACCGTAAATACAAATAATGATGAAAATTTCTATTTAATAGAAATTTTTTTTGGCTTAAAATAGCCAAAATAGTTAAAAAAACCAAATATTGTTAAAAAAGTGTTAATTTTTGTAACTTTTTTTCTAATCTAATAAGGGGATACAATGGATTATTTAAAAGGAAAAATCACAAAAATTAAAAATGATGAGATTGTTTTAGAAAACAATGACCAAGGCTTTAAGTTTCATTTGATTAACTTAAACCAAGACACATTTTTAATTAACCAAACTATTAAACTATACATTACTGTTTTTGAAACAGAATTTCAAAAAGAAAGTTATGGGTTTATTGACGAAGAATTACGGGACGCTTTTGCTGATTTAGTGCAAGTGCGAACTGTTGGTTCGAAAACAGCAATTAACATTTTAGAAAAATTTACAATTGATCAATGAATGCAAATTGTTGAAAAACAAGATTTTGAAAAAATCTTGTCAATCAAAGGGATTGGAACATTTACTGCCAAAAATATTTTGTTTGAATTAAACAAAAAATACTTTCATTATGAAATGAATAACAAACAGTTGGATGTTTACAATGCTTTAGAAAAAATGGGTTATAAAAAGAAAGAAATTTTCTCAGTCATTAAATTGCTTGACCCAAAATTAAATTTAGAGGAGATGACAAAAATTAGTTTAACGAAATTGTCACAATTAAATTATGAATAATTTTCGTCCAGAAACATGAGATGAATATTTCGGTCAAAAGAAAATTATTCAGAATTTAAAAGTTTTTGTTAATTCAGCAGTTAAGCGAGACCGGACTTTAGATCACATTGTGATTTCGGGTCCAAGTGGAATGGGTAAAACTTCACTCGCTTTCTTATTAAGCAAAATTTTAAAAGTCAAATTACATTATTTAAATGGGCCGAGTTTACAAAAACAAAGCGATTTAGTTTCAGTCCTTTCTTTTATTAAAGAAAATGACCTTGTCTTTATTGATGAGATTCATGCTTTATCCAAAGAATTACTCGAAGTTTTATATCCAGTTTTAGAAGATGGCAAAATGAATATTATTATTGGTAAAGAATATAATTCTAAAATTATTAATTTAAAAATACCAAATTTTACTTTGATTGTGGCAACGACTGAAATTAGTAAATTAGCTGACCCATTTTTAAACCGGTTTCCAATTCGTTTTGAATTGGATAATTATAGTTCTGAAGAGATTAAAGATTTGCTGCTGATTAATGCTCAGAAGCTCAATTTGGAACTAAATGTAGGTTGTGCCCATATTTTGGCCAATCACTCGCGAAACACACCGAGAATCGCGATTAACTTACTCAAAAGAATTCATGACTTTGTAATCAATGATAATGTTCAGTTACTTGATGCAAAATATCTCAAAGAAATTTTGCACAAAATGGAAATTTATCCAAGAGGTTTAATTTTGAATGACATTAAATATTTGCATTATTTATATGCACATAAAGTTTTGGGTTTAAATAACTTGTCACAATATCTTAATTTAAATCAAGATCATGTTTTACATTTTATTGAACCATTATTAATTCGCAATTCATTCATTATTCGGACACCAAAAGGTCGGGTGATTACTGAACAAGGCATTGAATATATAAAAAATATAAGCCAATAAAGCTTATATTTTTTGTTCAATAATTTTAAATAACTTAATAAATAATTCAATTTCACCAACAACACCGATAACATTTTGAAAAGAAACCAATTCAGTTTGCAATTCATCAGTTCCACCCATCATAATGTTTTCCATCACATGGTTTGGTTTGAGTTTTAAATAATATCTTTGAATGATTTCATTTTTTTGATTAATCAATTTTAAATCTTTACTTTTGACCATTTCATCAAAATCAGCAAAAATGTTATCATAATCTTCTTTATTGGCATGGATTAAAGCGCCTAATTTATCTTCAATATTTTTCAATTCGACAAAGAATAAATATTCGATATCAGTTTTATCAATTTGGTCGATTGCTTCGGTTAAACCAATTTTTTCATCAAGAACATTTCTGATTTTTAAAATAGAATTAATGTTTTTAAAAAATGCACCAAACATATTCGAAACAATGTTTTCCATTAGTTTGTTCATATCACCCAACATCATATTTTCCAAATTCACTTCTGGTCTGTTAGTGATATATTTAACATCAGCAATAGTGTTGGCAGCTAAAAATTGATTTTCTGTTTTCATTAATTCACTATCCAAATTAAAAGTTTTTTCAATCATTGGTAAATTTGACTTAATGACTTGTAAGTTTTCTTTCACCTTATTCAATTCCGCATTAGATGCCATTTTAAATCACTCCATTATTGAGTGATCAAGGACATCTTTTAATAAAATTTTATCGTTCATTTTTCATACCTCTATTTTAATTATAAATTTTAAATACTTCAAAAAAATAAAAATGTAAAATATATATTATAATGAGGAACAATGGAAACAAGTAAAATAACAAAAATTAATGAAGATGAGTTCAAAATTAATGAACATCAAGGTTTTTTTGTTGATAAACCAGAACTAAGCAAACATTTGAAAAGCATTAAATTTCCAGTAGTCATTTTAGACACTGAATTTTTTAATCGCTCTCATGATAAAACCGAGATGACCAACCCTCTTTACAATGAAACAAATAAATCTTTGGTTTACATCATTCAATATTCATTTGCTAGAAATTTAAAAGAAATTAGTTTAAGAAATAATCATCGTGCAATTAAATCAATGACCATCAAAAGAAAATATAATGACCCCACCTACAATTTTTATAATCAATATCAGTATATGGTGAAAAGTTTTCTGAATATGTTGATTGCTAAAAATATTAAAACAATTATTTTGGCTGGTTCAAGTAATGACAAAAACATTTTAAAAGTTTGAATTAATGAAAATAAAGCTTTATTAAACAATCGTAAAAGTGATTTATTTATCCAGGACCCAACAACTGGAGTTTATACTGTTAATACGATTGATGTTTATGACATTCTTGGGGGAGCGATGTCGTTTATTAATAAAAAAGATAACGGGGAAATTTTTTATGATCCGAACAATTTAAAGAAAGGCACTATGGGAGTTGAAACAATTCAGCTCCCAAGTCTTAAAAAATTTTTTGAGTATTTTGATGAAGTGTTTAATTCATCAAAAATGGAAGATGATGAAGACATTTATGGATTATCGATGAGTGCGCTAAATTTTTTAAGTTTACCAAACTTAAAATATCCAGATTTTATTAGGTGAAATAAAGATTTTAAAAAAGCAAAAATCCATTGCTATAATGACGTTTTAAAAACATTATATTTAATTGATTTCTGATATGAGTTTTGCTATAGCAAACAAAATAAATATTTAAAATAGGAGATAAACATGAAAAAATGTATTGGGTGTGGAGTTAACCTGCAAATTGAAAATGAACAACAAATTGGTTATGCAGTTAAAATAGATAATGATTTTTGTTTGCGATGTTTTAAAATCCAAAATTATGGGGAATATAATTCATATGAAATTGAATCAGAAAAGTTTTTTGATAACATTAAAAACATTGTTTTAAGAGATAAACAAAAAACTTTTTTCTATGTCCTTGACGTCTTAGATTTACAAAACTCAAGAGATATGCAATTAGAAGCTTTGTTAGCCAATGAAAAAGTTATTGTCTTAGTCAATAAAATTGATTTGCTGCCCAAAGCAGTTAAACAAATGAAAATTTTAAATTTTGTTCGTGAGATGTTTTCTGATTCTAAAATCCAAAATTTAAAATTTACAACAGTTTCGGCTTTTAACCAAGAGTCGATTAAACATTTATTAGCCTTTATTGAACAAGAACATGGTGAAAAATACTTTATTGGTTTTTCCAATGTGGGTAAATCATCTTTAATGACAGCACTTTTAAAAGAAGCTAATCTGCCTTCTAAAATTGTTGTTTCGCATTTTTTCAATACAACTTTAAATGAAATTGAAATTGGTTTAAATCATCAAATTAAATTTTTCGATACACCAGGAATTAATAAAAAGAACAGCTTATCCAATTTAGTTGATCATGATCAATTGAAATATTTCTATTTCAAAAAAGAAATGAAACAATATACTTATCAACTGCATAGTGGTCAAAGTATTGTTGTGGGAGGGATGTTGGCGATTAACTTTACTTTTAAAAATGACAAAGCGAACGATATTCATTTTTATACTTCTGCCCAAATTGACATTCACCGTACTAAAACAGTCAATGTTTTAACTTATTGAAACAAGCATCGAGAGCATTTAAAACCAAAATTAAGCGATCAAACAATTGCTCCAACTACGTTTAAACTCCAAACCAATGAAAATAAAGTAATTGATATTGTGCTTTCAGGATTAGGATGAATTAGTTTACCCAACTCTCCCCAACTAGAAATTTCTGTCACAATTCTCAACGATCATGCGATAAATCTTCTGCAAAAGATGATTTATCTCCGAAATGCTTTAATATAAAAACACTTTTGTTTTATAATTTAAAAGTATTACCAAGCAAGACAGACAATTTTGCATTAAAGAAGAGATAGAATTAAAATATGAGTATGGATCAAAACAAAAAAATCGACGCAATGAAAATGAATGAATTAATTCAAGAAATTAATGCCATGGTAGCCATTGCGAAAACAAGAAAATTAACTCCCGAAGAAATTGATTACCGTCAATTATTGCGCGAAAAATACATTAGCATTTTTCGCGAAGGTGTGAAACAACAATTAGAAAACATCACCATCATTGATGAACCAACCCCAAAAAAGAAAAAGAAGGAAAAGCAAGATGAAAAATAATAAACAAAATGAAAATTTAAATGCAGTGAGAATGCTAGGAATTCAAGCGGTTAATCAAGCTAATTCAGGACATCCTGGAATTGTTTTAGGAGCAGCTCCAATTATGTATTCTTTATTTACAGAAAATATGAATCTTTATCCAAAACAACCAAAATGATTCAATCGTGATCGTTTTATTTTGAGTGCTGGCCATGGTTCAGCATTGCTTTACTCAATGTTACATTTAGCTGGCTTCAAGATTTCTATTGAAGATTTAAAACAATTCCGTCAATGAGGTTCAATTACCCCAGGTCATCCTGAACTAGGCTTAACTGATGGAGTTGAAGTCACAACCGGCCCTTTAGGTCAAGGTTTAGCAATGGGTGTGGGAATGGCTATGGCTGAAGCATTTTTAGCAGCTAAATTTAACAAACCAAAATTAGATGTGATTAATCATCATACTTTTGTTTTAGTTGGTGATGGTGATTTACAAGAAGGTGTGAGTCAAGAAGTCATTTCTTTTGCTGGTATGCAACAATTGCATAAATTAATTGTGATTCACGATTCAAATGCTGTCCAATTAGATGATATGGTGGTTAAAGCCAATAGAGAAAACATGCATGCTAGATTTAAAGCAGCTGGTTGAAATACAATTTTAATTAAAGATGGTGAAGATGTAGTAGCAATTTCCAAAGCAATTGAAAAAGCTAAAAAAGCAACAACTCCGACTTATATTGAAGTGAAAACAATTATTGGTCTTGGTGCTTCTAAACAAGGAACTAGTGCTGTGCATGGTGCTCCTTTAGGCAAAGACTTAGTCAAAGTTGAAGAATACTTTAATTGAAAATACAAACCATTCGAAGTTCCCCAATCAACATATGATTTTTATCAAACAATTGTTATGGAACGCGGAGAAAAACAGTTTAAAGAATGAGAACTATTAATGAACTCATATGAAACTTCATATCCTAATGAATATCAAGAATTACTAGCTGCTTTAGAAGGGAAATGAAATTTCCCTCAAAAACAAATTGAACAAAATAATCCCAATAAAAAACAAGCCACACGTATTAGTTCAGGAGCAATTTTTGAACAAATTATGTCTGTTAACCCAACAATGTTTGGTGGAAGTGCTGATTTAAGTTCTTCAACTAAAATTAAAGGTTTAGATGGTGATTTCGATGCTAAAAACCGTACTGGTCGCAACATTATGTATGGTGTAAGAGAATTCGGAATGACAGCGATGAATAATGGAATGGCTGCTCATGGGGGAATTCTACCAGTTGCTTCAGGCTTCTTTGTCTTTGCTGATTATATGAAACCAGCCATGCGTTTAGCAGCATTAATGCAATTGCAAACATTGTTTGTATTAACTCATGATTCAGTGGCGGTTGGTGAAGATGGACCAACACACCAACCAATTGAACAATTGGCGATGTTAAGAACTATTCCTAACCATAACTTGATTAGACCAGCAGATTATGCCGAAACTATGGCTGCTTACCAAATTGCTTTAGAATCAAAAACTAACCCAACAAGTATTATTGCTACTAGACAAGATGTAACTGAACAAACCCATAAAAATGTTTACCAACAAGTAAGTAAAGGTGCTTATGTTTTAAGCGAAAGCAAAACTGCTAAAGTTACTTTGATTGCCACAGGAAGTGAAGTTGGTTTAGCAATGGAAGCAGCAGAAGTCTTAAAAAAGAAAAAAATTGCCACAAGAGTTGTGTCAATGCCATCAATGTTCTTGTTTGAAAAACAAGAACAAGCTTACAAACAAGAAGTTTTAAAACCAGCAACATTACGTGTTTCTATCGAAATGGGAACCACTTATGGTTGAGCTAAATATGTTGGTGAAAATGGCTTATCAATTGGGATTGATCACTTTGGTGAATCAGCACCTGGTAACATTGTGGCTGATAAATTTGGTTTCAATGTGAATCATGTTGTTGAACAAGTTAGCCAAGCAATCAAAGAAAGAAAAGAACACTAATGATGAGTATTGGTG
This sequence comes from Williamsoniiplasma lucivorax ATCC 49196, assembly GCF_000518285.1. GTDB lineage: Bacteria > Bacillota_I > Bacilli_A > Mycoplasmatales > Mycoplasmataceae > Williamsoniiplasma > Williamsoniiplasma lucivorax. The sequence goes on along the minus strand of NZ_JADH01000014.1, from coordinate 8,450 downwards.
GAGTGATTGCACTGAGTGTCATTGGTGGTATTGTTTTATTAACATTAATGATTGTTGCGATTGTATTTATTTTTAAATTTTTAAACAAAGCAAATAAAATCATGAACAACAAACTAGAGAAAGACAAATGAGAAAAAGCACAAAGAGAAGAAAAAGAGGAGAAATAACATGAATTTAATTTTAATGAGTAGTTTAGAAGGCGGAGCATTAGCCGGAACACTAGTTGGAGTAATCATTGGGGCACTTTTATTAGGAGCAGTTGCTGGTTTTTTAATCACAAGAGCAATTGTGAAAAAACAATTAAAAGATAACCCACCAATTACAGAAGCACAAATTCGTGCAATGTATATGAGTATGGGTCGTAAACCTAGTGAAGCCGACATCAAAAAAACAATGAATGCCATGAAAAGAGCAAAAAAATAATTCAGGAATCTGAATTATTTTTTTTGCTTTTTAGAACGATCGTGAATATAAATTTTATATTTCTGTTTGTCTTCTTTAGTCATGTTAGGAAAGGTTTTGGGTTCCTTGTGATTTTTCAAACGAATCATGTTGGGAAAGTGACGGTATGCTGTGATAAACATCCCAATTAAAATGATGATATTAATTGCTAAAGAATTTTCAGCAAAGTAATGACCAGAAACTGGATTAGTTAATTGGTGTAAATAATTAAATCAACTGAATCTCAACCAAGGACTTGATCACACATTTTGTCATTGGTCTCAGGCATTTCAACCGCCTTGAAAGCTATCTAAAGCGTTCATTCATGGCAATCAAATCACAATTAAACAAGTCAAGAAGGCACCAACAATACTTGCCAAGCTCACTTTTCTTCAAATGTAAACGACAATAAATCACACAATTAAAAAGAAAATGAAGTAAAACAAGTTAGCAACAAATAATAATCCTAAAAATGAACTCACGGCTTTTCCGCCTTTAAACTTGTAATAAATAGGATAACAATGTCCGATTAAAACAAATAAGATGGGAATGAAATAACTTGTTTGACTAAATAATGGATGTGGAATCATTGAAAATAGCACAGCAATTAGCGCTGTTGCAATTGATTTACTTCCATCTAATAAAGCAACAACTAATCCTCAAAATTTGCCTAATTCCCTAGTTGTGTTAGTGGCTCCAGCATTCCCAGAACCAACATTACGAATGTCAATTCCTTTGACAAATTTAACAACAATTATGGAAAATGAAATTGAACCAATTAAATAACCAAAAATTGAAGCTAAAATAATTCCTAAATAATACATTTTTTCCCTCAACTATTTTTCTTGAAAGATTATATAATTAAATTATAACAAAAGGAAACCATGAGCGGAAAAATTAGTCATGTTATTAATTTTGAAAGAAATATCATTAATTACTTTCAAGAAGATTATGAAAAAGTAATTACAAATGTATTTACAGAAGATCTTGACCAAAATCATAAAAAAATACTTTTAGAAATTCAAGAATTTGCCAAGCAAAATGCCGATTTAAATCAATTAATTGTTTTTTTAGAAGCAAGACAAGAGGTCGCTAGAACTTTAAAAAATCAGTCACTGCTTGAAACCATAAGAGAATTATTAGAAAAATATTATTTTTTAGTTATTTTAAATAATGAATATCTTGCCTATTTTAAAGAATTGACTACTAAAGTTTTTGCCGAAGATGCAGTGGCAACATTTGATACTATTTTTATGCCTTTTTTTAGATATCAAATTAATGTTCATAGTGCGAGATATTTACAAGGATTTAAAATGAAATACAATAAAATGAATCCCCAGTTAGATAACATTCGTCAAATTTTCATGAATTATTTGCATCAAGTGATGAAAGAAGAAAAATTTTGTACAAAAGTTAAATATAGTGATAATATTGTACAAAAAGCAAATATGATTGAAGAAGAATATAAATTAATTGATCGTAGTAAAATATCACATAAAGAAATGGATTTTATGGTGGAAAACAAAAGAATTAAAAATACTTATGAAGCAATTGGTATTTTAATCAAAACAACACTCTTTTCACTAGCTAAAAACAATAAAGGATTAAATTAGAATGCAAACAACGAAAAAAATATTTACATTAGAAGAATTAAAACAACAAAATAAAGAACTAAATGATTTGGTTCTCGAATTAGAAAAGAAAATTAGGGGTCATTTAAGATGATGATTTCTTTTGCCATTATTTGGTTTTGTGGTTTATTCGATTTTAATTGATAAAAAACGCCGCAACCCAGAAATGAGTGATGCTTTAACTAAAATTAAAGTGGAAATTTTAAAAAACGAGATTGAGATTGCTCGCATAAACAAAGCAAAAAATTAAGAGCAAGTGACATTCACTTGCTCTTAATTTGTTTAATCTTCTTTTATACTACTTGTTAAAGTTTCGACTTTTTCGATAGTTGGATTTTTAATTAAATCTTCAAAAAATTCTTCATTCATAGAATTAACCGCAATGTTTTGTAAAACATTTAATTGACATTCTGGTTTAATTGCCAAAGCAATGATAATTCTTACAGGTTCACCATCTCACTTAATTTCCTTTTCTAAATGATAAAACAGTAATAAACTATCATTCAAAGTCTTCATTCCATCATAAGTTCCATGGGGAATAGCAATTTGATTACCAATCGCAAAAGAAGCTAATTTTTCTCTTGTTAAAATTGAATCAATATAAAATTGATTAACATTTTCATTCTTGAATTTCAAAGCGATATCTTGTAAGATTTCTTCTTTAGAATTAAATTTTTGATGCAAAAAGACATTTTTTGGTTTAAACATTTTCTCTCCTTATCAGTTAAAGCAAATTTAAAATAAATTTGATTTGTTCTTCTGTTATGTTGGCAACAATTTCTTGTAAAATTGTTACTTTATTTTTTTGTTCTATGTGCATTTGGGCAATTTTTGCCCCATCTGCATCATTGGGATTAGTATAATCTAAAGCATGATTAATTGTTGCTTTTAGATTCAGGGTTGGTAAACCTAAATTTCTTCCAATAAATAAAGGTTTTAAAATACGTTCGTTTAACTGTAATTTGGCAATTAAATTTCTTCCAACCCTTTCTAAATAATCATTAATATATGGGTTTTCAAAACGTGTGATAATTTGATTGATAAACTTTTCTATTTCATCAAAATTATAATTAAAGTGTTTGGCAAAAATTAAGCCCACTTCTTTTAAATAATTGAGCAAAAAAGTTTTCAATTCCGGAATTTGCAAACTTGCATTCGTAAAAGGTGGGTGAAACTGATTGTTTTGATAACTGGCTCAACACAAACTCGCATGACCCCCATTTAATAACCAGACTTTTTTGCTGATTTCAGCATCAATGTCATTTGAATAAGTTAGTGTAGTAATTTTGGGGATGTTGGCTGGTCATTGTTTTTGATCAACTACTCAAGAATAATATGCTTCAACTTCAACATCAATTCCCGACACTGTCTGATCAGGGACAATCCTATCGACCATCACATCCACAAAATGAATTAATTTTTCATTAAAATGATAAACATTTTGAATTTCTTTTTTAAACATTGATGAAACTTTTTCACCATTTTCACAAGCCATGATAATTAATGTTTTGTTATTTTGTTCATTTTTTTGAATGATTTTAATCACATCATTCACAATGTGTTTTAAATTTGTCGCCCCAATTGAGGTCGTGCAAAACTCAACAGCATAATCTTCTAATGCGACAGCTAATTTAGTATTGACAACACCACTAATTTGTCCAGTTATATTCACAACATTTTTTATAGCTCCTAATTCAATGACATTGAATTGTTTAAGTTGATTAATTTGGTCAATAATCTTTTGATTCAGATCAACAAATTTTAAATGTTCAAGACAAGGATCTTTTAATAAGATGGGGGCAATAAAACCGCGACCAATATTGCCAGCTCCAAAATGTAGTACTTTCATTATAATTCAAACTCCTTAAATATTCGTTCTTTAGAAGGGTCTTTTAATAACTCTTCAATAAAATTGATTTCCAATAATTTATTGGATATTTTATAAAAGGCATCAAAGTATTCTTTATCTTTACCAGCTAAACCAACTAAAAAGTAAACAGGTTCCTTGTCAAAGTAAACAGGACTTTTAAAATGGAGTAAAACAATTCCATTTTCAATAATTCCATGTGTATTTAATCCATGAGGAATGGCAATATAGTTTCCAATATAAGTTGTTAGTTGTCTCTCTCTTTGAAGCATTGATTTAATGTAATCGTCAGTCACATAACCAAGTTCTTTTAATAGGTTGCCACACATCATAATTCCTTCTTCTTTATTGTTAACTTGCTGGTTGATTAAAACATTATCAATTGAGAAAACTTTATGGATTTTATTGGCTCCAATAAAATGCTCATAAATTTTTGAATTCATCATTAAATTAGTTTCAGTTTTACCACCCAAAAAGGCAGTGAGGGAAACTTGGATTAAATTTTTATGAAGTGAATCTTCAATATTAATCATGGAAATCACCAAGTTGTAATCACTAAAAATTTTCTTGTTAATTGAAGATAGTGATGAAGTTTCAATTTCAGCTTGAGGATATAAAGATTGTAAATAACTTTTAATCATATAACTTTGGCCCATGCCCCCAATACAAATTGTTAAAATTTTTAAATTAGCATTTTCGAATTGAATGTTTAATCAGATAATCAAATGCATAAAGATTTCATAAACTAAAGCTAGATTTTGTTCTTGTTCTAAAAATTGGGATTCGATAGCATCATTGATTATTTTAAAAATTTCATAATAAGTATTTTTATATTTAAATAAATTTTCCTTATAATGTTCAATGAGTAAGGGATCAATTTTTTGAATAAAAAGATTAGCAATTAAATGTTTAGTAATGCGTTCTTCAATATAATTATCAAAAACAATATTTTGATTAAATAATTGAGCAAAATTTTCTTTAATAATTGCCACACAATTAGTTACTTGTGTTTCAGCTTCTTTTTCTAAAAATAAAGTATTTAAAAGTTGGCGATCATCACTTGACATATAAAGACATTTTAAGCCTTTTTCAAAGTTAATCTTATTTGTAATATCAAAAAGTTTATTTTTAGAATGGTTTAAATAAAAAGTAATTTTAATGGTAATAAAGACGATATTCATCTCACTTAAATTTTTTTTATCAATAATTAAATCCAACAAGTATTGATGAACGATTTTAAAATTATCAATTTTAAAATAGCGGACTAGTTTATTATAAATATATTCAGAAAACATTAAACTTAAATCACTATTTTGAAATAAGACTAAATTCTTTTTGACTAAAAGATGATCTAAAACAATATCTGAAACAATTGGAATAATAGCATCAAGAATAAAATCGTTAATGCTAACCCCCTTTTTGTCAATCACTAATTTTAAATGATATTTTCGTAAAATAATATCTAACATTTGTAAATCATCAAGTAAGATGTTTTTGCCAATATCTAAATCTTCTAATAAATATGTTTGTAGAACCTTTTCATTTTTATAAATTTCCAGCATGATAAAAATCAGTCGTTCACTAATTAGTAAAAATTCATCATGTAATTTTGTAAAATCTAAAATTAAGTTAGTTTGGGGATTAACTAATGCATAAGTATCATCAATTTTGTTAATATATGCCTTAATTGGTTTTAAAAAATCATTTAACTCGCTAATATCTCTTTCTAGAGTTTTGAAGCTGATTTCCAAATGATTTTTTAAAATATATTTATTGATTGTTTTATAACTTAAAAAGATGTACAAAAGTTTATTTTGGCGTTCCTTTTTCATCGTTTGGTTCTATCTTTTCTTTGATCTCCCCTATAATTTTGTCATAAAATTCTTTATTTAAAAAGTTTTCAATACTTTTATGCACAGCTTTTGGTGCTTTATTTTTTGCTAATTCTGTTAAAGTGTTTTGGGTGACAACAAATTCAGCATCACTTGGTAACTCTTTAATCGCATAATTGACTACTTTGATATTTAGTCCGGCTTCTTTAATTTTCTTTTTCAAAATTGAAGCACCCATCGCACTTGAACCCATTCCGGCATCACAAGCAAAAATGATTGTTTTAGGAATTGCGCTGATTTTATCATCAACAACTTTCCCATCAGTTATTGGTTTGTCAAATTTGATATATTTTGATTCTTTACCTTTTAATTCAGTAACTTTGATGTTTGCTTGTTGTAATTCTTTGTGACCTTGTTTTTTGAATTTTTTGTGGCCAATCAAGAAGATTAGTGAAGCAACTCCAAAGCTAACCGCTGCTGCTCCAAACACCCCAACAGCAACCCCAGCATAATTCAATGCTTCGGATTTTGTCATGGTAAAGACAGCAATGATTGATCCTGGACTTGATGGAGCAATTAATCCGGCATTAAATGCTTGGAAAATTGCATCCCCAGCTAACCCACCTGCTAATAGTGAGACAATTAAGACTGGTCTTACTAATGCGAATGGGAAGTATACTTCATGAATACCTCCAAAAAAGTGGATGACACTAGCCCCAGCTGCTTGTCCTCTTAATTTTTTATCAAAAACAATTGTTGCTAATAACATTCCTAATCCAGGTCCTGGATTTGCTTCTAGTAAGAACAAAATACTTTTTCCTTGTTCAGCTACCATTTGAATTCCTAATGGTGTTAAGACACCATGGTTAATGGCATTGTTTAAGAATAGTAATTTAGCTGGTTCAATAACAATTGCTGCTAAGAAAATTACTTTAGCTTCAATTGCTGCTTTAACAATTTTTCCAAAAACCCATCCGATACTATTGATCACATAAGGCATTCCATAAAATGCTCCAATACATAAAATAGCTCCAATAATTCCTAGTGAAAAGTTGTTAACCAACATTTCAAACCCTTCTTTAATTTTTCCTTCGACTAATTTGTCGAATCCTTTTAAAATTCCAGCAGCAATTGGTCCAACAATCATTGCTCCTAAAAATTGTGGTGTTGGACTAGCCCCTGTTTCAAAACCAGGGTTAAATTGATTTCCAACAATTACTCCTAAAACAACAAAAGCCGCCATTATTCCACCACGATTTCCATGAACTAATTTACCAGCTTGGTACCCAATTAAAATTGGGATCAAATAGTTAATTAAGTTTCCAGTCACATGTTCACTAATTGCTTTAACTGGTGTTCATCCATCTGGAATGAAAAAGGCTGTTAATAATCCTCAACCAATAATCACTCCAATAACGGGCATGATCATGGCACTTAGTCATCCACCAAACTTTTGCACTCTTCGCATCACAATTATTTTATTGAAATTGTTTTTGAAGAAAAGTTTAGTGGGATTTGATTCATGTTTCGAATTTATTTCTTTTATAACTTCTTCCATTTTTTTTCTCCTTCCAATCACATTTTTTCAAAAATCCAACAAAATAAAAGCAAAACCACCTTTTAAAAAATTATTTTTTGACTTTTCAAAAGACAAAAAAATTTCTAAAGCTAAATATGATATTTGTCATGATTTAATTTTTACCAACTAACTAACAATTTAAAAAATTAATAAAATTATTGCCAATAATTTTTACAAGCAGCAAAACATTGAGTTTGGTTCTGTTGAAGATTAAACCAACCATTATAGCACTAAAACTTTTTACCAAATAAGAATTTTTAAAATAAAAATAATTTTCACTTTTGGAAAGTGAAAATGAATTTTTCAACGTTGACATCGTTGTAAAAAAAGTCTTTTTGATTGTGAGAATATGGGTGTGGTAAATTGTTTAATCAATTAAAAATTTAACTTAAAGATGTTATTTAAGCACTGCAAAACTCATCAAGTTTTTTATATATGTTAAATAATCTACCTATGAAGGGATTTATAAAATAAATGAAAAAATTATTAACCTTATTAGGAAGTATCGGCATGGTGGCAGCAACTGCTGCAACTGTTGTAGCTTGCAATAAAAATAAAGAACCAGACAAAAAACCACATCTAAATACAATTATTAAAAAAACGGACTTAGGACTAATTAATGATCGGACACCAGAATTGATCAGGGCAGCTATTAAAGCACAAAATGATCAATCAGTTACTGATGTCATTGCTAAAAAGTTAGTCATTACACCTAATACTAATGCTGAAGTAATGGATGCTAAAGTTACATCACCAGATTTCTCAGAAAGTGTGAATGTAACATATAGTATTGACCCAAATTCAAGAATTCAAAACTTAAATGCTTTAAAAGCTAAAATTGGTGAAGCAAACAAATTAATTACATCAGAACTAGAAGATAACAATCCTCAAGCTGTGCAAGACTTAAGAGATGCTATTAAAATAGCTGATGCCGTCGACAAAGAAAGTCAAGCAAAAGCTGCTCAAGGTGTTTTAGAAATAGCCATCAATGCTTTTAACAAAGCCATAACACAACTTGAAACTGCAAACTTAAATGCTTTAAAAGCTAAAATTGATGAAGCAAACAAATTAATTACATCAGAACTAGAAGATAATAATCC
>NZ_JADH01000013.1 GCF_000518285.1 Williamsoniiplasma lucivorax ATCC 49196 | reverse complement strand
ACTAGCGTAGGGAGTCTAATCAGATGTTTTTTTGTTATCTCTTTAAAGGAGATTTTTTTATGAAAATAGCATTTACAAAAATAGAAAAACCACCATTGGTTAAAATGGGTATGGGTTTTGCAATTACATTTTTTCTCATTATGTTAAGTTTACTGATTACATTTTGTTTGATGAAAATATCGTGAACAAATATTAATGATGGTGAGGTGTTTGAAAATATTAAAACGATGATGATCATGGTCTTTGCTTTAAGTTTAGCTTTTAGCATTCTGATTGCCATTAGTTGGATTCTATCTAATTTAGAAAAAATTATAGACAATAAGATGCAATTTATATTGTTAAGTATTTTGTCTTTCAATTTTGTTAACATTGGAATTTTAATTTATTTATTCCACAAAAACAAAATTGAAAATACTCGAGAAAAAATCACATGAAAAGGCATAGCTCATCGTTTTGGTTTTAGAAAATTAACAGTTTATGATGTTGTTTTATGCGGAATGTTTACAGCCCTAACCATTACTTTTGAATATGTTGGGCAGTTTTTACCACAGCTACCTAATGGTGGAGGTCTTGGTATAAGTTACCTTCCCTTAATTACCCTGGCGGTAGTTTCAACACCAATTCTAGCAATCATTGCCGGAGGTACAACCGCTTTAATTGCTTTAGCTTTTATTGGTAATAGTTATATTATTTCGGCTTGGTCATATCTTTTGGATTATTTTATCCCAATGATTATTCCGGGAATTGTTGGATTCTTTAAATTCAAAATTAATTCTGATAAAGATTATGTCAGTTATGTTAATTTCATTATTATTGGTTTCTTTACTTTCTTAGGAATTTATATTTCTCAAACATTATCAGGGTATTTTGTTTGAGTTGCTACTTTTGGTCCTAGTTGAGGAGAAAGCGGATGAGCTTATTCAATTATTTACAATGCGATTTCCGTTTGAGCATTAGCTTATCCATTTAACCAAGTGTTAATGGTACCAACTATTAAAGCCGCTAAATTAGCTAGCCGTTATAGATCTAAAAGATAAACTTGATAAGTTTAAAAAATCTATTTTACAAAATAGATTTTTTTATGAAAATTTAACCTTTTCCAAAACAACTAAATATAAAGAGTATATTTTTCTATTCCAAAAATAAAATATTTTTGTGCTCAGTTATCTGGTTCAACCTTAATTATTAAATTTTTTTCATCAAAAATATATTTGTTTTCACCAATATTATTTTTAAAGTTATGGCGTCTTACTAATGTGCCCTTTTTATATTCATTATTTATTCCGGCTCTTTCAATACTAAATGTGCTTTCACCATAAGTTGTTTCTAGTTTCAAATCCTTATTCCAATGTTCTTGGTCCAAAATTTTATTTATATTAAAAGTTTGAACATTTTTTAATTGATCACTTTTAGCATATTTAATTAAACTTTGGTTTGGGTTAACAATAAAAATTATTGCTAAGAAAGTTGCAAAAAAAGCAATTGACACACAAAATCTAATCAACCATTTCTTTCATTTTATTTTTTGCAGTTTTTTATTTCAATATGCTAATCCAAAATAATTTAATGTTTTATTGCTATATTTAAAGAGCAATTTAGCAATAAATAAAAACGAAACCAAAAGAAGGGGTGTTCCTGGAATTGTGATTCAAGTTATGGAACTAGCTTCTCAAAAATCAAAATTTAAATAAAGTAATGTAGCAACAAAAAAACTTGCCACAGGTGTAAGAACAGCTAGAATAATTAATGCTATTCCTCCTAATAAAATAAAAGGTTGCAAAAACAACGAAAATGCATTTAAAAATTTTTGTTTTTTTGTTCTAGCATCACGATTAAGACTTTCGGGATCAATATTATATTTTTTGTATAAATTTTTAACCAAAACTTCAATAGGTTTTGCATCTGATATTAGATCATTAAACTCATTACCTTCTTTAATGTTTTCTTCAAAATAATCAGAGTAGATTGAAATTATTTCTTCTTGATATTCTGGCTTTAATAAAGCAATATGTTTTTCCAAATCTCGAAGTCATTTGTTAGATTGCTTTTTGGATTTTATAATTTTCATTTTATTCCTGCTTTCTGTTAGTTTTGTTTTTTGGGTGGTAAAACAGTTATTTTAAAACTGTCCTTTAATAGCGCGGAGTCTTCATATGCTTTAATCATAATTTCATCATCCTCAGTTAATTTCTTTGGAAGGTGAAGAATTGAATAGTCTCTAGCCAATTTAGCACCTACTACTTTATTAGAAATTCATTGTTCAATTTCCTGGATTGCCTCTTCTTGGTTCATTTCACCAAAAAGTTTTATATTTCATTCAGAAATAGATATTCTTCTATCTTGTTTTTTCACAAAAATAACCGCATGACCTTCTAATCATTTTGATTTTGGAGTTGCAATCACATGTATTTTTTCATATTCGGCAGTGACTTCACTTCCTTCAATTGTGTAATCATTCTTAAATAAGGCTCTTGGTTCAATTGCATCAATGGCTTTTGTAATTAAAGTTTGTACAGCATTTAATAACATTCCATGCTCAATCTCAACAAATAAATTATCAATTGTTTTTTTATTGCTGGTTTGGGGTTCATTACAAGCAACAACCGTGCTTGTGAGCATCGGTATAATTGTGATGCCAGACAATATCATGAGTGTTTTTTTCATTTTATAAATATCTCCATTTACTCTTTATTTTTTTCGTTTTGTTTATGCTCAATAAGAAAATCACAAGCATTATTTATTTCGGTCATCCTTTCATTTGTGTTGACTTGCAAATTTTTATCAGGATGATGTTGTTTTGCCATTTTTCTACGAAGTGCTTTAATTTGTGGAACTGAAATGTTTATATTTGGATCAATCCCCAACAATTCATATGCTTCAAATATTGGATCTTGGTTTTCTTCCCTTCACTTGATATATCCCTCAATCCATTCAGATGAGCTGCGGTGTGAAACATTCAATTTTGAATCATCATCACTAAACCCAATATGCCAAAAACTTCATTCTGGAACATCATCAGGTCATGTGTTAGTGCCAAAAAATAATTTAGCAGGATTTAGTTCATAATTTACACAAGGACGATCAAGATCTTCCCAAATTTCTCAAAAATCTATTTTATCAAAATTTAAAGAATACAAAAATTCTAATTGTTCATAACTATAATATCCTGTTTCATCATAAAATTTGGATTTATCTATTTTTGTGTCTCATTTCCAAATGTTTTCACTAGATTTTGATGCTTTTGCAAATAAATTTTTTGTGCTCATTATTTCAGGATCAAGTCCACTGGGGATTATTTCAGTTGTGAGCGGAAGTGGGTAAGCTCTACCATATTTATCCCACCCCAATATTAAAATTTCTCTTGTTCCTTCAGGAGCTGGTCCAGCAACAAATTCTTCTTCTCCACTTTTAACATCCACATATTTTGTCTTGGACTGATTTTTTCATTTATAAAAAATATCAATCAAAGGAGATGAAGAAGAAGATGTTGGTTCACCATAAAACTTACGAAGCACATGATTCTCACGAATCTTATATATAATTCAACCAATTATAACGATCCCAATTAAACAAGCTAAACCAATACCTATTCACATTAAAATATGCCCAAAATTTACGACTAATGAATAAATAACAACAACAAAAATAAGAAATCCAATAATTGATTCAACCATTTTAATAACTCCCTTAAATTCTTTAATAGAATCATCGATAGAAAAATAATTTCTATAATTAAATTATAATATTAAAATTATTTTTTGATATAAAAAATAAAACCTCCCAATTTGCTACTTCATTTGTTATTTAGCATATCTTTCAAATTCTCAACTTTGTCTAAAAAATTATTTATAATATATCTTACAACTTGATGTTGTAAGAGGTAGATTTAATATGAACCAAAATATTAGTGACACAAATTCAAAAAAAATTATTGAAACTGATAGAAAATGATATCAGCTTTCAGATAAAAAAATTGCAAAAATTTATAAAACTAATTTGAGTATCGGCTTAACCGAACAAGAAGCTACTGAGCGTTTAAAAAAATATGGCCCAAATTGCTTACCTTCTTCAAAAAAACCAAATATTTTTGTAATTTTTTTGAAAACTTTCTTAGATCCATTATGTATTATCATGGCTTTAGCTGGTTTAATTACAATTATTGCCGGGATCATTAATCAAGAAATGTCAATTCCTGATGTGGCTGGATTATGTATTATTGGCTTAATCATCATCACCAATTCCTTGATTTCAACTTATCAGGAAATTAAATCAATGAACTATATTTCTTCTTTGGGAAACAAAGAAGAAATCTTAATTTCAGTTTTAAGAGATGGTGTAATTAAACAAGTTAATGTCGAATTTTTAGTGCCCGGAGATGTTGTTTATTCCAAACTTGGAGAATTTATTCCAGCAGATTTACGCATTGTTGATCAATCAGTTTTAAAAATTGATGAGTCATCATTAACTGGTGAATCTGAACCAGTAGAAAAAAGTGCTGAAGTCATTAAAGAAGATAACCTTGTGATTTCTGATCAAAAAAATATTGCTTTTATGTCAACAATGATTTTAGAAGGAAAATTGGTTGGCTTAGTTTTAAACACGGGATTAGATTCAGAAATTGGCAAAATTGCTTCTAAAATTACCACTCATAAAACTAATCGCACACCTTTAGAAAAGAAAATTAAAGCTTTAACAATTCGGATTGGGATTATTGCCCTTATTTTTGGAGCCCTTTTACTAGCCTTTTCTTTGTTTATTCGAGATGAATTACCTGTTGCCTTGCAAGCTTGAAATACTTTACTTTTATTAGCTGTCTCAGCAGCAATTAGTGTTATTCCTGAATCACTTACAATTATTGTTAAGTTGTGTATGATGATTGCTACTAAAAAAATGGATAAAAATAATGTGCAAGTTAAAAATCCAAAATCAATTGAAACACTGGGGAATGTCAATGTGATTTGTTCTGATAAAACCGGCACTTTAACACAAAACAAAATGCATGTTGACCAATTTTTTGTTGACTTTAAATACCACCCCAATCCAAGTCAAATTACGAAAAATAAACATTTTTTAACTGCTTTTGCTTTATGTAATGATGCCATCACCAATCCTGATAACCAAATTCTTGGTGGGGCGACTGAAGTTGCTATTGTTAAATTTTTAGAGCAACAAAAAATAAATTATTTAAATCTGAAAAAACTTTATCCCCGAGTGGACGAAATTCCTTTTGATTCAAAACGCAAAATGATGACAACTGTGCATAAAAATAAAAATCATTTTACTTCATATACTAAAGGAGCTTTTGATTATTTATTAGCCAATTCCACACAAAAAATTATTGATGGAGAAATTTCAGCTTTAACCGCTGAAGACCGCACCACCATCGAAAATCAAGCTTTTGAATTTGCGAGAAAAGGAATGCGAGTTTTAGGGATTGCTTTTAAAAATTTAAAATCTCTTGATGATGAATATGAGAATGATTTAATTTTTATTGGTGCTGTAGCCATTATTGACCCACCACGTCCAGAGGTTAAAGAAGCAATCAAAACCGCTAATGATGCTGGAGTGAGGGTGGTGATGATTACTGGTGATCACAAAATTACAGCCCAAGAGATTGCTCAAAGATTAGGGATTTACACTGAAAAATATAACCAAGTGATCACTGGAGCTGAAATCGACACTCTTTCTCAAGAAGAGTTATCAGAAAAAATTAAAAGCACGAATGTTTTTGCACGAGTAAGTCCTGAACACAAAGCAGTGATTGTTAAACTCTTACAAGAACAAAAAAATATTGTCGCGATGACTGGGGATGGAATTAATGATACCCCAAGTATTGTTAAAGCTGATGTTGGAATTGCGATGGGAATTAGTGGTACTGAAGTTACTAGAGAAGTTAGTGATGTTATTTTAAAAGATGATAACTTTAAAAGTATTGTTTATGGAGTGCGAGCCGGGAGAAATGTGTATGAAAAAATTAAGTACTCCATTTCATTTTTAATTGCCGCTAACATTAGCCAGGTCTTAACCATCCTTTTTATTTTATTAGTCAATAAAGGGGTTGCTTTAAATTCGGTTAACATTTTATTCCACATCTTTGTCATTGAAACAATTGTAGCCATTCCAATTGGGATGGGTTATGACCGCAAAGGTGTGATGTGAAATCCACCCCCATCACACAAAAAAGAATCACTACTTAAAGGGATTAAAATGCAAATTATTATTACTACTACTTTGAGTTCACTGTTTGCAATTTTAAATTATGAATTTGCTAAATTTTTTACTGATAATGATATCTTAGCGCAAGAGTTTGGTAAAACTGGAGTTTATATTTCTATTATGTTTGCCCCTATTGTTTATTCATTTTTATACAATAATTTCTTTTTACCAATTAACCAAAAAGGTCTCTTGATCAAAAAGAAAGAAAAATTTATTCTAAATAAACGTTTACTGATTTTTTCTTTTTTAGCTTTATTTTTAGCAATCATTACTTTAGTTCCGGTTGAACAAATTAATAAGTTTTTTGATTTTAGTACTATTGGACTACCCGCCGGATTAATTGCCATTTTTGTCACCAACACGATTTTAACCATTCTCTCAATTTGATTAACTTACCAAGGATACATCAAAGTTAAAAATTGGTGATGGAATAAAAAGAGCCATGAAAAATAAATTTTCATTTCCTTTATTTTAATTTTTTAAACCCCCTTCCCAAATTGAAAATTTTCTTCAATTTCAGAAGGGGTTTTTTAAATAAACATCGAGATTTTGTCTATTTTAAGGACAAAAAAAGCGCTCTCACTAGCCAGGATTTACTTCTAACAAAAAAGTAGAAAATGTAGAATAGAGTTGTGGTAATAACACAAATGGAGGTAAAAATGAAAAATTTATTAACATTGTTAGGTTGTATTGGTTTGGTGGCAACAACAGCTACAACTGCTGTTGTTGCCACAAAAATGACCAAGAATCATCAGGGGCAATTAGCATTTCTGATATTCATATTGGTGATAAAGAAGTTGGCTTTAATATGAAAAGCTTGCAACAAGAAGTTCATAGCAAAATTATAGGCAAAATACCTGATGTAGAATTTGGGAAAGACTACACTATTGAAGGTGATACTAAACAAGCAGGACACATTATTGTTAAAGCAACAAAAGATTCAAAATGATTAGTTGACCAGTTTGAAATTAACATTGTTAAAGATGCGGGCAAGCATGTAGAAACTGCGAAAAAAAGTTTGCAAAAAATAAAATCAGAAGATGTTAGAGTTGAGTATAATATGGAACTTGTAAAAAATAAGATTTTGCTTGATGTTTATAAAATAGCACCGGAAGCAAAACTTGGTATAGACTTTGTCATTCAAGGTGATACAAAAGAGGTTGGAAAAATTGTGGTGAAGGCAGTTAGTTCTTCTAAAATATTAAAAGATCAATTTGAAATTAAGGTTATTTCATTATCAAGTAAAATAGTTAAGGAAAGTTTAAAACAAATCAAATTTACACCAGATCTTCGTATTGGGGCTGATATGAAACAAGTAAGGGCAAAAATTTTGGATAAAATTCATGAAATTGCACCCGAAGCAAAACTTAATGAAGATTTTGAAATTAAAGGTGACACTAAAAAAGAGGGTGGAATTTTAGTAAAAGCTAAACCTAATTCTAAGTTCATTAAAGATAGTTTTAAAATTAAAGTTGTTAAACCAAAAAGTTGAATTGAAAAAATTAATATTTCACATAAAATTGATATAAATCAGGTTAAAGTTGAGGATGATCTGGAACAAATCGAAGCTGATGTTATGGATGCAATTTATGCATTAGCACCAGATGCACAACTTAATCGAGACTATTGGATTTCTGGAAACACTAAAAATAAGGGAAGCATTCAAGTCCAAACACAAGAATCATCAAAATGACTTGAAGGTTCAAAAACTATTGCTGTTGTTTCTAGAAACATTTCGATACCAATTGATAAAAGAGTAACTATTAGAAAATTACACATTCGTACTTTTCCAATAAAAACTAAGATCGAAAACATATACTCTTGAGTTGAAGAGGAAATTCATACAGTAGCACCAGAAGCCAAAAAAGATATTGACTATCAAGTTATCGGGAGTACAAGAAAACCGGGTATAATTATGGTTCGATCATTACCGAACTCCCAATTAATTAAAAACAGTTTCCAAATTCCAATTCTTGATGTACATTAACAAGAGAAATGTTAGAAAGAATTTTGAACAATAAGTTTTTATTAAATAAATGATAATCAAAAACAACACTTTAATTAATTAAAGTGTTGTTTAATAAATATCCAAGAACAACTATTAGTGGTTGCCTTGCAAGAGGTAATAGCACAGCACTAACCATTCGCTATCTTAACCCTGAACACAACAATGGTGTTCTTCACCCGAACTTCCCGAGTATGTCTGGGACATTCTAAGCATCCCGACTCATATTTATTATACAACACAATTTATATTTTAATAATAAATGTTGTTTTTGATTACTAAATCCATTTTGGTTGGTAATACTATCAACGAAATAAATTAATAAAAGCTTATTTCTGATTAAAAACTCTTTTAAAAATTTGTTTGGTTTGACGATTGAAAAATTGCTTATCAAACAAAGTATCAAATTCTTGTTTAGAAATGAAATTCAAAATATCATTATTCAATAAAACTTCTTTTAAGTCTGTTTTTTCAACCATTGAAATAGTTGTACATTTTTGAATTAAATCATAAACTTCTTCACGAGTAACTAAAGCATTATGCATAATAATGTAAGTTAAAACACGTTGCGAAAAATAAATATTATGAGCTTCATCAATATGTTTTTGGATTTGGACTTTATTAATTTGAAGATTTTGTAATGTATCATTCATTCTTCTTAATGCATAAACTAGAGTATTGAAAATGTCAGGAAACATAATTCTTTCATTTGATGAGTGTGAGATATCTCTCTCATGTCATAAGTTATTATTCTCAAAAGCCAGATTTGTGAATGCACGAATAAATCTTGATAATCCTGCAATATTTTCAGAACTAATCGGGTTCTTTTTGTGGGGCATCGAACTACTTCCTTTTTGCCCAGCACTAAATCCTTCGGCTAATTCATTAACATCACTACGTTGAAATAACCTAATTTCTGTGGCAATTTTTTCTAAAGTTGAGGCCAGATTACCAAACACAGAAATTAGAAAAGCGTGACGATCACGTTGAGTAACTTGGGTTGATAAACTATCAACCCCCATTTTCATTTTCTTGGCCACAAAGCTTTCGACTGCTAATTCTAAATTGGCATAGTTCCCCATTGAACCTGATATTTTCACTAGTTCAATATCTTTTCTTGCTAGCTCTAAACGTTTGATTTGACGATTAATTTCTTCATACCATAAAGCAAATTTTAAACCTAATGATGTTGGTTCTCCATACATCCCATGAGTGCGCCCCATGATCAAAATTTTTTCATTTTTTAAAGCTAATGACTTTAAGGTTTTTAATAAATTTTTCAATTCTTGTTCAACAATAACATTAGAATTTTTGATTAAAAAATTTTGTGCCGTATCAACAATATCTGTTGATGTCACACCCAAATGAATTCATTTGCTTTCGTGGCCAATTTGTTCACCAAGCATTCTTGTAAAAGCCACAACATCATGTTTAGTTTCTTGTTCAATGACCAACATTCTTGGTAAATCAACTTTTAGTTGACTTAAAGCGGCTAAATCTTTTTGCGGAACAACTTTTAATGATGCTCATGCTTCAACAATATATTTTTCAACATCTAATCAAACTTGGTATTTGTTTTCATCAGTTCAAATTTTTTCAATATCTGCAACAGCATAACGACTAATCATCAAATTCACCTTTTAATAAAATTGTTTGTTCACGATCTGGTCCAACTGAAAACCCTAAGAATTTTGCTCCTGAGTGTTCAGCAATTGCTTTCATATAGTTTTTGGCATTAGTTGGTAATTCATCATATGAACGCACTTTGGTAATATCTTCATTTCATCCAGGCAGCTCAATATAAATTGGTTTACATCTTTGTAATTCTTGATCACTAATCGGCATGGTGGTAATTGTTTTGCCATCAAGTTCATAAGCCACACAAATTTTTAAAGTTTCTTCAGCATCTAAAACATCAAATAAAGTTAAGAATAATTCGTCAATCCCCCCAACTCTTACAGCGTATTTCATTGCCACTGCATCAAATCAACCAACACGACGTGGACGTCCAGTGTTTGAACCATATTCTCTTCCACGTTCACGGATACGGTTACCAATTTCATTAACTAATTCAGTCGGCATCCCCCCGGTTCCCACACGCGTGTTGTAAGCTTTTGCCACCCCAACAATTTTTTGAATATGTTTATAGTGAACACCACTTCCAATTGAAGCGTTGTTTCCACTAGTATTTGAACTTGTTACAAAAGGATAAGTTCCATGATCAATATCTAAAAGCACCCCTTGTGCTCCTTCAAATAACACAAAATTATTGGCTTCAATTGCATTAGCGACCATTTCTCCAGTATCTAAAACATTGTTTTTAACAACTTCAAAATTAGTCATTAAATTATTATAAATTTCCTCAAATGTAAATTGGACATCTGAGTTATACAAGTTTTTTAAGATTAGGTTATGATAATCAACTGCTTCTTTTAAAATCTCTTTAAAATTTGGCAGTAATAAATCATAAACTCTAATTCCACAACGAGATGCTTTATCAGCATATGTTGGACCGATACCACGTTTAGTGGTTCCAATTTTATTATCTTTTCGTTGCTCTTCTTGCATTTCATCGATTTTTAAATTATAAGGCAAAATCAAATGTGCTCTTCCCGAGATAAATAAGTTTGATGTATCAATACCAGCTTGTTTTAAACCAGTTAGTTCGCTGACTAATTTCTCTAAATTAACAACTGTTCCATTCCCAATGATATTTTTAACATTCTTGTTAAAAATTCCTGATGGAACAATGGTGACTTTATAACGTTTACCACCAAATTCGATCATGTGTCCAGCATTATCACCGCCAGCATAACGCACAACCATTTCCGCTTTTTGGGCAAAATAATCAGTAATCTTACCTTTACCTTCATCTCCTCATTGTGTACCCACCACAACAATAGTTTTAAAATTTCTTTTCATATATATATCCTTTAATTACTTTGTAATTATACCAATTAAATATTTTTTATGATTTACAAAATAAAAAAGTTGTTGGTTTTTGCAATAAAAAAACCAAATCACTAGCATCATTTTTTATGCTAGTGATTTGGTTAATTATTTTGGTTATCTTTAGCGTATTGTGATTTCAAATAGAATAATAACATTTGAATATCGGCTGGATTAACCCCAGTGATTCTCGAAGCTTGCCCAATGTTTAGCGGACAAACTTTTTTTAATTTTTGGCGAGCTTCAGTTGCCAGATTGGCCACATGATCATAATTTAAATCAGTTGGAATTTGTTTCTTTTCTAATTTATTGAAACGTTCAACTTGTTCAAGCTCTTTTTTGACATAACCTTCAAATCGCGAATTAATTGTAATTGATTGAACTTGGTTCACTCTTAAATTTTGCATGCTTGGAATAAAAGGAATTAATTCATCAACTGGAATGTTTGGCATTTTGATTAATTCATATCCAGAATATCCTTGTTTTAATTTGATGTTATATTTAGTATCTAAAATTTCAGCCAGTGGAGATTTGGGGGTAAATCTCATGGTTTTTAATTCTTCCAAAGCATTTTCATTTTCTTGTAAATAGTTTAAATATTCATTTCATTCGGCATCTTGAATTAAACCAATATCACGACCATATTGTTTTAAACGTTGTTCAGCATTATCATTTCTTAACAATAAGCGGTGTTCAGCACGACTAGTTAATAAACGGTATGGTTCTCAAACACCTTTGTTAATTAAATCATCAATCATGACACCAATATAAGCTTCATCCCTTCTTAAAATTAATGGTTCTAGATGATCAACTTTACGAGCAGCATTAATCCCAGCGATCAACCCTTGACCGGCAGCTTCTTCATATCCACTAGTTCCATTAATTTGTCCGGCTGTAAATAAATTATTAATTTGATGCAGTTCTAAACTTGGTTTTAATTGCATTGGATCAATACAATCATATTCAATAGCATAAGATCAATGCTTAACTCGCATGTTGGCAAAACCTGGTAAGCTTTTTAACATTTTTTCTTGAACATCAATCGGCATTGATGTTGAAAAACCTTGAATATATCAAGTGTCTAAATTTTTTGATTCTGGTTCAATAAAAATTTGGTGTCGGTCTTTGTTGGCGAATCTCACAATTTTATCTTCAAAACTAGGGCAATATCTCGGTCCAATTGATTCCACATCACCAGCATACATTGCTGATTTATGTAAGTTTTCTTCGATGATTTTTTTAGTTTCTAAAGTTGTGTGAATTAAATAACACATCTCTTGTTCTGCAATAGGGGTAAAAGTTTTGGTTGAAAAACTAAATGCTAATTTAGCATCAGTCCCTGGTTCTGGTTGGGCTTGCGAAACATCAACAGAATCTTTATAAATACGAGCTGGTGTGCCTGTTTTGAAACGAAATAAATCAATCCCTAATCTTTTTAAACTACCACTAATACCTTTAGTAGTCATCTCACCATTTGGTCCAGATTCAGTTTTTTCATTCCCTTGTAAAATCAATGATTTTAAATATGTTCCTGTTGTTAACACCACAGTTTTAGCATGAATAATTGTTTCATCAGCCAATTGGACACCAATAATTGTGTTGTTTTCAACAATTAAATCTTGAGCAACACCAACAATCAAATCAAGGTTAGCTTGATTTTGAATTTTGTTAATCATGTATTTTGAATACTCTTCTTTATCAGATTGCACCCTTAGTGCTCAAACCCCGGGTCCTCTCGATGAATTTAATAATTTGGTTTGCAGCGCAGTTGCATCAGCAGCTTTAGCCATTTCTCCACCTAATGCATCAATTTCACGCACCACAATCCCTTTAGCAGGCCCCCCCACACTGGGATTACATGGCATCAAAGCAATTTTGTCTGTATATAAATTAATTAATCCTGTTTTTTTATTTAAACGAGCAGAAGCTAGCGCAGCTTCAACTCCAGCATGTCCGGCTCCAATAACCAAAACATCATAGTTTGTTTGTTTCATATATTAAACTTCCTTTTAAAAATTAAGTTCGGCATATCTTTGACATATACTAATTAGTTTTGTTATCATTCTTTGACAATAAATAACTATCTTTAGTTTATACTTTTTTCTAAAATGTTCAAATAAAAAACGCAAACAAAAGTTTGTGTTTTCCAAAAAATAATTAATTATTATTTGCTGACTTTGAAAGTAACTGTGATAAATGCATCAGCATCAGCATATGCTTGAACTATCGCTCTATCGTGATTAATGTTAGTGATTACAAAGTCACCATGTTTAATTGGATTATTTGGATTAGCTTCTTTATTTATATCAATGATTTTATTTTCAATAGTTGTGTAACTATTATTTGGAATGGTTCCTAAATCAGTTTTCACAATCAAATTTTCTAGCACTTGAAATTCGACTATAATTTCACCACTATAACCTTTGAATTGACTAATTTTAGCTGATGTTAAAGTTCATTTTGAAACCATGAAGTCATCTCGTTCAAATCCTAAATCTTTATTTTTATTATAAAATTTGTCCCTGATAACTTGTTGATTGTTATTTTCTAAAACCCCTAATTGTAATCGCTCACCCGTCACAACTGTGTTAATATTTTTTAAATTATTTAGTTGATCTTGAGCTTCTTCTGCTAATGTATCACTACGATCTTTCGGAGGAATGCGATTAGTACATGCTGTCAATGTAGATGCACTCAAAACCATTATTCCAACACTTCCAAATATTGTTAATAACTTTTTCATAAAAATTCCTTAAAGAGTTAAAACTCTTACAATTATTTTATTTATTTTGTTTATTCTAATCAAGCATTTTTACTATTTTTAAAAAAGTATATAAAATCCTAAAAAAATTATTTTAATCTTTGATAAATGATTTTTTTGTCTCCTAATTTTTTAAATTTAATTGTTTTAAATGTTTTTAACTCAGCAAAACTAAATTCAACATTTGTTAATCCAACTTGTTCAGTCATTAACTCGTAGTTCTTAACTAAAACTGGTTTTAATAAATAAACAATAATTGCCAGCGTTCTTTGTAATGTGGCCATGACCATTTCCAGCTCTTTTGTTTTACCAAGTTTTTCTAGATTTCATGGTTCTTGGACTTCAATAAATTTATTAGCAGCAGCCCCAAGATCTAAAACAACTCGCATTGCTTCACTAATTTTATACTGGTCCATTAATTCAATATATTTATCAATTGTTTGATGTCCTAGTGTAATTAAATCAAAATCAACATTCTGGACATCTTGAATTTGACCAGCAAAATATTTGGTAATCATATTATTCACACGGCTAATTAAATTCCCGACATTGTTCGCTAAATGGGCATTAAAACTTTCTACAAATAATTCATTAGTAAAATTACCATCACGATCAGTTGGTAATTCATAAGCAATATAAAATCTTAAAGCATCAGCACCATATTGTTCAATATATTGAATTGGGTCCACAACATTTCCTAAAGTTTTACTCATCTTTGTATCTTTATTCAAGATTCATCCATGAGCTAATAAGTGGTTGGGAATTCTTAAATCTAAAGCTTGTAAAATTATTGGTCAGTAAATAGCATGAAAACGGACAATTTCTTTTCCAGCTAATTGTAAAATTTCACTATCTTCTGCTCAAAACTTTTTAAAGTTAGCATCATCATTTTGCAAATATCCTAAAGCAGTAATATAGTTGGTTAGGGCATCTAATCAAACGTAAACAATATGTTCTGGATCTTCATTAATCGGAATCCCTCATTTAAACGAAACTCTTGTCACTGATAAATCCTGAATCCCTGGTTCCACAAAGTTTTTTAACATTTCAGTACGACGATATTCAGGAATTAAGAAATCTGTTTTTAACAATTCTTCAATAAAATTTTGGAATTTGCTTGTTCTTAAAAAATAAGTATTCTCTTGAACTGTTTGTGGTTTATCATTAGAAATTTTGCAAATTCCATTTTCAATTTGGTCGGGAGATAAAAATTCTTCACAACTCACACAATACAATCCTTCATAAAAACCTTTGTAAATTAAATCTTTTTCAACAAGTGTTGAAAAAATTTTTTTGACAGTTTCTTTGTGATAATCATCAGTCGTACGAATAAATTTATCGAATTTAATATCTAGTTTTTCTCACAATTCATTAAAGTTGGTAATGATTCCATCAAGATATTGTTTTGGTTCTAATCCTGCTTCCTTGGCTTTTTTTTCAATTTTCTGACCATGTTCATCACTTCCGGTTAAAAAAAATGTTTGATAGCCTTGCATTTGTTTATATCTTGTTAAAATGTCAGCAAGGGTTGTTGTGTAAGCATGTCCAATGTGCAACTTACCGCTTGGGTAATAAATTGGTGTGGTTACATAAAATTTTTTTGGCATATATGATACCTCTTTCTTGGAATATTCTACTATAAAAAATGAATAAATGAATTTTATTCATCATCATAATTATTTTCGATTAATGCTGAAAAAGAGAAATGCTAAAGTTGTGATCGAAACACTAATGATCATCGAAAAAACTAAACCTTGTCATAAATATTTTAAAAACACCAGTCCATCTGTTGGCATAATAAGCTCAATATTTTCTGGACTATTGATCATCGACGAAGAAAACATAAAGATTAATCAAACAATATATTTGATTGGATCAACATAACCAAGAATGTTATAAAATAAATTTTTTTTCATAATTGCTGGATCTAAAATTAAATCCGAAACCATTAAAATATATAAAATTAAAAGTGCTAAAACAATATCAGCAATAAGCCTTTTTTTAATTTTACCAACAATCAAAATTGCTAATGATAAGGCTGTTGTGACTAATAAAATATAGCTAAAAATAAAGCCAAGATAGTTCAATCAATAATCATTTAATTGTTCGATAAAAGTCATCAAATTTTTCAATTGAAAAATTTTATCAATTAGTCAAACCGAGAATAAAGAAGAACAAAAAGCGAGAAGAACAAAACAAATGTTGATAAAATAAAATGCTAACAAAAAACCATTATTTGTTAATCCACTCATTCTGATTCTTTTAATCAAAATCGAATCCTTTCAATCAGCTAAAATCGTGTTGACTAAAAACATTGAACCTAAACAACCAATAGAAATGATCCCCCCCATTAACGGAGGTCTAACTTCTGATGCAAAAAAGAGACTAATAATGGCATATGCTAAAATAGTTAACAAAATTGGAAAAACAATCAAAAATAAATATGTTTCGGAACTTTTTAAATATGTTTTAAACATTAAACCAATTGTTCTGGTTTGGGTTGTAAATTTGTTATTAATTTTATTTTCAGTTTTTTGGTTTTTTACTAATTGCATAAATATATGTTTCTCCTAAAATTTGTTGGTCATATTTTTTATAAATTGGTTTAATCCCAATTCTTAATTCTTGATCAACTGGCAAGTTTTTAACGTAATAAATATTTTGGGTTGTTTCGCCTAATCGAATTTTTTTGTTATCACTATCAATAGCATAAATTTCATAGTAATCAAGATTAGTTTTATCTCCATTAAATTCTCATCCAATTCTTGCATTCAACGAGGTTTTTCTTTGCACCACATATTCTGAATTGAAATTTTGGATAGTACCAAAATTACTATTAGATAGTGTGGCTTGAGGCTGTCTTACCAAGGAAAATTGACCAACATTAAAAACCACATTTTGAACATCTTGTAGCGGTGTGAGAGCAAGACCAATTTTTGATAATTTTTGGCCTTCTGGAATTGGGTTTGGTATTTTAGATAAATCTAAAGTGATATCTAATCAATTAGAATCAAATTTATCGGGGGTAATAACTGGTTTTAATGAATAAAATTTAGCAAGATCTTTGTATCTAGTTAAACCATCAGTTTGTGAATGGTCTTGGGTAAATGAGCCATCAGATAAAACCACATTGAAATCAAACATTTTTTCTAAATCTGTTATCGGAATATGTCTTGAATCATTCAGTTTGGTATTTTCTGTTGCAAAATTTCCTTGAATTTTAAAAGAGATTTTTTGATCACTCAATTTGCTTCTATCTAGATTGGCTCCCATGATATTTCAGAGAATTTTTTGGTTTTGCTTAGCATCAAAACCAACCACAGAACCATCCATATTAATCTTTTTACCTAAAGCAATTGAATTACCTTTTTGATACATATTGTAATAATCATAAAATCCTGAGATTTGATTTTGCGGAAAATTTTCTAATTCTGAATTGTATGTTTTGGTGGTATCAAACTGTTTCACATCTCATTTATATGTTGGTTGAACATCTGCCAAACGTCGATTTGATCATGGGTATGCTTCAATTAAATTACCTTCAGCATCTTTAAAATAAATTCCATTTCCTGTGGAAAAATTAGTCACTAAATCATCTTCTAATTGGTTGTTGATGATTGTTGCTTCTTGACGAGCATTACCTTCTCCTGATGAATAAACATAATTACCATCTTGATCTTTGGCAAACATTCATTGACGTTGTTTTAAAGATAAATTATTATTATGTTTTTTTCAATCTTCAACTTTGGCAAAAGTTGGCAAGACGTCAAGTGTTTTAATGAGTGGTGCTCTTTGGGTTTCGTTTGGCCATTGACCTTTAACTCATTGGCTATTTCAACCATTATTGGTCATTCCATAATCACTTGTAAAATGACTATCAACTTTTCAATCATCAGGTTGGAATTTCGCTAATTCGGCATCACTTTTTGGTGTACCATCTGGATTAAGTCAACTAATTTTTCCTTTTTGTCCAGCATCATATTGTGGGTCTGCTTCTGATGCGTAACCACGGACAAAACGATTTCTTCCGGTAAATAATAAATCATCAGCCAGATTAGCCACTTGTTGAGCATACATATTTTCTTTTCATCAAGGTAAAAGTCCAGAATTTTTTGCTGCTTGATATTCACTTGTTTGCTCCATGATACCTAAAGCTTCAGCACCATAACCAGCTCCACCATCACCTTCGAAAAACCCAGCTGAAAGTAAGGGGTTTCCAAAAAATCTAACGCGATTATTTTGATTTAATGCATTAGTCCGATCATAAGAATTAGTGAATGGTGAACCATCATAATTTCTCGCTTCAGTTGTGATTGTTCTTGTATCATAAATTCCTCTTAACCCAGTGCCTGAAAGCTCCACAAGTGAGAATAATTTGTATGGGTCAAGATGTGGATTAAAACTCATCACATCTTTCATATTGTATGGATCAAAATCAAAATTTTGTTGATAAAGTTGAGATACTTTCACCATATCAGCAGTTTCGGGATAATCTGGACGACCAGCAGAATTGTATTGCAAACTAAAGTTGACATAATATTCATTTTGTAATTTAGCAACTTTGGGATCTTTTGATTCTTTAATAATTTTATTCATTTGTTCAAAAATAGTTTTAACTTCACGATAGTCTAAAATAGAACCATTCGGTAGACCTCCATTTGCTTCATTGTTTCAAAACCAACCATCAAGATTCATATAAGTGGCCATATTGATTAAAATTTGGGCAATCAAATAATTACCTTGATTATCTTTCTTTAAAAAATCTCTTAACATCCTTTTAGAGAGTCCATGAAAACCATCTAAAAAGACATTTCCAAAAACATGCGTTCCATTTTTGTGTGCTTGTTCAACAAAATCTGCTGGCGGGATTTTAATTAGTCCTTCAAATCAAGACCCACCTCAACCAGTCATGTAATCGGTGTATTGTAAGTTTGGAAAGGCAATTTCAAAATTGTTTTTTAAACCAATATTTGTGGTTGCTGGAACCCGCTTTTCAATATTTGGGCCTGATAACATTTGACAAAGAATTTGGGCATTTTGTGTTGCTGCTCACGGAGCAGCAACACGCATTGATTTTGCAGCATGGGGAATAGTTGGCACATTGTACTTCGCATCCATATCATTTTCAGGACTTCATGTTAAAAAAGAATTTAACTCTTGAAATCTAATTGCTCGACTAGTCAAACCAAAATCTAAACCAATATTTCCATTTGGTTGAAAAAGTTTACCAGTTGGTGCGCCGGTCACACCTTGTTTTGTGATTGAATCATGATATTGATAGCCAGTGTGAAAATTGGTGTAATCAAAAACCGAATCTCAAGCATCAGCATAAGTTGTATCAGGAGCAACAATATCTCGATTTTTCTTTAAATCAATTGGTTTAATTTTAATGCTTGGGGCACGATCACCATAATCAGAACTCCAATCAAAATCAGGTAATGTTTCAAGATATTTTCTAATACTTGTATTGCCAATATTAATTACAATAAAATTAGCAGTCATGCCAATGACTAATGTTGATATAATAAAAATCGGAAAAATTTTTTTCATAAGTTTTTACCTCCAGTTAAATAACACAAATGACAGTGGTGGTGTTGTACATAACAACACCCCTGATACCAGTGATGGAATTCACATTTTTGGAAATGATAAATAACCAAATACATAATCAATAATCTGGGTCACTCCTAGTGGGTCAATGTTAGCATAAGAATTGATAAACAAGAGCACTCACATGAAATATCTTCCTGGACTAAAATAGCCAATAATAATCATCCATTCTCATTGTGAAGACATTTGACTATTAATAATAATGTCAGAAAAAAGTAATGTGAATAATAAAAATGAAAATAAAATCACACGCACATAACCATTTTTACGAACTTTAAAAACAACAATCAAAATCATTGAAAAAAGAAAAATTGCAAAGAGAGTTAATATTAAAAAAGAAAAGATGAAAGTGTAGGGAGTAAAATTATCCAATGCTAAATTAAGAAAAGCTATTGTTGCTGCCATAAACATTTGTTCAGAAAATGGTATGGATTTAGCGATGATGACAAAAAATAACATATTGATCACAACCGATAACATAAACAACGGAATAAAAATTAAATATAAAATTAAGATGAAATTATATTTAGAAACCCCATTCATTTTAATCCGTTTTAAGATAATACTGTTTTTCCAATTAATCAAAGTTTGAATTACAAAAAAGTTAGAAAATATCAGATTTACACCTAAGAAGTTAATCAACATTGGTGGATAAATATTAGCACTAATGGCAATTGTTCAAATAAATAAAATCAATAAGAGCGGGAAGAGCGGGAAGATTAAATACAAGATGTAAGTTTTAGGATTTTTCACCATTAAGGTGAAAAATAATTTAAAAGTTTTGCGAAATGAATCAAGTTCAAAGTTTAAATTGTTATATTTTTTCGCCAGCATAATGTTTGATAATCATCTTTCTGATACTTCCGTGTTTCTTTACAACATCTTTGACATTAGCATCTAAAATCAAGTTGCCTTGTTCTAATAAAATAATCCGGTTACACATGATTTCCACTTCTTCAGGCATATGGGTAATCATAATCATTGTGGCCTGTTTTTCTTTTTGATATTGCTTAAAATAATCAATCAATTTAATCTGCATTTTCAAATCCAAACTAGTGATTAACTCATCTAAAATAATTACTTCTGGTTCATTGGAAACTGCCAGAAAAGCATTAAACCTTTGTTTTTGACCACCAGATAAGTTGGTTAAATCTGCTTTTAAAAAATCATTAATTTCGAACATATCGATAATCGTGCGAATTTGCTCTGATTGAGCAAATTTTTTACCTAAATAAAATTTGATAATATCATTAGTAGTAGTTCCTTTTGGTCATTCACCTTCTTGAAATTGAATGCCTAATTTAGTAAATTTTTCAGGTGTTTGGTCATCAAAAAAGACAGTTCCAGTAGTGGGAATTTGTAACCCTGCAATAATTTCAACAAGTGTGGTTTTTCCAGAACCATTACTCCCAATAAAAGCTACACTTTCACCTTGTTTAATTTCAAAACTCACATTGTTCAGTACGATGTGATTTTTGAATTTTTTCATAATATTATTAACTTTAATTGCTTTAAGCATCTTGTCCCCCTTTATATTCTTGCAAGGCAGCCGCATTGATAATTTCATCAGACAAAGGAATCTCATTGAGATTTACAACAACCTCATCTTTACTCTTAACTACAAAATCAATGGTGTTTTTTCCCTGTTTGGCTAGTAGCATGAAATGATTTTCTCAATCAGATATAACAAATTTATCTGGAATGACTAAGTCTGGAATGACTGTTTTAATTACTTGATATGTTGCTAAAGCTTGTTCTTTATAACTGATTTGATAAAAATTTAAAAGCATAAAGATTTTAAATTTAGGATGTTCTTTTACTTTATCAAGCAATTGTTGATGATTTAAATTAGTTTGTTCGGCAACTCATGTAGATAATTCATTTTGATAGATGGTAATATTTTTTGCAAATTGATCCAGTTCATAATTATATTGATCAAAACGGACTTGAATTTCTAATTTTTTCACAACTATTTTTGCTTCAATCTCCTCAATTATTTTTTCAGATTTGTGTTCTGCTTTAGCTTTTGCTAAGTCTAAATTTAATTGATTGAGTTCTTTGGCTTTATTTTTTTGATAATTTGCTTTTGTTAAATCAGCCATTTTACTAGCAAAATAATCTTTTAATCCTGATGTTCAAAGATTATTAATTTGATCATCATAAATTTTTAAACTCCTAATCTCATCGAGAGTTAAGTTGACCAAATTTCTCAAATCAGGATTTAAAGGAATATTGGTTAAAGCGATCGCACCTTCTTTAACAATGTTTCAAATAATGTAAGCATAATTATTAGAAGTTAAATTAATCAATTCAAATGGTACTAAATTATCTAAATCTTGACCTTGGATTTGATATGTTGTGGGATCTTGAGTAATTTTAAATAAATTAACATTAGCCAACATTTCTCGCAAAACATAAGCTAAATAAAATTGAAAATCCATGCCTTTTTCAATTTGAAAACTAATGTAATCATTCATTGATGTGTCATCCATTGTTTTGTTTTTTAATGCAGTATCATAAGCAAGATTTTCCACATTTTGAAAGTATCGTGTTTTGTTTTTAATCGCATCAACTCGTAACATTTCTCAACCTGTTTTAGTTGTAGGTTGTCTAAAATTTGCAATCGCTCAAAGTGAATTAGAAGACGCATTGAAATTAAAGCCGGTGACGACTGTAATGATTGGGACAGCAATTAAAGATGCACTTATTATTGTTAATGCAATGAGTTTTGTTTTTTTCATTTCTTTCATTATATATAGTTGAACAAAAAATAATATAAAAAAAATTAAATTCAAGAAATTTCTTTTTCTTGAATTTAATTGTATTTATTCATAATGTTTTGAAAGGTGTCTCCATTAATTCAATCTTGTAAAAATGATAATGAATTGTAAATGCTTTGGTCCAATAATTCTCGTTCTTCTTTAGTGAAATTACTCAAAACCCAGTCAGCCATCATGCGTGAGTTTTCAGGTAAACCAATACCCAATCTTCAACGATTGAAATCTTCACCACTTAAATGTTGAATCATGCTTTTAATCCCATTATGTCCAGCAGCAGAACCAGACGTTTTAAACTGGTTTTTTCCAATCGGAAAATCTTTTTCATCATGAATAACAATTACATCTTTTTTATTAATTTTATAATAGTCCATAATTTGACGAATACTAGCGCCTGAATTGTTCATGTATGTTAAAGGTTTGACAAATAAAACTTTTTCATTATTGATTGTTGAAAGATAAACCGTGGCATTAAATTCATTTTTCTCTTTAGTAAACCCATATTTAGCCAATAATAGATCGAGAGCCATGAAACCCGCATTGTGCCTTGTTTTTTGATATTCGCGACCAGGATTACCCAAGCCGATTATTAATTTCATTATTTATGATCTTTGATGTATTTGTCAATATGTTTGGCTAATTTACAACGAGCAGTATGATAAACATCAGTTAAGGAATGGTTTTGGACAGAAGCTTCAATCATGTTTGCTAATAAGTGGGCAATAGAGATGATTTTTAAACCATCGAATTTTTTGGCTTCAGGAATTTGAATGGTGTTTGTCACGACAACTCTTTTGACGATTCCTTCTTTCACAGCATCATTCATTCGTTTGACAGCTTCACCATTAAATAAACCATGACAAGCAAAGATGTAAACATCTTTAGCCCCGGCTTCTTTAAGTGCTTTGGCAGCATTAATAATGGTTCCACCAGTATCAATCATGTCGTCAATGACAAAACAAGTTTTCCCAGCAATATCTCCTAAAATAAATTCAACTTCGGCTTGATTTGGGGCTGGTCGTCTTTTAGCAATGACTGCAATTCCATCAGTCATTGCTCCTGTATAAGAATCAACATTATGAACACGCGTTAACCCACCATAATCTGGAGAAACCAAAATACAATTTTTATGGTCTAATTTTTCATCGATAATGGTGTTAACAATTTCAGTTGCCAATGTTTCTGCAGTTTGGAAATTTTCCATTGGAATATCAAAGAACCCCATAATTTGTTGTGAGTGAATATCAATTGTAATCACTTTATTAGCTCCAGCTTTAGTTAATAAATCAGCTACTAATTTAGCAGTAATTGGTTGTCTTCCTTTGGCTTTACGGTCTTGGCGAGCATAACCATAATACGGAATCACCACATTAATTTTGGCAGCATTTCCTCTTTTAAAGGCATCGATAGCAATTAATAATTCCATTAAATTTTCATTAACTGGTTGACTTGTTGATTGAATAATATAAATTTCTCTTCCACGAACAGAATCTAATGATTGAACTAAAAGTTCACCATCTGCAAATTTCATTGTTTTAGCTGTTTTTTGTTTGATATTTAAAATATCACACACTTCGTTTGTCAATTCTTGGCTAGCTGTTAATCCAAAAATATTGATTTCAAGTGGTTGTTTATTGTGCGTCATTTTGTTTTCCTTTTTTTACACTGATAATTATTTCTATATTATTTATAATATTACTTTTAGATAAAAAAGGAAACCTTTAAATTTGGTATTTTAAAATAATTTTGCAAAAATTGGAGTAAAAAAAGGAAAATCTTGCTTGGCATAGAAATAATTATACCAATACCTATCTAACAACCTACCATTTATCTTTTGAGAATTATGAAATGTTTTGTAGTCAGGTTTGAAATAGTCAAAAATGATTTATTATTTAAAAGATTTTATAACTCCTAGCCCAAAAAAATAAAGTGCTTTTTTACTATTATAAAAACGGATTAATTAGCTAAATGGAGTTAATTATTTGATAATTTTTTGGTAAAATAATGTTGTAGAAGGAGAATATAAATTATTAAATCTACAAACACATAATTACTATTTCTTTCTACAAGAAAAAACCAGTATATTTCAAATATACTAGGGGTAAATTATATGAACAAAAATCATAAAAATATTTTTTGTTTCATTTTTGATGAACAAGGGATTTTCGAATTTGCAATAGATAAAGAAAATGCAGAAATTTTACATTTGTTATCTAATCCCGAAAAAGTGGCAACAAGAAAAATTTTGAAAAAATGAATTAAAAAGTTTAGTGACGAACATTTAATAATTGAGGAAGAAATGGAACAAAAATTATTTCAATCTAAAGTTATGGCAGCTTTAAATCAATTAACTGGTGATGTTGGTGAAATCAAAGTACGTTTAACTAGTCTAGAAGTTAAAGTTGATAAACTTGATGAAAAAGTAACTAAACTTGATGAGCGTGTAACTAATTTAGAAGTTAAAGTTGATAAACTTGATGAAAAAGTAACTAAACTTGATGAGCGTGTAACTAATTTAGAAGTTAAGGTTGATAAACTTGATGAAAAAGTAACTATTGTTGACAAACGATTAGTTGTTGTGGAGGATCAAGTATCTAAATTAAATGATGCCGTATTCAATAAATAAGAACATTTTATTCTCACTTGTTACATGCATACTTAAATTAACAAAATCTAACAAAGAACTCATTTTGAGTTCTTTTTTATAAAAAACATTATGTTGTTTTGTAAGTTTTGTGTATAATTTATAAGTTATTTTAGGAGGTTTTTATGAGTATTGTCCACATCAAAAATTTATCACATCAAAACGGTGACAAATTTTTATATGAAGATGTCACTATCAGGGTTAATAAAGGAGAACACGTTGCTTTAGTTGGTGCTAATGGAACTGGAAAAACAACTTTATTTGATCTAATTGCCGGCAAAGATGTTCCTGATCATGGTGAAATTGAAATCCATCCTAAAGCTAAAATGGGTTATTTGGATCAACATCATGATGTTGATATGCAAATTAAAGTCATTGATTATTTAAAAGAAGTTTTTAATCATTTATATGAAGTTGAAGCACAAATTAATAAAATTTATGAACACATGGCAATTGAATATCGTGAAGATGATTTAGTGAAAGCACTTGCTTTACAAGATGAGTTAAACAACAAAGGTTTTGATACAATTGACAAAACAATCGGAAACTTAGTGGCTGGTTTAGGAATTAATATTGAAAACTTGGAAAAACAACTTGGTGAATTAAGTGGGGGGCAACGTGGTAAAGTTATGCTGGCTAAATTGCTTTTAAAAAATGATGATTTTATTTTATTAGATGAACCAACTAACTTTTTAGATATTGAACAAGTCGAATGATTAGCTAAATTTTTACAAGCTTATGAACATGCTTTTCTAATTATTTCTCATGATACTGAATTCATTAATAAAACAGTCTCAATTATTTACGCGATTGAAAATCGCGAAATCAACCGTTATGTTGGTAACTATGATAAATATTTAGAACTTTCTGCTCAAAGAGCAGAACAATATGATGCTGCTCGTGCTTCTCAACAACAACAAATTGCTAAATTAAAAGATTATGTTGCCAGAAATGCAGCGCGTGCTTCAACAGCTCGTAGTGCCCAATCACGCCAAAAGCAATTAGATAAAATTGACGTCATGCAAGAGCGTCGTGATTTAGTTAAACCCAAAATGAGTTTTAAATATAAACGTCCATCTTCGGCTGTTATTGTGAAAGCTGAAAACTTAGAAATTGGTTATACTTTCCCTTTAACTCATCCATTAACTTTTGAATTAAGGGAAGGACAAAAATGTATTGTGCGTGGTTATAATGGAATTGGAAAGACTACATTTTTAAACACAGTGGCCCATACTTTAAAACCTTTATCAGGAAATTTAATGGTTGGAAGTGGTGTAGATATTGCTTATTTCCATCAACAAGAAAAATTTGAAGAAATGACTCCAATTGCTTATTTGATGAGTCTTTATCCAAAAATTCTCGAAGGTGAAGCACGAGCAACGATTGCTAAATTCGGAGTTAAATCTGAATTAATGTTAAACACCATGGACACCTTGTCAGGGGGAGAACAAACCAAAGTGCGACTAGCTGCTTTAAGTTTAGAACCAGCCAGTTTATTAATTTTAGATGAGCCAACTAACCATATTGATGTTTTAGCTAAAGAAGCACTATTAGAAGCGATTCAAGCTTTTCCGGGTACAGTTTTATTAACAACTCATGATATTAATTTTGAAACTAAATGAGCTGATAAAGTTTTAAACTTTGAAGATTTGGTTGAATAAATGTTAAAACACCAAGATATTTCGTTTGGAATATCTTGGTGTTTTAATTTAAATCATTTTCCTTTTGTGTAGTTGGTTTAATTGCTTTTGGATATTGTATTGTGCTGAACCCTCACAATATTGTTGCATGTGTTGATCGGGCTTTTGATCGCTATTTTGCACATTATTTTATGATATACATCAACATATTAGTTGGTCAAATCATGCTTTCAAATAATTTTTTTGATTATCAAACTAGTTATCGTGTCGGTATTTAAAATAAGATGTGTTTTTCCATTTTTTAGATAATATTATTTCTTAATGTTTAAAAACTTATTATAGAACTTTTAGTTAATTTTTAGGGGGGGATAAATTTTTTTTTAAAATTTTGATAAGATGATTTACTTTTAAAAAACTTTGAATAAGATTTTATAAAAGAACTAGAAACAATAAAGGTAAATAATGAAAAAGAACATGATGTTATTAGGAGGCTTTTGTGTTGCTGTTGCAACATCAACTACAATTGTTGGATGTCTTCAGAAAAAAAATGAAGTAATAAAAATAGATCTTGAGGAAATCAAGGATTTTGATATGCAACTTGGTGCTTTAAATAATAATGAAAAAGACACAATTATTGCAAAATTTATTGCTAAAAATCCTAATAAAAAAATAGTTGCTGCCGGCTTAGATATTGAAATAAATGCAACAACCACCTCTAAAGCGATCATTAAGGCCAAAGATACTTATGATCTTTATACTGGTCGTGTTGAGGTGAGTTTTACAATCAAAGAAAATATTAACAATCTTAATTTAATATCAGACTTAGGGTTATTGCAAGATGATTCCCACTTCAACATTATTACAACATTTATTAGTAAAAATCCTAATAAAAATTTAGTTGCTAATGATTTAGAAGTTCTGGCAAGCAATGACAACATAGGAGACAACCTAAACCGTTTTAATCATGGTTATGTAATAGTTAGAATTAGTGTTAAAGACTCTTCAAACAATTATCAAGGAATCATTGATGCAAGTTACAATGTAGAAGAATAGACATTTTCTTATTATCATGAAAAAAATCACCAAATTACCCATCTTTATTTAACAATTAATTTAATAAACGCAAGCCCATCAATGGTTATCATCACTCATGTAAAAAAACAAAAATTACAAGCACAAAACTTGTAATTTTTGTTTTTCTAAAGCATTCTATTTTTTGGCAATGACTTCAATTTCAACCAAAGCTTCTTTAGGTAATTTCGAAACCTCAATCGTGCTTCTTGCTGGTTTATGATCACCAAAATAATTTTCATAAATTTTGTTTACAATTTCAAAGTGATCAAGGTTAGTTAAAAAGATAGTCGTTTTAACAACATTCATTTTATTAAAGTTAGCTTCTTCTAATATTGAATTAATATTAATTAAAACTGTTTGCGTTTGGTCTTCAACTCCAACAACTAATTCACCAGTTTCTGGATCACAACCAAGTTGTCCAGAAAGATATAATGTTTGGTCCGGTGCTAGAATAGCTTGTGAGTACGGGCCAATTGCTTGTGGTGCATTGTGTGTGTTTATTTTTTTCATTTTTATTCCTTACTGTTTTTCTTTATTTCGATTGTTTGATTTGTAACTATTGGTCCATTTAATTTAACCATTAATTCTGTTTTAGTTAAATTAGTTAGTTCTAATTTTCCCTCAGTCTTTTTGTATTTGTTTTTGATTTTAAGTTTTAAAATCAAACGTGGAATCAAGATCGCATCACTACCGTCTTTTAAACTACGCATTTTCATATCAAGAGCTTTTTCTTTTAAGATTGATAATTCTTTAAATTCTTCTGAATCCAATCAATCTGGTAAATCACTAACTTTTTGTAAAGTGATTTCACCACTTGCTAAACGTTTTTGATGTCTTGGGCGAATCCAAGCAAAGTACCAAATAATGGCCAGAACTGTTAAACCAACAAAAGTTAAGATTTGAAACTTATGTGCATTTCAATCAATAAAATACATCACACATTGGTAGAACAAGAAAACTAAGGCAAACATTCAAAACACACAAACAATTAAATTAGTTTTTGTTTTCTTTTTAAAAGTTAGTAGTAAAGCAATCACAATTACTGTTCCATAAATAATAAACATGACAATTGATTTAAAACCAACAATCGCGGCAAAATCAATTGATTTATCTTTGGTAATAAAAGGTAAAACAAGTCAAATCATCCCAAAAATAACAGTCAGGATAATATTTAAGAAAATCGCACGGATTGCTAATCCTGTTTCGTCTTTTTGAGCAAGTTTAGCTGAAATCATTTTTTGTTCAGCTAATGGTTGTAACATTCCCCCACTATAATATGTTCCTTGCATAAAGTTGTTTAGGTTTTGGGCAATTAAAGAAATTGCCACAAAAACTAAAGCCCCAGTTCCCATGACCATTTCAATAATTGCATTATTTGGGTTTTCAGGGAAGAAGCTACCAAGTCCTCCAATTAAGAAAACTAAACCAATTAAGTAAAAAACCACCGCAATTGCTAAAACAATCATAATTGCTTTTGGCATTGTTTTTTTAGGGTTTCTCACATTATCTCCAATTGTTGAGAATGTTTCAAAACCAGTGAAAGCATAGAAGAATGCTGTAAATGCAGTGTTAAAATTTCCCACTGTTAAACTCCCAGTTCCTAGTGCTTCATCAAAATTTTTACCACTATTACGAGCCATGATCACCATTGCTCCGACATAAACCATTAACATCACAATTCATTTAATAATACTAGTGATATTTGTGGCAAATTTAAATATTTTTGTCCCTAATAACACAGTTAAAGAGATTGCAATGTAAATTCCAATTGATATTAAGTTTAAATATAATTGTGTTAATTCTTCACTCCCTCACATTGTTGGTGAGTATAAACCTTGTAGAGAAATTGATAATAAAACCAAAAGGTTAGCAGTTGCTGAAATGGGAATTAAAACATATTGATAAATCCCAATCATTCATCCGGCAAAATGACCAAATGTTCTTCTTGAATATTCAAATGGTCCTCCACTTCGTTCTGAAAAGATGTTGGCGCATTTAGCAAAAGCTAAACCAGCAATTCCAGCCACAAAACCACCTAAAAGGATAATTCAAAAGAGATTATATCCAACCCCTTCGGCCCCACTAAATGTTTTTGATAAGATTAAAACAAAGCTCATTGAAACGGTGTAATCAAATCCTAATCATATTAGTTGTTTTAAACCAATTTTTTGGTCTGATGGTCTGTCTTTACGCTTAAACATATTTTTTATTTTGTCTTTATTCATAAAAAACCATAAATTCTTTCTATATTTTATTGGTGTGACACACCAATAAAATAAAATTAAAAAGGCGTTTAAACATTAGAAAATAAATCAGAAATTTTATTTTCCTACTTTCTACACACTTTTTATTTTTTTATTCTATCTATTCTTAAATTCTGTTAGAACTGCTTTTATTTCCTCAATTCCTTGAGCTAATTCAGCTCTTGGTAAGCCGATATTGACTCTAAATCAACCTGGTTCAGCTCCCATAAATGAATCAAAGAAACTGACAATCACACCATGATTGAAGAGTTCTTTTTTTAGAGCCACTCAATCAAGATCAAGATTAATTTTTGTTCAAATTAAATATGAAGCTTCAACATTCATTGGTTCTAAGAAACCAAGTTTAGTAAATTCTTCTTTAATGAATAGGTAGTTATCATGAATGTAATTTTTCATCGCTTTAAATCATTTAAATGATTCGTCATTAGCATAGGCCGCAATCAAAGCAGGTTGGAAAAAGACATTTGGTGTCATTACTCGACTTTGTTTATAAGTATTCATAACTAGATCCATAGTTTTTTGACTTGAAAAAATCATATATGAACCATACAATCCAGCTAAGTTAAAACCTTTGTTTGGTGAATTAACCACAATAAATTCTTTAACTTTATCAGCAAATCTTAAGATTGAATTATGTTCACCTTTTAAGACTAAGTCACCATGAACCTCATCAGATAAGATGAAGACATTGTGTTTGTTACAAATTTCAATAATTTTTAAAACTTCATCATCTCTTCAAACTCTACCACCTGGATTGTGTGGGTTACATCAAAGGAATAATTTTACTTTGTGATCAACAATTTGTTTTTCAAAATCATCAAAATCAATATGATATTCATTGTTTTTATGAACTAATTTATTAGCCACTAATTTACGTTTAGTATTTAAAATCACTTCTTCAAATGGTTTATAAACTGGTGTTTGAATTAAAACACTTTCACCTTCTTTGGTAAAACATTTAATCACTTCAATCATGGAATTAACAATCCCATCAACAATTTGAATCATACTTTTATCTAAAGTGATATTGTGAAGTTTTTTATATCATAAAACGATTGCTTCGATTGCTTCATTTTGAATATAACCATAACTATAAGTTGCTTTGTTGGCTCTTGTTTTAATTGCGTCAACAATTGGTTTTGGTGTTTCAAAATCCAAATCAGCAATTCATAAACTGTGTAATTTTTTAGAAAAATTCACAGGGAATGTTCTTTTTAGATGTTCTAAAGATCATTTTTTTTCTTCGTGGTTGCTTCTGTCTATTTTTTTGTCAAATATGTTATCCATACTAACTCCTTCTTCTAACTTTATTGGTGCTTAAATATTTAAATTGGTAATATTGAATATCAAAAAGAAAATCTTTCCAACATTGATGGTG
The DNA here is from genome assembly GCF_000518285.1 of Williamsoniiplasma lucivorax ATCC 49196. Lineage (GTDB taxonomy): Bacteria > Bacillota_I > Bacilli_A > Mycoplasmatales > Mycoplasmataceae > Williamsoniiplasma > Williamsoniiplasma lucivorax. The sequence continues at coordinate 9,779 of NZ_JADH01000013.1, read as the reverse complement.
TTAAACATGTCTAGTTTTTTAAAACTTTATTTACAAAAAATAATCATAACCCTTTAAGAGCAAGTTTTTAAATGTAATAACACACTCTGTTAGACTACTATTTACCAAAATATAAAAGCAATCCTTTGTCATTTTTTTATCTAGACATTGTTATTTTAACTAAAATAAATTCCAATTTATATATATTTCTTAGAAAATAAATTCCAACCGCTAGTATTATTGAATGATTTTTTGCTATTTAGAATTGGAAAACTAATTGAAAATCTATTCAAATTGGTGGAAAAAAATAATTAACAAAATAAGCAAAATTTTTAGAATAATAAATCAAATAACTTGATTCAAACTTATTATTAATTTGAAAAATTTTTAACAAAATAACCTTAGTTTTACACATTTTTATTATTAAAAATCAATTAGAAATAAATTATTTTAACCTTTAATTTTTTAGTATTTTTTTGGTGTTAATATAGGAGCAAGGAGGCATGTTGAAACTTGACTTCAACTAATAAAAATATGGAAATTATCAAGAAGATAAAACAAGCTATTGAAAGCTACGACACTATCATCTTGCACAGACATATCATCCCCGATGGTGATGCATATGGCTCTCAACTGGGTTTAAAATATTTAATTCAAAATAACTACCCCAAGAAAAAGGTGTTAGCTGTCGGTTTAGACATAAATTACCTGAAATTCATTGGTTCAATGGACACTAATGTTGCGGATTCAAAATATGATAATGCTTTAGTCATTGTCACTGATTGTGCCAACATAGAAAGAATTGACGACCAACGTTTTTCAATGGGTAATTTTTTAATTAAATTAGATCATCACCCCAACACTACTCCTTATGGAGATTTATTATGAGTCGATACTAGCTTTACAAGTGCTAGTGAAATGGTTGGGTATTTAGCCCAACAATTAAATTGAAAAATTAGTCCTGAAACTGGACGGGTTATTTATCACGGAATTTTAACTGATTCATTACGCTTTTCAATTTCAGCAACAACCCCAAGAACACTCGAGGTAGCTGCTCATTTATTGAAAAGTGGTTTTGATTTAAATGCTTTACATTTACAAATGTACAATAAACAATTTTCTGATTTAAAACTTCAAGCAGAATTGATGCAAACAGCTAATTTTGTTGAACAAGTTGGTTATATTGTTTTAACTGATGAATTGTTAAAAAAATATCATTTAAGATATGACGAAAATGGAAAATTTGCCAATTTATTGAGTGGGATTGATGGCATGGAAATTTGAATTACTTTTGCTATTCGTGAAGACCAAAAATACCGTGTCGAATTTCGCAGTAAAAGAATTCCTGTCAATGAACTTGCCACCAATTGAGGTGGTGGTGGTCATAAATTGGCAGCCGGAGCAATCATTGATAACCTCGATCAAGCAAAACTAATTATTCAAGAAGCACAAGAACTAATTAAAAAGGCAGGATAACAATATGCATTTTAAAAAAATCAAGAATTCAAAAATTCTTCAAATAGTCGCAGCACCAATTGGTTGTATAAATTTGTTGTAGGGGTTGGTGTAGAGATTTTAGATCATATTCCAACTGTCAAAAATATTTTAGCACAGATATAAAAAAGGTGTTGAATAGTGTCAAAAAAATATTTAGCATAGCAAAATAACCTTATTCAAGGCTTTTTTAAGTTAAACCACTCTTATATTCAATAAAAACTAAAAATGTCTTGTAATGGAGAGATTTTGGGGCAAATACAAGAAGTTAATAATTGATTAAACGCATAAATTGTTATTTATTTTAAAAGCACGCTCATTCAGAATGTTTTTAAAAACAATGTGAGAATAGATTTTTGAACCATAACCTAAAGCAGATTTGACTAAACGGGAAATCTCACACTCTGCTGAAACACCAATATTCCAAGCTGCACCTTGATTAATAATTCCTGTTTTATTATTTTTAAAATATTTAGCTACTTCATCAGTTGCTAGTTCTTGTAAGATTGCATATAAAATTTCATATTTACCATTTTTGAACAAATCTTTAGTTATGTAAAACAAATCTTTACCCACGATGCTCGTTGGAATATTGTACATAGTATGTAGTATGGAGTATGTAGGTATGTAGTATGTAGTGTTGTTATAAAATGTTGTTCTTAGTTTTTTAATTGCATGATAACGATCTAAAATGTAATCAGCATGTAATCATGAAGCAACATTTTTAATTCACCCAGCTCCATCTCCACCAACAACTAAATGACAATTTTCGACATTAGTATAGAACTGTTCTAAGTGTTCGAGTAATCGCTGGGATAATTGTTCTGTAGTTAAACTTTCTTCTTTGCCTAATCAATAAACAATTTTTTTATTAGCTAGTTTTTTGCGTTTACGAGAGTTATTGTTTCAGGCATAACCTGTACAAAAAGTAGCTACTCGGACTTTAACGTCTTTGTGACGTTTAATTTTTCTAATTTTATTTCTAACTTTCAAGCGATCCAGATTAACAAAAGTATCATCTAAAAAGATGTAAATTGTTTGTTTGTTTGGTAAAGCTATTTTATTATTTACATGTAATCTTTTTTCTTCATTTTTAACAGATTTAAAAATATTAGAAATCGACATTTGAGATAAATTAGCATGAGGAAATAAATCTTGAATATCACGATATCGTTTCCCGTCTCCAATATAGCTTTTGATCTCTTCAACTAAGTCGGGATGAATTTTTACATATTTAGGTAAATTTATTTTTTCTTCCAGCAATGATAGATATTTATCTTTAGATTTAGTATTATCCATATAGATACGTCTATTAAATGTTAAGATTCCAAACTTTGTAGAGATTGTTCTGGGTGCAACTTTTATTAGTATGTATCTTTTTTTATCTCTATTTTTTAATAACTTATAATCTAATTCTTCTAGTTCTAATTTCTTTTGGTCTAGAATTTTTTTATATTCGAGTTTTTCATTAATTCACATTTTTTGATACCTCAAAATTAATTATACTAAATAACCTATGTAGTATGTAGTGTTTAGTATGTAGTATGTAATATGTAGGATAGAAAAATATAAATCGACATTAGTCGATTTATAAATTTTTATAGTATTACACATTTATCGGGTCTTGGAAAACGAAATAAACTCGAATAGAACCCGTTATTTTTAATTTTTTTGCTTCTGCAGAAGCTTTTGAAATAATATTTAAGTCATTGGTATCTCAGGTAAAACCTAGTTGTTTTGTATAAATACCACCATAATTTATTATTTTTATCGCTTCAATCCCTGATTGAGTTAATTCAACATCATAAAAACCATCATAATCTTCATTTTGTGTTTCAGTTTCATTTATGTTCGATATTTTTAAATAGTTACTTTCTGTTGTACCAAAAAAATCTTTTCACTTTCCGCCATTCAAAATGATTTCATCAGTAATTTCATTAATTGTGTCATTTAAATAAATTTCATCTCTATCTCAATCTAAATTGTGAATAGGATTTCCTACAGGGGTATCATTTCAATGTATTGGATATTTAAATTTTTTAATGTAATTTTCAAAAGTTATTTCATATTTATTTTCAGGATCAACAGGTGGAGTTGGTTCTGGTGTTGGAGTTGGGTCTGGATTAGGTTTTTCATTCCCACCACTATTGGTATTTTTATTTTTATCACATGCAATAACAGTCGCTACAGCACTAATTGTAACTGTTAAAGACATTAAAGATAATAAAAGCTTTTTCATTTTTGACACCTAATAACTATTAACTTTAGTAAGTTTTGAAATAGTCCCTTCGCTAATTAAATGATACCAAATTTTATCCTAAAATTATGCTATCTCCTGAAAATGGCGGTGTCCATTCTTTTGGTACCAATTCTTGTACCAAAAGAGTTATGAACACCTGCTCCACCAAAAAATCCCGTGTCCAACTCGGGTCTTTTTGTTTTTTACAACAAAATTATGGCATTTCATGCCTTGATTTTGTGTAAAAAGGTGGAAACAAGATAAGAGGGAGTACCTTCACATCAAAAATTTTAATATTGAATATTCTTTTCATAGAAAAGAATATCATAAAATAAAACAAAACGAGTACTAATTATAAAAAAGAGTACTAATTTTAGTACCTTTTCAACATTTGACTTAATTTTTAGCCAAAATAAAAGCACTTTTTAAAGTGCTAATTATTGTTCATATTAACTCTTTTGCGGAGAATTATTTTGTTTAATTCGACAATTTTTTGTCTAATTTCAGGAGTCATTTCCCCTGTCTTTTTTAGTTCAATAAGTTGGTTCATTAAATTTTCTAAACGTTCATCTGTTAAAGAATTGGTTAAAATTTCTTGTCGAACAACATTAGAATTTTCATCAGTCATCATTTCTGTAACTGCATCAGTTGCCGCATTTTCTTTTTCCAATTCTTTAGCTTTCTTAGTTAAAGGGTCATAAAGTTTAATGTCATAACCCTCATTGTATAAGAAGTTGTTTTTAAATTGTTCTTGAACAGTTAAGGGTGAATGATCATAAACTTTATTGCCTAAATAATCGATAAAATTATTTTCTCCAATTCAAGTAGGTAAGAGATAAGAAATATACTTCTTGTCATTTAACAAAATGGCTACAAGTGGTTTTTTCAATTGCTCCAGTTCTTCGATTGGAAGTAAAGGTACTTTTTCTAAAGATTCAGATGTGCTTTCTTTTGTATCTTTATCGTTTGAAGAAAAGGTACGTTTTAATTCTGTTGTCATTCCAAAATCTTTAGAATACTTTTCATAATCACTACGCTCTTGAGAAGAAATGAAGTAAGTTAATTGACAGTTTCCAAGTATTGAAGATGAATTATTTTTCCCGTAAGTTTCTAATAATTGTGATTGCATTTGGAAACAAATTAACATATTAATGTTTCTACTGCGACAAATAGCAAAAGCATTAATAAGTGGTTCAACTCGTTTCATCAAACCAAATTCATCCAGAATGAAAAGAATTTTTCTTTCTAAACGCAAATCTGAGCGTTTTGACGCCTCAGAAATGAGTTGGGAGTACATTTGTCCCACAAAGAGTGAAACAAGGCCATTATAAGCAGTTTTAGTGTCTGGAATAATTAAAAACACAACTGTTGGTTTTGTAATTAATTCTTTAGCCTGAATAGTTGTTTCACAAATGATACTTTCTAATTCGATGTTGTCAAAAACTTGTAAAGCATTGGTCATTGTTTTTCATCAGTTTTCAACATTAGCAGGATCCTTATAAAAAGTTTGAGCAGTATCTGCTAATTTTGTTTGTCAATCATTTTCAATTAAACTGTTTAATTCAATAAAATCTTCTAATTCTTTAGCTTTGTTAATAACTTTATTAGAAATTTTATCCTCTTCAACTTCAAAAAGTTGTTTTATAATTTCTGCAGCTTTTTCTAAATCTGAAGTATGATTTGAAATTTTTTCAAAAAATTTGTTTTTGTTAGCAATAATTTTTCGAACTGATTTCAAATTAAAATTACTTCGATTAACAACTTCTGGGAATTGTGTGCTAATCGCTAATAAAAATTGTAAAGTTCCTTCAAAGAATTCTCGTGCAGCTGAATAGAAAAACTCACTTTTAGGATCGGGAATTGTATACAATATTGCTGCAAGTTCTGAAATTTGCCCAAAGGTTTCCCCTTTGTGAATTCTTTGACGTTGGTGTAATCATTTATTCATTTCTTCATCAGTTGCAAAATACACCTCAGTAGCTTCATTTTTAGTTGTGTCTTCAATTTGAACAAATCCAATCCCTCAATTAATGCTTTGATTGATATATTGTTCTTCGACAAGTTTTTCAATGCACTCACTACACCCTAGCATGAAGTGAGTGTAACAATGACTTGTTCAACAGTGTGCTTGAATCATTGCTTTAGCTTCATTAACATCGCCAACTTTAACTTTACGAATTTCTTGTTGGGTATTTAAATATTTTTGTCAATTATCAAAAATTGAAGTTAAAGGATTCCATGAATGGGATTTGGTTGTATCGAATAAATTAAAAACTTTAATTTCATAACCATTATTTTTTAATTCTTTAGCTGTTTTGTGATAAAGCTCACCTTTAGGGTCATTAATGACCATACTTGGTTTATTTTCTAATTTAGCATTATAAATTATTGTTGGCATGATAATCGAAGCGGTTTTCCCTGAACCGGTATCCCCATTAACTGCAGCATTAACATCATTAGCTATAACTGCATTCAATTGTTTAGTTTTGGCATCTCAGACATTGCGGACCAGAAAACCAGGATTATCCTTATTACTTTCAAATTGTAGAGACTTATTAAAACTTTCCATGACATTTTTTGGTTGTTTAGAACCAACATCATAAATGTCTGCATTTTTTGTTTTTCATTTTGGAGTGTTATCTAAAATTTGACGATCATCAATTGTTAAAAAACTAGTTGAAACATCAGTTGTATCAAAATGTTGGCGAAAACTACTTTTTCAAAATTTTAGATAAACAAAGATTGCTGCAAATCAATCGAATAATAATCCAATTAAAATAGCAACAAAGGCAAAACCGATGTTAACCATCATATTTCCTCCATTTATAGCGCTTAGTATGTTGAATGTCTCTTTGGACATCACCATATTAAAAGCAGCAATAATTAGCAATCAAACCAAGATTGCTAAAGGAATAAACACAATTAATTGGATTAAAAATAAATTCCTTATTATTTTATTTCATCATTTAAATTTCATTTAAAAACCTCCATTCATTATTAGTAAGGCAATACATATTAAATAGGTAACACCCATAAAAATATATAAACTTCTTCTAATTTTATTTTTAGATTTTTTGTAAGGTTTGACATTATCATATAAACCTTCATTGTTTCATTTTTTGATTTGTTTCTTAATTTTGAAAGAGTCAAAAAGTAATCAACTCATGATCATTAAATTAAGAGCAAACAAAATATAAATTGTTGTACCCATTTTTACCTCATCATTCTTTCTTGTTCTAAAGCGATGCGCTTTGCGCGTTCATATTGTTCAAGATTATTTTCAAAACGTTTTCTAATTTTATCCATTTCTTTTTCAAATTCAGCAGCAGCTTTGTTTGAACCAAAACTAAAAATATTATTAATTGCTTTATTAGCTATATTCATTGCTTTATTTAAATTAAATTTTTTAGAATGTTTATTTTTTTTATCTAATTGTTCTTTTTGGTTTTGAATTTCCCCAAAAAGAACGTTTGCTTGTTTAGCATAGAAAAATCCATTATTTTCTCAAAGTGCATTATTGATTTCTTTTTGGATTAATTTATTCCTTTGCTCTTTGGTTACATTATCAATATTAATTTCAGAATTATAAAGTTTGGTTGTGTCGATTTGCACACCAACTTTATCCAAATTATCCAGAATCTGTAAATTTTGCATTTTCATAGTCTGTTTTTTACCGATGTTATAAAAAGAAGCTTTAAACAATTCTTTTGTATACAAATCAATATTTTCTTTTTCTTTTTCCCACAGATTTTGAGTTTCGGGATTTTTTAGTAACATTTCTTCAATGTATTTAATAGCTATTTTTTTACCTTCATCAGTTAGGTTTTCATACCTTAAATATTTTTGGTCAGGAAGTAAAAAATTTTGCATTTTGTCATATCATTGGAAATAATTTTTATTTTCTTGTTCATGCCCTTTAACCATTTTTTTTCTCAATTGGTCTCATTCCAAAGAATTTACTTTAGTTAAATTAGCTGCAAAATCAATTGTTTTTAATTTAGAGACTTTTTCTTTGGATTCATTAAAGTTGTTTTGGCTAGATTCTAATTGTTTTTGTAACGTTTCCAAAATTTTATCGCCTTCAATAGATCCAGAAATCAATAGATTTTCAATTTCAAGCTTTAAATTTTGAATTTCAATTTCAAGCTTACTTATTTTTTGAATATCTCTATAAATATTTCATGTCCCATCATTTAAAAAATAAGTGCTTAGTTCTTCAAATATTTTTGTTTCATTAAAATTTAAACTTACTCTTGTACTAAAATATAATTTCAAATTTTCAACTGAATGCTTAAGCAAAATATTTTCTTTAGCTTCATTAAAATTGTTTTGGCTAGATTCTAATTGGTTTTGTAACGTTTCCAAAGTTTTATTATTTTTTGCTGGTTCAAAAAGTAATAAATTTTCAATTTTTAGCTTGAAATTTTGAACTTCGACCTCCAATTCATTCATTTTGACAATATCTCTATGAATGCTTCACTTTTCATCATTACTTAAAATAAACTTCCCAGCAATTGGTTCGGTTAATAATTTAGTGGTTTCATATTGAATGCTTTTCATTTGTTGTAAATAAAGGGTGTTAATTTGAGCATTCAAAGCAACCCTTTGATAAAAAGCAGACATACTTTCTTCTGTGAGCTCGCCCTTTAGTCTTCATTCACCATTTTTTTGTGTGTGTTCTTGAAAAAACAAATGAACATGAGGATTATTTGTATTTCCATGCATTGAGAATCCCCAAAACATTCTTGAAGGGTCGAGGTGATTCTCTTTAAAAAATTGGTCAATATGTTTTTCGATTAATTTACCAATTACTTCTGGCGTAAGAAGTTTGTTTTGTTCTGCAAATTTTTTGTCAAAAGACAGTGTGGTATCTCACATGAGGCGATCATCTTTTTTCATGGCTAAAAATTCTTGTTTTTTTGACAAAAATTCTTTTTTGGACATTTCTCCAAACTTAAAACTTCCTTTGCTTTTTCAGGCAGCATCATTTGTATAAATGCCAGTTCCTCATTTTTGTTTCAAAAATTCTTCATATACTCGATGTTTTTTTGCCTCATATTTTTCAAATTCTTTAATTTCATTTCATAATTTTTCTTTTAATTCTTTAGATAAAGTATCATCTTTAGGGTCAATTCATCGTTTTATGTTATCAAAGTATTTCTTTTTAAAATTTCAACCATAACGCTTGTTAACGGTTTCTCATCTGTCATTTCAATCACTTCAAACGTTATATCTATCATCGATAATTTTCATTACCTCTTTTAAATATTTTTCAGAAGCCCCATATTTTTGTCTTCACTCCCGAACTAATCCGATTCGATGACCTAAACGTGCTTCTTCTAATTCTTCTAATACTTGCATTGCTTTTTCGGGCAAAGCTTTTTTAATACATGCTTGATTACGTGTAATGTAATCTAAATATGTCATATTTTTGCCATTTTTAGTTCCGCGATAATAACTGGACAAATGTTGATCTTTATTGTTCGGGTCATAAAAACGAATAACTTTAAAAATGGCTTTTTGTGTTTCACTCATTGGTTTCCTTTCTTTTTAGCTAAGTAGTATGTTTTGTCATTATTTTTTTGGGGTGGTAATATATAAATATGACATATAATGAGTTTTTTAATTTAATAATAGGATTGTTGTTTGGGGGAATTGGATGATGACTTTTATTTTGAATTATTTTGTTTTTGGTAAAAATAATTGTCAATAAAAAGGGTTTCGAAAATTTAGGTGAAATTATCAATAATTTTTTGAAAAAAAGTATGTTAAAGACATCATCAGTTTTTGTAATAAATGTTATTTTATTAATAGCTATTGGAATTAGTTATTTAATTTCATCAAACAACAATTTGGTTTTGGAAATTTATAATTTAATTCTGGGGATTGTTGGTCAATTATTTACTATAGTTATTGTTTCACTATTTTTTATTCATATAACCGGATTTATGGTTTGAAATTGGCATATAGGTCAAACATTAAAACAAAGCAGATTTTATTAAAGGATTAAATAAAATACAAAGAATAATTATTGAAATTAATATGATTAAACACATCAATATTAAGC
>NZ_JADH01000012.1 GCF_000518285.1 Williamsoniiplasma lucivorax ATCC 49196 | reverse complement strand
TTACCATTGAAATACTCTTTAGCTATTTTTCTTTTAAATTCATCCGAATATATTTTTCTAATTTTCATTTTTCCTCCTTACGCAAAAGGACACCTCCTTTTTCAAGGTGGTGTCCTTAACATACTCTAATCTGATTGAATTTTTAATTTCTTCCCTCTTTTATTTTCATATTTTTCTTTTCTTCTTTGATCATTGTTGATAATTGAATTTCTTCAAGAAGTGGCTGCTCATGTTCAGCTTTATATACTTGATTAATAATATTGGTGTAATTATTTTTCAATTTTTCAAGTGATGCATGCATTTTTTGATCATCAAAAAGTCTATTAATTAATGTAATTGTTTGATTATTAATTGGTGTAATTTCTTGATGTTTCACAACTGCTTGTTGTTTGCATTCTGCAATTTTAGTATTCAACATTGCAATTTTTTCATTTAACTTATTAATTGCTTCTGGTTTTTGTTTCTCAGCTTCTTTTAGAGTTTCTAGTTTAATTTCAGCTTTGTCTAATTTGGCAATTAAATTATTAAGTTTAATATCATTTCTTAAATATTCTTGTTGATTTTTAATATGAGTTTTATCAGCTTGCAACATTGCAATTTCATTTAATTGAGTTTTTAATGTTTCTGGGTCATGATTAACATCTTTTGCCATTCCCACATATTTCAACATTGAATTAGTTACTTTTTTCATCTTCTGTTTAGTGTCGACCTTACCATCTCGTCCATACAAGAAGAAAGTAATTCCGAATGCGGCAGCTGCTGCAATTGCAAATGTTAATAATGTGTAAAGAATTTCTAGCACACCACCATTATTTGGTGATAATGTTCCAGTAATTGTATTCATTAATGCTAGAATTCCCATTCCCCCTTGGCTAAAGTAAGGAACTTCCATTAGCCCAAAGAATAGTCCTCCAGCAGCAGCTCCAATACATCCAAAGATTAAAGCTTTAATTCTTAATAAAGTTACCCCAAAAATCATTGGTTCAGTTACTCCGAACACACAAGGGATAGCAGCATCTAAGGCTGTTTTTTTCAAAAGACGATCTTTAGTTCTGAAAGCAATTCCCAGTCCTGCTCCCATTTGTCCAAAGGCAGCAATTTGGCTCCCCATTAACATTGGGATTGAAAGTTCCATTCCTAAAGTTGGATTCATAATTCATGGCGCCATCACTAACATGACTAAAGCAATATGTGCTCCAGTTATCACCATGAATTGTCAAGCAAAAGCATAGAACATAACACCTAATCCAAATGGGATATCTGCTAGTAAACTTACGGCTTTTCCTAAAATATTTTCAAAAATTCCGATAACTGGACCAAGTGCGACAAACACAAGCACAGTTGTAATAAATAAGGCAATTGCACCAGCAAATAAGTTGTTTAAGGCATTAGGAACAACTTTATCAACACCCATTTTTACATATTTAAATAAGAATGCTGAAGGGACTAAGACAAAAATACTTCCCATGATTGGTCCCATTTTAATTTGTAATCAGCCATCCAATTGACTAACTAAAGGAATGTTTCATCCTTGTACAAGCATTGATGGAGCACAGATCATTAATCCTAACACTGCTCCAAAAACCGGGTTTAATTTTAAGTATTTGAATCCATTGATTAAAATTAAGACCCCGACAAATTGCATGGCTCCTGTTCCACCAATATAGAACATAAGTCCAATAATGAATGTTACTTGACTACCACCTTTAGCAAATCAATCTGCTTGTTGTTGTAAAAAGTTATTGGCTGCAATGATATGCCCTTGATAATTCACAACACTCATTGGTTGAATTGCTGGAATAGCTTTGGTTAACACCAAAATAGCTTGGATTGAAATAATAATTCCTAATCCAATAACAGCCGGCACCATGGGTAGCATAAACCCTTTTAGACAATCAATAACTTTATTTAGTTTACTGATATCTTCAGCTGGTTGTTTGTTCTCGATTTTGAATTCTCCAACCTCATTTGTTGTTGCAGTTGGACTAGAAATGGTTTCTAGATATTTGTTGAAAGCATCAAATACTTTCGGAACTTCCATTCCGATAATAACTTGTAATTCATTACCAAGCCAATTGATCCCTTTCACAAGTCCTTGTTTCTTTTGAGCAATTAGTGCGGAATCATTGACTTTACTTTTATCAATGATTTTAAAACGTAATCTGGTTACACAATGATAAATTTCACCAAAGTTTTCCTTTCCACCAACTGCTTCATATGTTGTTTTTAAAAACTCGTCATATTTATTGTTGGTTTTTTTCGCCATAATTAAATTTCTCCGCTCTCTTTAAATTTTTTAAATCAAGTGAATGATTTTTTCTTGAAACGATCACCAGTTCCTTTGTGATAATCATCATAATCCACATAAACTAGTCCATAGCGTTTTGACATTTCATTAGTTCCAGCAGACACTAAATCGATAACTCCTCACATAGTGTATCCAAACACATTAACCCCATCATCAAGTGCATCTTGGATAGCGACAAAGTGTTCTTTCATATAATCGATTCTGTAATCATCTTCGACAGTTTTTTGATCATTTAATTTTTCATCATGACCAACACCATTTTCAGCAATGAATAATGGTAAGTGGTAACGGTCTCATAAATCGTTTAAAGTAAAACGCAATCCTTGACCATCAATTTGTCATCCTCATTCATTAGCTTTTAAGAATGGGTTTTTCCCCATGCCCATTAAGTTACCATTTGCTTTTTCAATTTCAGCTTTGGAAACTGTTCCAGTCATGTAGTAACTAAATGATAAGAAGTCAACAGGGTTATTTTTTAAAATTGCCATTTCTTGATCATTTGTATCAATTTTGACATTTAATTTTTCAAATAATTTTAACATGTAAGTTGGGTATTCCCCTTTTGCCACCATGTCAAAAAAGAAATAACGCGCAATTTGTTGTTGTTTTTGTCATTCAATCACATTGACTGGATTACAGTCGATTGGGTATGAAGTCATGTTAGCCACCATACATCCAAAGTTTTTCTTTCCTAACATTTCGTGTCCTAAAGCAACAACTTTTGCTTGGGCAATAAATTGGTTATGTAATGTTTGGAAACGTAATTGGTCATAACTTACCCCTGGATGATCTTCTGGGAAGGTTGCACTCATCATTGGTGCAAATGATGAAATATTGATTTCATTAAATGGTAATCAATAATCAACAACATCACCAAATTCTGTAAATAAAGTTTTTGCATATTTAACAAACATGTCAATGACTTGTTTGTTCATTCATCCACCATATTTTTTTCCAATTGGGTATGGTGTATCAAAGTGATGCATTGTTGTCATCACTTTGATGCCTTTTGATTTACAATAGTTAAACAAGTTATGATAAAACTCTAAACCTTTCGCATTTGGTTGGTCTTCATCTCCATTGGGGAAAATTCTTCCTCATGAAATTGACATACGATAAATATCCATTCCAGCTTCAACAAGTAAATCGATATCTTCTTTATAACGATTATAGTGATTTGAACCAAAACGTTTTGGATAATGTAATCCTGCTTTATTTTCAATTGATTTTTCAATATTTGCTCTTGTGAAAGAAGCTAAATTCATCGGCATTGATGCACGATCTTCTAGTGGTGTATAAGGGATCATTTCTGCAACATTTAATGATTTACCATCTTTGTTGTATTCTCCCTCAAATTGATTGGCAGCAGTTGCTCCCCCTCATAAGAAATCTTTTTTTGTAAACTTCATATTTATTCCTCGATATATTCTTTTTCTATAATTGCTAGCATTCCATAACAAGCAGCATCATTTGTCAGCTTGCAAGATTCTAGATAAATTTTTGGTAAAACAGTGTAATCTATTTTTTCCACCTCTTTTTTCAAGGCATCCATAAATATTTTGTTGGCACTAACTCCACCCCCGATTAAAAATTTTTCAGGGTCAAACATATTTAGGTTGATTAAAAAGTTGGTTAATGATTTCACTCAATTATCAAATAACTGGATAGCTAATGGATCATTTTTTTCAACTAGTTCAAAAAATTTAAATCCATCAATGAATTCGCTTGTTTTACTCATCATTTTATATGCCATACAAACCATCACTGTACTTAAAGTTGAGACGGCCAAATTGGAAATGTATGATGTATGTTTATTGATATTTGCAAGAGTTTTTGAAAATTCTCCGGCTTGCAAGTGTGAACCTTTATAAACTTTTTTGTTAATAATGATTCCACCACCCAACGCTGTTCCAACTGTTAAAATAATGGCATTGGTAAGTTTGTTATCTTGTCCATAAACCATTTCTCCAATTGCAGCCGCCTTTCCATCGTTTTCAATGACGATTTCATCAACTAATTTTTGGTTTTTGAAAAAACCTAAAATATCGACATCAACTTCGCAAATTGCTGATTCAGTTAAAACTTTATATTTTTTGTTATCAACAACTCCAGGAATGGAAATTCCGATTTTGACTTTTTCATTTAGTTTTTCAACATAGTTATTGATATTTTCTAAACATTTTATGAGCGGTATGCTTTTGATTAAGTCAGAATCAATTTTAAAATCTGGCAATTCTTGTTTAAGTTTATCCATATCAGAAGAAGCAAAACTGTATTTTTTTGTTCCAATATGGTCAAGCTTATCTCTTGAAACTATTTCATTTTTTTCATTGAATGTGATTACTTTGATAGAAGAACCACCAATGTCAAAACATATTTTTTTCATATTTTTATCTTTCTATATTATTTATTTTATAAGAGCAACAAAGTAAATTACTTTCTAATTTGCGTTCCACTTTCCAAAATTTCTTAAATTTGTAAGAAATTTTGGAATTTTTTCTAATCCAAAAACCCAAAAATTAGTGAGTAAAAAATAATTTTTCAGAGGAAAAAATTAGAAAGTGATAAAATAAAAGATATTAAATAGATTTACGAGGTCACTATGCTAATTAGTTTTATTATTGCTTCACAAGGGAAAGAAGAAAGAATTTTCAAAACTATCAATTCTTTAAAAAAGCAAACAAACAATGATTTTGAAATTTTGTTGATTAATGATGATCCGAACATTGAAAAAGAATCATTATATTTTATTAGAGAACAGTTTGAACAAAATGAAAATGTGACACTTGTTTTAAATAATAAATCACAAGGGTCATCTTCTGATTGAAACACAGCTTTACAATTAGCAAAAGGTGAATATTTTGCCATCATTAAAGAGGGTGATGTTTTAGAACCAATTTTTGTGGAAACTATTCACAATGTTGTGGCAAAAGAATCAAAAAAATTGGACATTATTCAATTTAAACAAGAACTTTTAGGCATTGCTCAAGGTTACAATAATAATGATTTGTTAGAATCTGATCGTGTGTATGATTTGACAAACGAAAAAGAAGTTTATGCTTATATCAATCAAGAGTTATATGGAAAAGTGTTTCGCTTACAATTCTTAAAAGATTTCCGATTAAATTTTAGAAGTTGAAATCGTTTTGATACTTTATTTATTTATCAAGCACTAGGGCATGCGAGAACTTTTTACCAAATTTCTGAAAAGCTAAATACTCATCGTCGAAATGTTTTGAAATACTCTGCCTTTGATTTAGTGAACCAATGACCACATATTTTAAATTATTATCGTCGCATTGGTGCTTATAAAGAATTAAAGGATGAATTAAATTATGCAAATATTTATGGTTTAACTTTTCACTTCTTAAAAATGGTTGCCAAGTTTGATAATAAACAATTGTACAAAAAAGCATTGAAATATGTCAAAACAAAAATGGAAGGTAAATTAATCCCGTTCACCACTGAAAATAAAATCTTTTTAGACCAAAAGAATGAAGAATTTACTAACTACATTTTAGAATTTAATACATTCATTAATAATGAAATTAAAAAAAATAAATAGTGAGGAGTGGTTGGATAGATGAAAAGTCAGCACAATAAATTTACAAAAGATAATACATATGCTGAAAAGCAATATGAAATCGCTAACATCTATCGTGTGTTTTTTGCCAGACTTTTTGATTTATTTTTATTAGCCATTCCTTTTATTGTAGTTAATGCTGTTTGTAAACCAAAACAAGGTGAATGAATCCCATTAATCATTATTGTCAGCTCATCATTTGTTTTTACCGTGATTTACTTCATCATCATTCCTTATTTTTTAAAAGGTAACACGTTGGGTAAATTATTGTTGCAAATTCGCTTGAAACAAAAGGGAAAAAGAAAACCCGATTTGCTACCGCTGTTTTTAAGAGAAAGTTACTTTCTTTTAATTCCTTGACTTGTTGCTTTAATATTTCAAATTATCACTGTTTTGCTTTTGCAAAACAGTGATAAAAATTCTCAATATACAATTTGGATACTGCTTTTGTTAAGAAATGTCGGATTCATCTTTTATGGATTGTGATTGTTCTTTGTCGGGATTAGTATTAAATTACAAAAAACTCAACAAGCGAGTATTGATCTTAAATTTCATATTTATGTTGTTTACAAAGAAGAATTTAAAGGTTGAGTTAAACCAAATAAAGATAAGGTGATGACCAACCAAGACACCCACGTTTCATTAAAAGCACAACCAGGAAATTTAAGCAAAGAGCAAATTGAAGAAATTCAAAACATAGAACACAAAGGAGAGACCAATGAATAGTTTATTAGATAGTTTAAATGAACAACAATTACTAGCTGTTAAAACTACAGATAATCCTTTAAGAATTATTGCTGGAGCAGGTTCTGGGAAAACCCGAGTTATCACAACAAAAATAGCATATTTGATTAATGTCAAAAATATCTTTCCTCGTAAAATTTTGGCGATGACTTTTACCAATAAAGCAGCTAAAGAGATGAAAGAAAGAATTAAAAAAATGTTGGATAATGATAATGTTAATCCTTTCATTTCAACATTTCATGCTTTTTGTGCTCGTGTTTTAAGAGAAGAATGTCAAGCAATTGGGCTTGATAGTAAATTTTTAATTTTGGATGGTAATGACCAAAGATCAATCATTAAGAAAATAATTAAAGAGATGAAATTGAATGATGATGGTTCATTAAATAAATTTGATCGTAAAGCTTTATCAAAAATTAGTTTTTGAAAAAATGAATTAACCGAACCAGACGAAGCTTTAAGTAATTATGAAAATATTGAAGAAAAAGCTTTTGCTAAAATTTATGAAAAATATCAAGAACATTTATTAAAACACAACTCAGTGGATTTTGATGATTTGCAAATTCTGGTTTATAAAATTTTTCGTGATCACCCAGATGTTTTACAAAAATGAAGAGACCGCTTTGATTATGTCATGGTCGATGAGTTTCAAGATACTAATGAAATTCAATTTGATTTAATTAAATTTTTAACCAACGGGAAAAATAACCTAACAGTTGTTGGTGATCCTGACCAAACTATTTATTCATGACGTGGAGCGAAAATCCAAATCATTATGGATTTTCACAAAACTTATGCTAATGCTGTGACTGTTGTTTTAAACGAAAATTACCGTTCAACCAAACAAATTTTAAATTTAGCCAATGATTTCATTGAACATAATAAACAACGTGAAAAGAAAACTATTTTTACGAATAATGCTGGAGGAGAAAAAGCAAAATTAAAAGAATTTGCTTCAAGATATGGTGAGGCTAAATTTGTGGCTAATGAAATTAATCGTTTAGTGACTGAACAAAATTATCGTTTTGGAGATGTTTTTATTCTTTACCGGATTAATGCTTGATCACAAGAATTTGAAAAAACTTTGGACAATGCCAAAATCCCTTATCAACTAATTGGGAGCATCAAATTCAGAGAACGTAAAGTCATTAAAGATTCAATTGCCTTATTAAAATCAGTAGCAATTCGTGATGATTTATCATTGGAAAGAGCACTTAAATTAACTCCCAAAGTTGGTGGAGTCACTATTGAAAAAATTTTTAATTTAGCATCTGAAAAACAACTCCCACTTTTTGATTTAATTATTGATGAAGAAAATAGTATCAAACAAGTTACTAAAAATTTAGATAAGTTAAGAAACACATTTATCCATGCTAAAACAATGTTTGAAGCTAATGAATCAGTTGTCAAGATTTTAAAATATTTAATCATTGAATCAGGTTATGAAACTATTGTCAAAACCTTAGATGATAAAGATCGCAATGAATGAAAAAATATTGAAGCCTTATTTGACCAATTAGAAAACTTTGAAAAAAGTTTTAATCCTGAACTTTATGGTGAAGAAAATATGACTCTGGCTTTCTTACAAGAAGAAAGCTTAGCAAGTAATGAAGATGATGAAACAGAATCTAATCGCGTTTCCTTATTAACAATTCATTCAGCAAAAGGTTTAGAAAACAAAGTCGTTTTTGTAGTTGGTTTAAATCGTGATATTTTTCCATCAAAAAACTCAATGCTGACAATTTCTGAATTTGAAGAAGAACGCAGAGCATTGTATGTTGCTTTAACAAGAGCAAAAGAAGTTTTATATATTAGTTACATTAAAGGTGAGTATTCTCACTTATCAAGCGGAACATTAATTGAATCTAAATTTGTAAAAGAGTTAAATTCTGATCTTTATTCATATGAATCAAATCTTTTTGTCCGCCATGATGGTTCTGTTTTTGGTCAAAACAGAACCAAATTATCCCAACCACTTGAAGAAGTGGTTGAATCAAAGATTAAAGAAAATGATTTAGTGACTCACATCATGTTTGGTGATGGAGTGGTGATTAAAAAATTAGGTAAACAATTACAAATTGCTTTTAATGATCCAAAATATGGTGTGATGGTGATTGCGGCCAACAACCCTGTTTTATCAAAAAAATAAATGTGTATAACATCTTTTACTAATGATACATACAATGTATAATAAGATTGTTGTATAAAAAAGGAGAACTATTAAAATGGTAAAATTTACTGCCAAAATCACTGACCCAGTTGGACTGCATGCAAGACCAGCAGGAATCATGTCGACAGAAGCTTCAAAATTCAAAGCTGACATGACAATCATTTCAGAAGGCCGAAAAGGAAACATTAAATCAATTATGAATCTCATGTCTTTAGCAATCAAAAGTGGTACAGAAATCACTATTGAAACAAATGGACCAGATGAAGAGCAAGCTTTAGCAGGTATGCGTGAAGTGATGATTGCTAATGGAATAATCACCAAATAGTAAAGCAACGCAAAAGTGTTGTTTTTTATTTATGTTAAAATAATTAAAATACATTGAGGTTTTTAAAGATGAACAAAAAAAACGTTTGGGATCAAATATCCATTCCGAGCTCAGAAACTAATGAAAAATATCCATTTTATTTTAAGTTATATAATCCAGCTAACGATGGGATTATTTTTATTGTTACTAGTTTACTGATTCCTTTGCTTTCTTTATTTATGTTTAGATTTATTGGTGGGATGTCAACTAACCAAATTAGTAAAGAAGATAATGCTTTATTAAGTACATTGCATTTTCTAGTGCTTTTGGTTTCAGCACTGATTGGTTTTATTATTTTATTAACCAAAGACCGTAAACTTTTTATTAAATCTGGTTTATTCATTTTTTATGGGTTTCAATTATTTGTTCCATTGTTAGGTTTGGTTTTTGGTAATTTCACTAATTTATTGAATGTTAATCAAGACTGAAATCAAATCATTTTTTTATGATTACAAATTATTGCTGAATTAATAGTAATTATTTTTGCTTTTAAATGAACAATTGATTTAAAGGAAAAAATCATCAGTACATTTAAAAAGGATTGATTAAAACTTTTAATTATCACCATCATTGTCACTGGGCTTTTGATTGGGATTGGGAGTTTTTTATATAATTATCTTGTCCAAGGCACACCACTAGGAGGAACTTCGGCCAATCAGGATGAATTAGTAAAATTAATTCATCATGATGATGTTGCGATTAGAGTGATTTATTGTATCTCTTTATTTGTTTTAACGATTTTAATGGCTCCCTTACTGGAAGAATTAGCTTCGAGACATGCTTGAAGTGTTGGTTGTGGTAATCGCACAGTTGCTTGAATCACGAGTGCTTTATTTTTTGGAATGATCCATGTGTCTTCTGGAGATGTTGAACATATTTTAGGATACATTTTAGCAGGTTGTTTTTTTGCCACAACTTTTAATTTAACAAGAGGTAATGTGACTTACACTTGAATAGTGCACGCTAGTAATAATGCAATCGCTTACATGTTATTGTTTATATCATAAGGAAATAAAATGAGAAAATTTGAAATTAAAAAAAATGATGAAAACCAAACCATTTTAAAATTCTTAAAAAAAGTTTATTCACTAACTCCACTTTCAGTGATTCATAAATGATTACGTAAAGGTGATGTCAAAATTAATGGACAAAGAATCAAGGATAAAACCACAATTTTAAAATTAGCTGATCAAGTGGAAGTTTATGATTCTAGTAAACCAGTGTTAAGAGATAATTTTAAAATTGTGCAAGATTTGAATTTAAAAGTGGTTTATGAAGATGATAATCTTTTGGTTGTTGATAAACCAGCCAATGTAGAAATGCATTCACCAATCAATGAATCATTAGATGATATTGTTAAAACATATTGTTTTAACAAAGGTGAATATAATCCACAAGAAGAAAATTCTTTTGTGGTTTCACATGTTCATCGACTTGATAAATTAACAGCAGGATTAGTGATTTATGCTAAAAACAAAATATCACTTGATATTTTGTTAGAAGCATTCAAGAATCATGATTTGATTGATAAATATTATTTGGCCCAAGTTTATAAACGACATTGAACTGGTGATTTTACTGCTAAAGGTTGAATTGATTATGATCCAGAAATCCAAAAATCACTTTATAGTGAACGTAAAAGAGATTTTTTTAAATCAGCAGAAACTGTTTTTAAATTAATTAAAGAAGAAGGTGATATTCTTTTGATTGAAGCACATTTAATCACTGGGAGAAAACACCAAATCAGAGCTACTTTAGAGTATTTCCAATTACCAATCATTAATGATTTTAGATATGGTGGTCACAAAATCAATCATGATAAAATGATTTTTCTCACAGCTTATAAAATTGTTTTTGGTCAGCTTCCAGGTCAATTAGCATATTTAAACCACAAGGTGGTTGAATTAAAAATATAATAAAATAAAAGAAAAGTAAGGAGGTTAACATGAAAAATAAACATGGCGGATTTCAAAGTGTAATGAGTGCGATGATGGGCGCAATGATTTCAATCGTTGGTGCAATCATCCAATTTTTAATGATTTATTGAATTTTGAAAGCATATGGTTCATCTGTCAATGGGTTTATTCGGATTTCAACTTCTTTATCACTAGCGGCTGCAACTGCTGAAGGTGCTTTGGGAATTTCGACTGTCATTTTATTAATGCGACCAATGGCTAATTCTGATTGAATTTCAGCCAATGAGATTATTTCGACTGCTAAAACCAAATATCGTAAATCAATTATGACGGGAGTTTTAGTGATTGCCTTAATTTCACTTTTATACCCATTAGAAATGGCAGTTGTGCCGAGTATTTTAAATGGAACACCGGTTGGTATTCCAGAAATTATTGCAACTGCTCCACAAGTTCCGGGGGGAATTGTTAAAATTCAAATTTGAGAAATGTTGGGAATTATTTGAATTTTAGGATTTAAACAAATTGTAACTGGTAGTTGTTTTGGAATTTATGAAAACATTATCATGGCCGATCAAAAAGCGGGGATGAAAAAAATCATTATTCTTTTTGCTGACATTGTTGTGTATGGTGCTCTATTTTTAATTTTAAATCGTGCGATTGATAGTCACGAATTTATTCATCCGATTATTCCATTTTTAGTTTTATTGATGTATGGTCCGATTCGTGGATTCATGATGAAATTTTATGTCAAAAGATATTACACTTGAATTAAGTATTATCCCGATTTTAATAACTATGCATTAATTAATTCCACAAATAAAATGTTTTGATCAAATCTTGGTCAAGATGTTTTAGCGAATGCTGATATGATTCTATTATTTGTTGTTTTAGGAACATCGGGATTTAAAATCACTTCATCTCTATCACTTTATTTATTAATTGGAGTGAATCTAAGAGCCACATTAACTAGTTTGATTGTGTCCTTTCGTGAGTACTATGTTTCTGTTTTATCAAAAAATGGAAGGTTAGAATGAGAAGCATATTCTAAATATGAATTGTATACTTTTGTGATTGCTGCCTTTGCTTTTATTTTTATGAGTATGGGAGCTCCTTATATTGTTACTGGGTTGTATGGTCAAATTGTGGCTGGTGATTTTATTGCAACACAATTTTCAACTCCGATGATTGCTGAAAAAAAAGCTGTTGAATTTATTTTCACTAGTCCAGTTTTCTCTGGAATTTATGCTGCCACAATTTCCTTTATTCTTTTATTTCAAGGACAAACTTCTTTGATTCAAGCCAAAGGTAAATTCGGGGAAGTAGGTAAGTCAATCAATATTATTGCAATCTCGTTTATAGCAACAGAATTACTCATTACATTTTTAGTTATGACTTTAACCAAAGCGGAAGATGTGCATTATATTGTGAATACTTTAAAAGCATTTTACATTGTAAAATTAACTTTTATGACCATTAACTATATTTATTTATTACAATATACATGGCGTTTTGTTACTTATAATTCAACAATTAAATACGTTTTTTCTAACTTTTTATCATTAATTTTCCCAGTGATCGCTTCAATTCTTGTTAACATCTTTGTGGTTTCAAAACAGTTTCCATTAGTTTTATTTAATGAGTCAGGGGCTTTTGTAAATGTTGTGACTATTTCTATTATTTTAGGAATCTTCTTAGTTGTGGGAATTATTGGTTTTATTTCAACTTTAATTTTGCCGATTATTTTACGACCACAAGTCGGATTATCGATGTTAATGAGTTTACCAATCTTAAAACAAATTCGTCAAAGTGCGAAAGACCGCTCAAAATTAAAAAGATATTTAGAAGTGGAAATTCACAATCTTGATTTATTAAAAGAACAAAGTGAATTAGTGAATCCAGAATTAGAAATTCATAAAAC
Source organism: Williamsoniiplasma lucivorax ATCC 49196 (assembly GCF_000518285.1). Classification (GTDB taxonomy): domain Bacteria; phylum Bacillota_I; class Bacilli_A; order Mycoplasmatales; family Mycoplasmataceae; genus Williamsoniiplasma; species Williamsoniiplasma lucivorax. Next base: position 36,125 of record NZ_JADH01000012.1, on the reverse strand, counting down.
CAAAAAGAAAAATGTCAAGAAAAATGACCAATTTTTTGAGGAATACACTTCATTTGATAAACCAAAGATTTATAAGATTAAAAGTAGAGCTAAATAGCTCTTTTTGTCTAGCAATTCAAGAAAAAAAACAAGACTTGATATAATCTAATAATAGAAAGCGAGACCTTCATGGAATTAGTTAAAAAACAATTAGAACAATTGAAGAAAAAAATTAACAAATGATCAGAAGAATATTATGTTATAGATGCACCTAGTGTTGATGATGCTGAATATGATTTAGCGATGCAACAGCTAAAAGCACTCGAAGCTCAACATCCAGAATTAATTACCCAAGATTCACCAACGCAAAAAGTTGGTCATGTGGTCAGTGAAAAATTTGCTAAAAATACTCATAAAATTCCAATGTTATCACTGGCTGATGTTTTTAGTTGAGCAGAAGTCGAAAATTTTAATAAACAAATTGCTAAAGTGACGGGCACTTTAGACAACGTGTATTATGCTGAGCTAAAAATTGATGGTCTATCAATTTCTTTAAATTATGAAAATGGTCACTTAATAACAGCCACCACACGTGGGGATGGAGTTGTTGGTGAAAATGTGATTAATAATGTTAAAACTATTAAATCTATTCCCCATCTTATCCCTGACCAAAGCCACATTGAAATTCGTGGCGAAATTTTTTTAGCTAAAAAAGAGTTTGAAAAAATTAATGAACAAAAACTGATTAACCAAGAACCACTTTTTGCCAACCCAAGAAATGCTGCGGCAGGAACTTTGCGTCAACTTGATTCAAGTGTGGTCGCTAGTCGTAATCTTGATGCTTTTTTATATTATTATTTTTCATGAGATGACCAAAGCAAAATTTTAACCCAAAGCGATGCTTTAAAAGAAATTTCCGCACAAGGCTTGAAAATTAATCAAGAAGGTCGTCTTTGCCACAATTTAGCTGAATTAAAAGCATATATTGAAGAGTATACTCATAAGAGAAATGCTTTAGATTATGAAATTGATGGAATTGTTATAAAATTTAATGATTTTAGTTTGTATGATAAAATAGGTTATACAGTCAAAACACCGAAGTGGGCAATTGCTTATAAATTTCCAGCTGAAGTGAAAGAGACTAAACTATTAGATATTTTTCCGACAGTTGGAAGGACTGGGAAAATTACTTACAATGCCAAAGTTGCTCCAGTGCAACTAGCTGGAACAAAAGTGATGGCGGCCACTCTGAACAATGCCCAATGAATTGAGGCAAAAGATTTACGCATTGGTTCACTAGTTAAAATTAAAAAAGCTGGTGATATTATTCCGGGAATTATTGGAGTTGTTGAAAATGAAACTTTTCAACAACTACCAAAATGAAAAAAAACTGAATTTTGTCCAGCTTGTGGAACTAAGTTAGAAAAAATTGCGAATGAAGTTGACCAATTTTGTGTGAACTTTTCTTGCCCCGCGCAGATTTTGAGATCACTTGAACATTTTGCATCTCGCGGGGCAATGGACATTGTTGGGATGGGTGGTTCAACTCTAAAAAAACTTTTTGATGAAAAAATTATTCGTTCGATTGATGATATTTACAAAATTGAAAAGCATAAATATGCCATTATCAATTTTGAAAAAATGGGTGAAAAAAGTTATGCCAATTTAATCCAATCAATTGAAGCATCAAAAAACAAATCATTGGAAAAAGTTTTGTTTGGTTTAGGAATTAGGCATATTGGGGCGAAGATTGCTAAAGTTTTAGCTGCCACCTTTCACAATATTGACCAATTAAGTCAAGCGGACTTTGAGACCTTGTCACAAATTGATTCCATCGGAGAAGTTTTAGCAAAATCACTAGTTTCTTGATTTGAAATCAAAGAAAATATTAATCTCATTGAAGAGTTAAAGGCAGATGGTGTCAACTTCACTTATCAAGGCAACAAAACTGAATTCAATCCCTTAATGGCAAATAAAACATTTGTCATTACTGGTACTTTATCTCAATCAAGAGATGAGTTTAAAAAATTGATTGAACAGTATGGAGGGAAAATTAGCAGTAGTGTTTCAACTAAAACAGATTATGTTTTAGTTGGTGAAAATGCTGGTTCCAAACAAGAAAAAGCCCAAGCCCTCAATGTGAAAATTATTGATGAAACCGAATTTAATCAAATGATAGGAAAGGATGAAGAACAAAATGAAACATAAATATGAATTAACCGAAGAAAACATCATCGAATTAGCAGATGATATTATGCTGGAATTGAATGAAGAAGAAATTGAAGATATTGCATCAACAAATGATTTAATGAAACAAAAATTTTCTAAAGTTTTTGACATTCAAACGATTGGTGTGAGCGCCATGCATTATCCCTTAGAACAACCACACACATTTTTACGTGAAGATGAACCAGCAAGAAATATTGACCAAAAATTTGTGTTAGATAATGCCCCACAAGTGAGTGGAGATTTCGTTGTGATTGAAAAGGTGGTTAAATAATGGATTATCGTAAATTAAATATTAGAGAGTTACACCGATTACTCAAAACTAAAAAAATCACAGCTGTAGAATTAACCCGAAGTGTGATTGAACAAATTCAAAAAGATGATCAACCGAATTTTATGATTACTTTGCCAACAGAACAAATGTTGGAACAAGCACGTTATGTTGATGAACATTTTGATCCTAAAAATTGATTATGTGGAATTCCTTATTTTGCAAAAGATAATTTTTCAACCAAAGGAATTAGAACAACTGCTGGTTCAAAAATTTTGGCTAATTTTATTCCTAATTATGATTCAACAATTGTTGAATTGTTGAATCAAAACCAATCAATTATGGCTGGTAAAGTTGCTTTAGACGAATTAGGAATGGGCGGAACTGGTCTGCATTGTGCATATGGTGAAATTGCCAACCCTTATAATAAAAATCATCAAGTTGGTGGTTCTTCATCTGGTTCTGTTTACGGGGTGGCTAAAGGTTTAGTTCCATTTGCTTTAGGAAGTGATACTGGTGATTCAATTCGTAAGCCAGCCAGTTTTAATGGTGTGGTTGGATTTAAACCAACATATGGAGCGCTATCTCGTTATGGGGTAATTCCTTATGCTCCAAGTTTAGACCACGCTGGGTTTTTTACTCGTAATGTGGAAGATGCCGCGATTTTAGCTGATGCGACATTTAAAAAAGATGATAAGGATTTCACTTCTTTTCAAACTAAAGATGAAAACTTTTATAAAGATATTCATGATTTAAATCCCAAAACTAAATTTGCTTACATCAGAGAAGTTCATGAACATTTACCAGAAAAATTAAGATTAGAATATGAGGCTTTATATGCTAAATTAATTGCTCGCGGTTATGAAGTGAATGGTGTCAATTTTGATCTTGCTTTACTAAATACGATTGGTCCAGTTTACATGATGATTTCTTATCCAGAAGCAATTTCATCACATGCAAATCTTTCAGGAATGGGATTTGGGATGCGTGAAGATGGTAAAAATTATACTGAGATTATGATTAAATCAAGATCGAAATATCTTGGTGAAATTGTCAAACGCCGTTTTGTCATTGGTTCATTAAATTTAAAACAACAAAACCAAGATTTATACTTTTTAAAAGCTAAGCGTGTGCGTCGCTTGATTGCCAATGCTTTAAATGAAATTTTAAAAAATGATGATATTTTAATTCTGCCGCCATCATTTGAACCAGCACCATTAATTGAATCGGCTTTAGAAGCTGATGAACAATCTGAAACTGATTTCTTACATGATGTTTTAGTGATGGGAAATTTTGCTGGAATTCCTTCAATTACGATCCCGTTTACCAAAGAAAACGGGATGCCAATTGGAATCAACTTAAATGCAGCGGTTTATGAAGATAAAAAAGTCTTACAAGCTGCTAAACTTTTAGAAGATATTCTTCGTGTGAAAAAAAGAATTGCAGGTGATGAATAATGATTAATAATTTTGAAGTGATTATTGGAATCGAAAATCACGTAGAACTAAAAACTAAAACCAAGATGTTTTCTTCAGCTGAAGTTGGGTTTGGGGCAATCCCAAACACCATGACTAATGAAGTTGATTTAGGTTATCCCGGGGCAATGCCAACAGTGAATAAAAGAGGGATTGAATTAGCCATCTTAGCTGTGCATGCTTTAAAGATGAAACTAAATCCGTTATTAAAATTTGACCGTAAAAACTATTTCTATCCAGATTTAGTAAAAGGATTTCAAATCACCCAACAATACGACCCAATTGGAACTGAGGGAAGTTTAGAAATTGAAGTTGATGGTGTTAAGAAAAATATTGAAATCGAAAGATTACATATTGAAGAAGACACTGCCAAGCAAATTCATAAAGATGATTTAACATTTATTGATTACAACCGTAGTGGCATTGGTTTGGTTGAAGTAGTGACTAAACCAGTCTTAAGAAGTGCTGATGAGGCAATCGCTTATGTCAATAATTTAAGAGAAATTTTATTATTTTTAGGTGTGAGTGATGTCAAAATGAATGAAGGATCATTACGTTGTGATGTGAACATTTCCCTGCGTCCGTATGGTGCTTATGCATTTTCTAATAAAGTCGAAATTAAAAATTTAAACTCATTGGCAAACATTAAGAAAGCGATTGAATTTGAAATTGAGCGCCAACAAGCAATTTTGCTAAAAAGTGAAACTGTGGTGCAAGAAACTCGCCGATTTGATGAAGCTAGTCAACAAACAGTTGCAATGCGTTCAAAAGTTGGGGCTATTGATTATAAATATTTCACCGAACCAAATATTGCACCAATTCAATTAGACCAAAATTGAATTGACCAAATTATTGCTAATTCCCCAGAATTACCAAATGTGAAAAGACAACGCATGGTTGAACAATTGGGTTTAGATCTTCATGATGTCAATATCATTTTATCAAGTTTAGAATTAACCAACTTTTTTGAAGCCACTTTAGCCTTAACCAGTGATGCCAATAAAGTGATTAAGTTTTTAATTGGTGATGTTTTTTCTGAATTAAACAAAGATAATTTGACCATTGACCAAATTAAATTAACACCACAAAACTTAGCTGATTTAGTCAATCATTTAAACAATGGCATCATCTCTTCTAAACATGTTAAAACCATTTTACCAATCATTATGAATGATGATACAAAAACTGTTGATCAAATTATTGAAGAAAACAACTTAAAATTAATTAGTGATTCAGTGGAAATCGAAAGATTATTAAAACCATTATTAGAATCAAATCAAGAATTATTAAAACAATTTGATGAGCGTCCAGAACGTGTGATTAAAACCATTATGGGATTACTGATGAAAGAAACTCAAGGTAATGTTAATCCAGATATTGCTAACGAAATTCTCTTAAAACATTTAGGTAACTAACAATTTAATTACAAAAAATCTGAGTTATTGCTCAGATTTTTTGTACTTTATTTTTTCATTTTTATTAAACAAAATTGGGGCTTTCGCTTAATAAATAATCAAGGTTTTGGTGTTGTGAAAATGGTATAATTAAACTATAAAAAAATTAGAAAAAAGAGGTTCATTTTGAAACAAATTAGTCATCAATTAGTAAGGTTTTTTGAAAAAGAAATCGGCTATAACACAAATAAAATTGAAAATGAAAACCTAACTTTAAAAGCATATAAAAATTATTATTATTCATCACCCATCCCCGATGTTTTGGACCGAACTATCCTGGAAACATTAAATATTGATGAACTTTACCGTTTTTTTAATAAAATAGAAATTCAAAATTACAAAACAATTATTACTCAAGATTTTGTTAATTTTGATTTTGATCAAATTCAAGTGACCAAAGATTTTAGTATTCAAATCAACAAAAAACTATTAAACAACTTAACAATTTATCCTTTTAACCAATATTTCACTAAAGCATTTGCCCAATATTTAGACAAGCAAGATCAAACTTTTAAAACACACAATGTTTTAGGTGAATTAAGAAAAAGTGATTTATGAAAAGAGATTGATGGGGAATTAATCAAATTTTATGGTTATCAAAATCTTGAACATCAAGTTGATGAAATTTTTCAAAATTTAAATAAAGATTTACAGGATGCTAAAAGGGATGAAGAAAAATATCAAGCCATTAATTTATTTCATTTAAATTTTGAATTGTTACATCCATTTGCTGAAGGGAATGGGAGAACGGGCAGAATTTTAGTTGATATTTTATGTCTTCAAAATAATTTATTTCCACTTAATTTTTCTGGTGCTAATAATGACGAAGGTTATTTTTCTAATATTAAAAACATTTTATTTGTTAAACAACAAAAACAAGATTTTGCATTATTTAAAACAGAACCTTTAGCCTGAAAAGATTACAGAAAAAAAGTTTATCAAGAAACACTGTCATTACTGAAAAATAAATATAACATAACATCTGTGATGCAAATGTTTTCATAATATAGTAAAAGCGTTTCAGAAACTTAGGTTTTATTTTGACTTAAAATGTGAGAAAATTAAGCAGTAATAAAAACAGAAAACTAGTGTTAAGGGAATTTGGTTTAAAGCCAAAACTGTGCCAGCAACTGTAAAGAGGATTGATTATCAAAACCATTGGGCAACTGAGAAGGTGATAATCGAAGTGAATCTGAGTCAGGATACCTACTACTTTTCTCAATTATTCTTTTCCCTGGTCAGGAAAAGTTGGTTAAATAAACTTTTACCAAAAAACGACCACGATTTATTCAAATCGTGTTTTTATTTAAGAAATTTAAAGTGATAAATTTTATAACAATGGTTTTGATTCATTTTTATTTTTTATGTGGAGCAAGAAAGGATCAAAGGAGCTTATGAATTATAAATTAACAACAATCAGAATTGCTTTTATTGGTGTCTATATTGCCTTAATTTATGGATTGAAATTGGCTTTATCCTTTATTCCTAATGTCGAAGTTGTTACTTTACTAATGACGATGGGGGCAGTTTATATGCCTTACTGAGCCGTTATTCTTTCTGTAATGAGTTTTAATTTGTTAGAACTAGTCACTTATGGATTTGGTGATTGATGAGTCTTTTATATGTTAGTTTGACCATTACTAGTCACTATTTGTTCTCTTTTTAAAAAAAGCATTTTAAAACACTGATGAATTGCGGTGATTATTATGACATTATTTGGTTTCCTTTTTGGAACATTAAATACAGGAGTGAGAATGTTTTTTTATGGCTTTAATGGAGCAATGGCTTATTGAGTTGCTGGATTTACTTTTGATCTTGTTCATGGGGTTGCAAACATGTTGGTTGGTGTTGCTCTCACAGTTCCAGTGATGAAGGTGATGAATATTTATATGCCAAGAATTTTTAATAAACCATGAAAAATAGAAAAGAAATGAGATATCGAAAATGACAAACCCGCCATCGAACAAAGGACTTAAAATTGCTGTCATTATTATGGCTATCATTCTTGTGATTGGATTTGCTTTTACAGCCTTTGGTTTTATTCAATTTCAGAAATTTAAATCGCAAATAAAAGACAGAAGCCCAATTAAATTAGTGATGAGAAGTCATAAAAAATTTAACAAACAAGGCAACCCAACAAATTATAAAGTTCGTATTTTAGAAAATGAACCAGGATATTTAGAATTTAGTGAAACATTAGATTCTAAGTGATTTGGTGAAACTGCTGCAGATTATTTATGAGAAAACAGAACCGATGAAAAAATCAAAATGAACCTTAGATACCCTGTTATTGGGTTATTTCTAGATGGGATTAATGGTCTTGAAACAGATAGTAAAAACAAAGACTATTGAATGTATGAAAGCAATGTGGCTGGTATGAAATCTTTGAATGACACCTTTCTTGTAGATTTTATTTTGATTGATTTCACATATGAAAGATACACCCCTTCTTAAAACCAAAGCTAAACAATAAATAAAAAGGAACTATAAAAAATGATAGCTAAATCAACTCAAACATCATCACCAACAAGTGATACACCACAACAACCAGCTAATAAAAAATTTAAAATTGCCATTATTATTATGGCCGTTATGCTTGTTATCGCCTTTGCTTTATCAGCATTTGCGTTTATAAAATATCATAATTTAAAATCACAACTAAAAGATCGTCAAACCAAATTAGTCTTAAGAACATTTAAAAAGGTAGATGTAAACAATCAACCAACTAGTTTTGCAACTCCAATTAAAGAGGGAGAGGATGGTTATCTAAATTTTAACAAATTGTTAGACTCTAAATGATTTGGTGAAACAGTTTTAGATTACTTTAAAGCAAATAAAGAAACATTAAAAGTGGGTTTTGATAATTTTGGCATGTGTCTACAATTAATGGGCTTTCAAGCAAAACTGGGCCAACTAGTCCACCAACATGAGGAATCTTTTGAGAAGTGGATGCTAACACAACTGGAACTAGCGTTGGATTAGGAGATATTTTTCTAGTAGATTTTGTAAATATTGATTTCACATATACAAAATGAGCATCATAAAAAAAATCCATTAGGATTATTTTTTTCTTGTATCTTCAAGAATGACTGTTTGGTAACCTTCACCAAGAGCAATTGAAGTTGTTCTTCCAGAAAGAGTTGGTTCTTGCATTTCACCTTGAATTTTTAGGGCTAATTCATTAATTACTCCCGGTTTAGAAAGAATAACTACAATATCATCTAGTTTTAAAACTGTGTAATCATCAGGAATTAAAATTTTCCCCTTACGTTTAATTTGAATAATGATGAAATCTTTAGAAGCTGACAAGCCAGCTTCTTGTAATGTTTTACCAATGATTTCATAAGATTTAATGAATAAACTTGTTGAAATATATTCATCATCAATTGATTGCACTTCAATATCAGCATCAATATCAAATGTCGCACGAGTCGCAACAATTTTTCCAGCAATAATATCTGGAGTAATAATTTGGTTTTCATTTAAACCTAAGGCCATTAAAATACGTTTATGTTTTTCATCACGAGCTTTAACAAAGATTTTTTTAACTTTTAAATCAACTAAGTTTAAAACAGTCATTAATGATGATTCAATATTTGAACCAGTGGCAACCACCACCCCATCAAATTGTGAGATTCCTTGTTTGGCTAAACTATTTTTATTTGTTGAGTCCAAAATGATTGTGTCAACATCATCAAAACCAAAAATGGCTTTTTCCAATTTCTCAGGGTCATTATCAAAAATGGTCACTTGTTGTTTTTTATTAGTTAAAGTTGTTAAGACTGAAATTCCAAAATTAGAAGCACCAATAATGGCAAAACTTTTTTTCTTAATCATATAAACCTCCGTTTATTTCCGAATATAATTATACCAAATCTCTAAATATTGTATAATTATCTATTATATAATTAACTAGATTCCATATTTTAGAAAGGAGGCAATTAGTGAAAACTTCTAAACCTTCCAAAAAAAGCAAGAAAAGCAAAAACATCCAAATTGATGAAGAACAGCATAAACTTTATAAAATTAATGAAGCCGAAAAAGAAATTCTTCACGATGAAAGAAAGAGCCGCAACGAACTACTTTTTAGAAAATTAAAAAAAGCATGACCATTATCAAAAATTTCTGGACGTATTTTTTTAATTTATTTTTTGGTTGTGATGCTGGGTGGATTTTTATTAAGTATTCCTGGTGTGCTTTCTAACACCGGATCAAGATATAATTGAAATTTTCTTTTAGGAGTTTTCACAGCTTCATCTGCCTTTTCAGATACTGGTATTAATATTTTAAATGTCTCAGCTGATTACTCATTTTGAGGACAATTAATCACTATCATTTTAATTGAGGCTGGCGGAATCGGAATTTTAACTTTTAAGATTGTCTTGTTCTTAGCGATTCAACGTAAAATTTCTTTAAATGACACAATCATTGCTAAAACTGAACGTGGTTCATCAACAACTTCTTCAACCATTGAAATTATTCGTGATGGGTTTATTTGGTTAACTATTGTGCAATTAACTGCTGCTTTTATTTTGTTCTTTGCTTTTTTCTTTGAAGAACCAGCCAACATTAATGGAGTAGTTTCACCATATCATAATTTTTCTAAATCATTGTGATTTGCAATTTATCATTCAACATCAGCTGTTAATAATGCTGGTTTTGATATTATTTCAAATGCTTCACTCCAACCTTATAATGTTGCTGGACACCATTCATATTTAATTCAAATTGTTTTCTTGCTTGAATGAGTAATTGGGGGGCTAGGTTACCCAACATTTCACGATATTCGTAAAAAAATCAAAGCAAGAAAACAAGGGCGCAAAGTTCCATTTAGTCTCTTTACTAAATTAAACTTTTGTATTTATTCGTTTTTATTTGTCGCAGGACCATTAATGATTTTTGCTAGTGAATTTGCTAACCAAGAAACTTCATTTATTTTCCACCCCGCAAAAGATAATGTTGTTGATCCAACTGTTTTTAAACCTTGATGAGAATCAATGATGGATATCATTTTTAATACCACATCATCTCGTAATGCTGGGTTTTCAACTATTCCAATCAATGATTTCAATGCTGGTTCAAAAACCATTTTATCAATCTTAATGTTTATTGGTTCAGCTCCATCATCAACTGCTGGGGGAATTCGAACCACAACTTTTGCAATTTTATTACTAGCGACTTGAGCTGTTGTACGAAATAATAATAAAACCACCGCTTTCAAAAAAACCATCCCTGAAGATACTGTCAAAAGAGCATTTGCTGTTTTATTCTTGTCCCTTTTCATCGTGTTGTTGGCTGTGATTATGATTTTCATTGATTCATGACAATCATTAAAAGCGGTGAGTGATTATGGACCTGAAAGCGTTGGTAACGCCACAATTATTGAAATTCTCACCTTGATTACATCCGCTTTCGGAACCGTGGGAATGAATCCATTTAACACAGAACAAATGTTGTATGGATTAGGAACATTGTCTAAAATCGTAGTGATTGTGGTCATGTTTTTAGGACAATTAGGGATTTCAAATACATTGCTTGTTTTTGTGAAACCTTCGCAAAAGAAAAACTATGGTTATCTTGATGAAGAAGTTGTGATTGGTTAGGTGAGAGTTATGCAAATTTTAGATGGGAAAAAAATCGCTGCTAAGCGTCGCGCAATCTTAAAAACACAAATTAGTGAAGATTTTAAGACATACCAAAGAGCTCCCAAATTGGTGATTCTTTTAATTGGTGGTGACGAACCAAGTTTGATTTATGTGAAACACAAATTAGTCGCTGCCCAAGAGGTGGGAATTGAAGCTGAATTGCTAACTTTTGATGCAAAAGTTAGTACAACAACCATTTATACTGAAATTGAAAAACTTAACAATGACCCAACTGTTGATGGCATTCTTTTGCAATTACCAATTCCCAAAAAATTTAATGAAGAAGATTATTTACAAGCAATTGACCCATTAAAAGATGCTGATGGTTTTAACTACCAAAACCAAGGTAAAATGTTACAAGGTTATGATTCAATTTTTCCATCAACACCACTTGGGGTTATTAATTTATTAAGTGAATACCAGATTGATGTGCAAGGGATGAATGCAACTGTCATTGGAACTTCAAACATTGTTGGTAAACCATTGTGTGTGATGCTTTCTAATTTGGGGGCAACTGTTACGATGTGTAATATTAATACTAAAAAGATTCTTGATCATACAATTAATGCTGATTTAATTATTTCAGCTACTGGCAGCAAATTTATTGTCAAAGAAAAAATGGTTAAAGTAGGTGCTGTTGTTGTGGATGTTGGTATTATTCGTGACCAAAAAACTCAAAAATTAGTTGGTGATGTTGATTTTGAACATGTGGCGCAAAAAACTAGTTTTATTACCCCAGTTCCTGGGGGTGTTGGGCCAATGACTATTGTGACATTGTTGGAAAACACTCATAAACTTTACTTGAAACACGTAAAATAAATAAAATATTTTAAAATAGTTTCTAAACAATGTTAAGTTAAATTAGTTCTTGTTTGTTAAGCTGAAAAAAATGAAAATAAACAATTTACAAGAACCTAATCTTGTGTTATTATCTTAAAGTCTTAAAAGATAAAAGCGTAAAAATGGCTTTTTAGCTCAGTTGGTAGAGCAACCGGCTGTTAACCGGTTTGTCACAGGTTCAAGTCCTGTAAAAGCCGCCATTTTTATGGCCTGTTGGTGAAGTGGTTAACACACACGGTTTTCATCCGTGGATACACGGGTTCGAGCCCCGTACAGGCTACCATTTTCGGAGTATTAGCTCAGTTGGGAGAGCCCCTGCCTTACAAGCAGGTTGTCGGCGGTTCGAGCCCGTCATACTCCACCATTTTTTTTATTATTATGCTGACTTAGCTCAGTTGGTAGAGCAACTGACTTGTAATCAGTAGGTCGTAGGTTCGACTCCTATAGTCAGCACCATTAAAAAACTAAAAACAACATTTCAAATGTTGTTTTTTTTGTTGTTAAAAAAGCTTCCAAAAAATTAACAAGAAAGTAGGTTTTTTTAAGCTTTTAAATATATAAAATATATGTTTCCCTTCCGAATGCAACTAATTTTTGTGTTCAATCATGAGCCCATATTTTAATTGAAAGTAAATATTTTTTGTTCTCTTGTTGAGTTAAAACTAAATCATAATTACTTTGCAGATTTGTTTTAAAATTATGCTTTCTAATTAAAGTTCCTGCTTGGTATTTATCTATGGCTGGCAACTTGATCAAATTAGTTTGATAGAACTGATGATCAAGTTCATTTTCAATTGCATAATTTTCAATTTCAATTTGTTGTTCTAATGCTTGTCGATTAGCTTTTAAAATTTCATCAAAAGGTATATTTTTTTGGTCAGTTAGCCCGAATGTTCTTTGGAACATAAATTTTTTAGTTCCATTCATCAGAAAGTTTTTTTGTTGTTCTAGAATTTGTTCATAATTTTTCACTTCTTCTAAATTGAGTAATGATTTTTGTTTATTTATCTCGTCAATACTTATTTCATTAATATCGATTGTGTCCAAAGCCTTGCTTTTTAAATCTGCAGTCAGTAATTCTTCGTTTTTTAAGTTTTGAACTGCAATATGATGAATTAAATTATGATTGCCAAACACGACTGTACCAACCCCACCAATCAAGGCAAAAAGCAAGGAAACAACTAGTGTTAATCAAATTGCTCATTTTCATTTGGTTGATTTTATGGTTTTAATTAATTTGGTGCAATGAATTTTGCTCAATCAACTTTTATTGATAACTAGTGACATTTTAGTGCTTCATAACATAACAATTATGAAGCACGGTGTTAGACCAAGAATGATAAAAACAATTGAACTAGCCTCTCAAAAATCAAAATTGTTATATAAAATTATACTTACTCAAACCACGGCAATAATTCCAAAAATGACGATTGCCAATAAAATGATTGTTAAAAGCATCATCAAAACTTGGGTGATGATTTTTTTAAAATGGTTTTGCTTTGGTTGCTGATTAAGTGGCTGCATATAAACATTCCGTGTGTTTTAACCAAAAGGTATTATAGTGTTCTTGATCAATAATGTTGAAATTGAAATTTCAACAAAAATGCTTGTTTTGTTGTTCTATAAGGAAAAACATCTGACTTAAATCTTTAAGTCAACTACTTATTTTTTTTAATAATTTTCTCTTCATTTTTTTCTTTTTAATTGTTCCCGCAATAAATACTATCACTAAAAAAATTTTTAAAACAAAAAAAGTTAAAAATGTGAAAAAAATATCTTTTTCAATGCAAAACCAATAGTTTTTGCATTTTTGGAAGATAAATTTTACAAAAACCAACCCTTTTAGATTGGCTTAAAAGTTGGTTTTATTTTTAGATGTATAAAATAAATAATTCTCCACCCACAGCAACAGTTTTTTGAGTTCAATTATTTGGTGAAACTTTAATCAATAAACTGTATTTTTTATTTTCTTTTTGTTCTAAAAGGAAAGTGTATTTATTTTGCATATCTCATTTAAAGTTATGTTTACGAATTAAAGTTCCGACCTTCGTGCGATCAGTTGTCGGCATTGTTTGGAAATGTGTTTGATAAAACATGCTATTCAAATCATTATCAACTTTGTAATCCTCAATTTCAATAGAGTTTTCCAAAGTTGTGCGATTATCTCGAATAATTTGATCTGTTATACCCGAAGAGTCTCTTGGATTTTGCGTTAAAACTTGAGCAGAATTTTGATGTGTTTGAATCTCTGCTCGAACATCTTGCAATTGCTTTTGGAGTTTTTCGATTTCTTCAATAACAGCAGCAGTCATTTGTTTTGTTTGTTCTTCTAGAATTTTTTGAAAAATTACTAAGCTTTTAGCTTTTAGAAGATTTGCTCTTTGAATAATCCCATCAATTGTTACTTTAGTAATATCAAGGGAATCAACGGCAGGCACTCTAATGTTGGCAGTCACAATTTGTTCATTTTTTAAAGTTTTGTTAGTTACGTAATGAATTAAGCTATTGTTACCAGTAATAATCGTTCCGCCCCCACCAACTAAACCTAATAAGATGGTGGCAATTAATAGTAATCCAATTCATAATTTTCATTTGATGGCTTTGATTTTTGCTTTGTTTTCCATTCAATTGATGTTGATAAACATTTGCTTACTTCAATTAAAAAGTATTTTAACAATTAAAAAGAAACTAATCATTAAAAGTGGTGACACACCAATAAGTAAAAAAGCAATTGAACTGGCTTCTCAAAAATCAAAACTACTATATAAAACAATGGAATATCAAATGACTGCAATTGGTCACAAAATAGCAAAGATAAATAAACTTGTCATCAGCAAAATAATTAATGGTTGAAAAACTAAAGTTATTCAACCAAGAATTTTGGCTTGGCGAGTAATAGTGTCAGTATAAACAACACCATATTCTTTACAATTTTTTTCTGCAATCAAATTAATTGGTTCTAAACTATTTAAAATTTGCACACAATTTTGTCCTTCAGAGATTTGTTTTTGAAATGTTTGTTTGTATGTGGCAACAATTTGTTTGCGCTCTTTTTTCAGTAAAAAAAGAGCTTGGCTTAAATCTTTAAGTCAGTTATTTAATCTTTTTGGGATTTTGTTTTTCATTTTCCGTTTTCTCTATTAGTCTTCTCAAAATAGATACTATCATTTAAAAAATTCTGTGTTTTTAAAACACTTAAAAAATTAAAAAATATTTTTGCCTTCAAGTTTTTTAAAACAGGTGGAGAAACTTTATATTGTTGAGAAAAAATGCTTTAATTTAACTAAAGCAGGTAACGATGAATAAAGACATTATTTTATTAAGAACAGTAGAAGTAGCAGCAATTGCTTCGTATAAATACATTGGTAAAAAGGACAAAAACACTTTAGATGGAGCAGCTGTCGAAGCAATGGAAGTTGTTTTAAAATCAGCTGAAGGATTTAGTGTGAAAGTGATTAATGGTGAAGGGGAATTAGATGAGGCGCCAATGTTGTATTCAGGACAAATTCTAGGTGACCAAAGCAATCAAAAACATATGTTTGATGTGTGCGTTGATCCAGTTGAAGGAACTAATCCAGCAGCTTATAATTTTGCTGGTTCAATTGCCACAATTGCGATTAGTCGTTTAAATACAATGTTAAAACTTCCAGAAATGTACATGGAAAAACTCTTTGTTTCTAGTCAATTTAAAGATTGTGCAGATTTAAAGCAAGGGATTATTGCTTGTGTGGAAAAAATGCAAGCTAAATCACAAAAAAAAGATTTAAAAGCCATTGTTTTAGATAAACCAAGACACACAGACATTATCAAACAATTTGATGAACTTGGTGTGATTGTGCGGTTGATCAAAGATGGCGATGTGCTAGCAGCAATTGATGTGGTGAACGGAGAAGCTGATTTTGTTTATGGGATTGGAGGAGCTCCTGAGGGTGGTTTGATGGCATCACTAGCGATTTCATCAGGATGTAAAATGGTGGCTAAATTAGTGAGTTATAACCAAGTTTGACCAAACGAAAAAGAAACTGCCACCAGAGTCCAAAAAGAAAGTGAAGCATTAGCTCAAGCCAAGTTATCATTTGGTCAAATTTTAACTGATATTGACTTAATCAATGACCCCAGAACCAGGTTTTTTGCAGCTGGAATTACTGCTGGAGGAACTTTAAAGGCGATTGACTATCTCAATGGTAAATATTATGTTTCAGCATTCATGAGCAGTCATGGAGTGATTAGAAACATTAAATCAATTTATGATATGGATCAAATTAATAGTTTAAAACCAGAAATCAAATATTTATTTGATAAATACAAAAGATAAAACTTTTGGGTTTTATAACACAAATTAAATTATTTTTTCAATCAAAAAAACACTCTGATGAGTGTTTTTCCATTAGTAAACTTATAAGAGGAACAACAACATTAATATTGTTAAGAGTTTTGTGAGAAAAAATGATAATAACCCACACTTTCAATATATCATAAAAGTTCTTTATTGGGGTTGAAAAACTCAGATAAATTTCAAGAAATTGTTTCAGACCCGTTCCATTAAAAAAACCGCACTTTTTTTCTTTTTTATGCTTTTAGAATATGTTATTATTTAATAGGTCTCTTATTTGACTCGTTAGCTCAGCAGGTAGAGCAACTGGCTTTTAACCAGTGGGTCCGGAGTTCGAATCTCCGACGAGTCACCATCTGCGGGATTGGCGGAACTGGCAGACGCACTAGACTTAGGATCTAGCGTCTTTGACGTAAGGGTTCGACTCCCTTATCCCGCACCAATTAAAAATCAAACCAACCTCAAGGTTGGTTTTTTGCTCTTATTTTGTTAAAATTGTATAAATTATTAAAGTCAGATATTGTTATAATAGTATTAGTTATATGAGGAGGCAATATTAATGTCATATAATAAAAAAGCACTAGTTTTTTCCGACTTAGATGGAACTTTGTTAGCTGACAATCACTACTTTTCTAGTTTGACTAAACAAGTTGTGAAGAAAATGTATGACCAAGGAATGATGGTTATCATTGTGACCGCGAGACAAACCAACGATGTACTTCAACAAGGCCGTCGCCTGGGAATTGATAAATTTGGGGGTATCGTTGTTGGAAATAATGGCTCACAAATTTATAACTTTAAAACCCAAGAATGAATTTTGAACGAATATGTTCCAAGAAATATTATTGAAGATGTTTTTACAAAACACTTCAATAAGTTCAAAGCCAAATTGCATTTCTATTCTGACACATCAACTTATGTGTTTAATGAAGGAAAAAATTCTTTATATTGAGCACAAGTACAAGGGAGCGATTATGTTGTTGCTCATAATGTGGAAGAAATTAGAGAAGAAATCACACATTTTACAATGGTTTTAAATAGCAATACGACCGAAGCAGAATCAGAAGCTTTTGTAGAAGAAGTGAAAAAATCATATCATGGTCAAGTTGAAATTATTATTTACACTGATCGTGTGATTGAAATTGCACCTTTAAAAGTCAGCAAAGGAAATGCTGTGAAAGTGATTAATCAATATTTACAAGTTGATCCAAAAATCACAAAAACTTACGCTTTTGGTGATAGCTATAATGACTTTTCAATGTTTATGGCAGTTGATGAAGCAGTGGCAATGGAAAATGCCGTTCCGGAATTAAAACAAATTTCTCACAATATAACTCGATTTAACAATCAAGAAAATGGGGTTGCTCATTATATCTTAGACAATATCCTAAAGGAGGACTAAAAATGTCAAAAATTATTACAGTTACATCAAAACAACAATTTGATGAAATTATCGCTAACAACAAAAAAGTGTTAGTTGATTTTAAAGCAGTGTGATGTGGACCTTGCAAAATGTTACACCCAGTTCTAGAACAATTAGCAAGCAAAATTACAGATGCTGTGATTGTTGAAGTTGATGTTGATGACAACAAAGACTTAGCATTAGAACACAAAATCATGTCAATTCCGGCAATTCACATTTATGAAAACCAACAATTAAAAACACAAAAAACTGGTTTTATGCCAATGGCACAATTACAAGAATTACTTAAATAAAACAAAAAACTAATCCCAAACTCAATCAACTAAAGAGTTTGGGATTAGTTTTTTATTGGGGATTTTGTATAAGTTTGTGTCTTTCATCTAATAATGTTTCTGGTTTCTCATAAAACTTATGGATTACTTTCTGATTCTGCAAAGCTAGGGTTTACAAAACATATGCTAAAAATGGTTTCAACATTTATAAAATAAGTATTAATTTGTAATATTCTCAATCATGGTTTAACATTTCAAGCCTTGAGATTGATATAATATTAATAGTTATATGAGAAGTAAAAAAGTCATCATACAACTTAAAATATCTTTATCAGATAACTAAAGTAATGTATTAAAATGATACTAATGCGATAATTAGTAGATTTTCAAGGAGACAATATGTCAAAAATTATCAAAATTTCATCAAAAGATCAATTTGATGAAATCATTGCTAAAAACGAAAAAGTTTTAGCAGCTTTTAGAGCCACTTGGTGTGGAACTTGTCAAATGTTAAAACCAGTTTTGGATCAATTATCAGATAAATTAGAAAAAGATTTAATTGTGATTGATGCTGATGTGGATGAAAACCCAGAATTAGTAGCAAAACAAGAAATTATGGCCACTCCAACTCTTTTACTTTTTGAAAAACAAAATTTAAAATGAAGAAACACAGGCTTTGTGCCATTAGCAAAACTTGAAGAAATGGTAAAATAAGTAAAGCAACAACCAAGGAAAAATAAATTTGAAATTTATTTTTCCTTGTTTATTTAAGCTTTATTTTTTATGAGGGAGAACAGAAGATGAAAATTGGTTTTATTGGTTTAGGACATATGGGTGGTTCAATGATTAAGGGGATAAGTAATTGTGAACAAATCATTGGTTATCACTATGATGCTGATAAAAGCAAAGTTTTATCAGCCAAATTAGCAATTGAAGTGATCACAGATTTAAATAATTTTGTCGATCAAGTCGATTTAATTGTTTTATCAGTGCGCACAAATATTGTTGAAACAATGATTGCACAAATCAAAAAACTTGTTCCACACAAAATTATTTTAAGTGTTGTTTCGGGTTTAACCATTGAAAAAATGCTGGAGATGTTTGATAATTCCCAACAAAAAATTGTTCGTATTATGCCTAATTTAAATGCTGAAATTCAAATGAGCGCCACTGGTGTTTGTTATACTGATAATTTCAGTAAGATAGAAAAAGATACCATTAATAACTTCATTAAAAACTTTGGTAAAGTTTATGAAATCCCAGAAGAGCAATTTGAAATCTTTACCATTCTTGGCGGAGTGAGTCCCGCTTGATTTTTCAAAATAATTAATGTTATGGAAGAAATTGGAGTGCAACATGGCATGGATAAAACGCTTGCTAAACAAGTCGCTGTGCAATCAGGAATTGGTAGTTTACAAAACTTAAGTCAAAATTCTGCGTCTTCAATTGAACTTGTCAATCAAGTAGCTGTGCCTGGTGGGATCACTATTGAATCTTTAAAAGTTTTAAACGAACATCATTTTGATGAGATAATTAAAAAAGCAGCAAATAAAGCTTTAGAAAAAGAACACCAAACTTTTTCTAAAAAAAGAGGAAATTAAGATGATTAAAATGATCGTAGTTGATATTGATGGAACAATATATAATAAAAGAAAAATTAATGATATTGATAAAAAGGCCATTGCTGATGCTCAAGCAAATGGTTTGTTATTTACTATTGCCACTGGGAGAAGTGTGAGAAATATTCAACCAATTACTAAAGAATTAGCTTTAGAAAATTTTGATGTCCCAATCATTGGTCATAATGGTTGTCAACTTTACAAGTTTCATAAAAATGGTACTTTCGAAATTATTTATGATTGTAATTTTGAAAAAGCAGAAGCTGATCAACTTTTTGCTTTAGCAAGACAACATAAAGTGCATATTTATGCATATAGTTGTAATCCTGATATCGCTTATTTAACTAACGCCTCTAATCCGATGTTTGTGCCTTTTGCGATTGCATCAAAAAGAAAAAGTTATACATATAATGAAAAAACATTTCATTTATCACCAGTTTCAAAATTAATTGTCTTTGGTAAAAAAGCGAAGATGATTGCTTTTAGAAAAGATGTGGTTGCTCTAGGATTTCCAACATTTTCTTTTTCACAAACAACTAATGCTCGACAAAATATTGAAGTGGTTCCGAAAGGGGTTAACAAAGCTAAAGGGATTGAATTTGTTGCCAAACAATTCAATATTAAACCTGAAGAAATTATGTTTTTTGGCGATGGTGAAAATGATGTTGATGCCTTAAAATGAGTTGGGGTGGGTGTTGCTATGGGTAATGCCAAACCAGAAGTGCAAAAACATGCTAATAAAGTGACTGACACTGTATTCAATGCTGGTGTTGGCCAAGAAATTAATAAAGTATTAAAGCTACATAAAAAGCATAACCAAAAATAAAAGACTATCTTCTCATCATAGAAGATAGTCATTTTTTATAATTAATTTTGATTAGCTTTGATTGCCTTTTTCTCGGCACGAATTCTTTCTTTTTCAAGCATTGTTTGTTGATGCAATGTTTGTTTTGCTTTTAATTCCAATTCAAAATTTTTGTATTTTGTAAGTTTTTCTTTTAAGTTTTTTAGTTTTTCTTCAGCATTCTTTAAATCAAGATTGCCTTGGAAATGTTTAATTTTTAATTCAAGATTTTCTTTAACACCATTTGTAGAATCTAATGTTAGTTTTCCTTTTTTAATATCTTTTGATCTTCATAATCCTAAAACTGTCGCACTAATTAAACTTGAACCAATTAGGATTGATAAAGCAACCCCAATCCCAACTCCAATTGAAGCAGAGGTTAAAGTACCCCCATCAATTAATGATGTATTTAATAAAGCAAAAACGAAGATTCCTCCATGAGGAGCACCTAATTTAATTTTTAGTAATCCAACCAGTAATCCAATAATTGCCCCCCCAAGCATCGCACTGAAAGCCACACGTTTTGGATCTTTTACCATGAATGGAATTGCTCCTTCTGAAATAAAGCAAGCACCCATTAATCAGTTGGCTTTGGCAGCATCACGATCTTTTGCTGTTCAAGTTTTTGGGAAAATAATTGTTGACATTGCAATCATTAATGGTGGTAACATTCCAGCCAGCATCGATGCTGCCATAATAATTGTTTGCTCATGTGTAGTATCATTTTGCACCAATTTTCCACCAACTGATAAAACTCCTAAACTATAAGCAATTTTATTAACTGGTCCGCCCATATCAACACACATCATAAAGCCAATTAATGTTGAGACTATTAAGATTAAATCATGTGCTGCTAATCATTTGATGCCATCACTGATTGCTCCCATTAAATATCCTAAAGGAATATTTAAAACAAACATTGTAATAGCAATTGATAACAATGAGACAACGGGGATAAAGACAATATCTCTCACCCCAGCTAATGATTTGGGGAATTTATTCATTGCTTTAGTTCAGCCATAAACATATAAAGCAGCTAAGTAAGCCCCAATGATGGCTCCAATGAACCCAGATTCTTGAACTATAAATCCAGGAATTAATTTTCCTCATAGATTATCTCAAGCGCCAGCTCCACCATAAGCAAAGCCCATAATATTTGATGAGAATAATCCTGCCAAAATTCCTGGCATCAATCCTTGCACACCAACTATTGAGTAAGCAATATATCCACCTAAAATTGGCACCATCATACTCATTGATAATTTACCAATCGCTGAGAATCAACCAGCAGCTGCACTTTGGACTCCGAAGTCACCTCCAGAACTACCATTCCCAATGGCAAAATCAATTAAGAAACCAATCCCTAAAATGATCCCTCCAGCCACGACAAATGGAAGCATTCTCGAAATTCCGCCAAGCAGATTTCCCTTGAAATCTAAGAATTTTTTCAAGGTTAATTCACCAACTTGTTGGTGTCCTCCAACTGCTTGGATTGTTTTTAAATTTTTATTAGTTGCAAACTTGGTAATCAACTCTGTACCGTTAAAAATTGCATCTTTCGTATGAGTGTCAATCACTTGTTTTCCATTCAATCTTGATAAGCCTTCCAATGCTTTATCATGAGCTAAAATAATTACTTTAGCATGATTAATATCATCTTGAGTTAATTTATTTTCAATTCCTCGACGACCTTGGGTTTCAATTTTTACAGTCATTCCTAATGACTTAGCATATTCTTCTAATTTTTCTGCTGCCATGTAAGTATGAGCAATCCCAGTTGGACAAGCAGTGATTCCAATCACATCATAATGTCCGTTAGCTGCAATTTCTTTCTTTTCTTCTTTGTGAGTGAAAATTGTTTTTAAATCTTTAATTGATTTTGCTTTTCTCAATTTTGTTTGAACTTCTGGTTTCATTAAGAAACCTGATAATCCAGCTAAAGCTGTCAGATGTTCATCCCCATCTTCCCCGTTTGTCATAATCATAAACACCAAATCAACTGGTTGATTATCAAGTGCTTGTCAATCGATTTTGTTTTTTAATTTAACAAAAGCGATTGCAGATTTTAAAACAGTTTTATTTAGGACGTGCGGGATACTAATTCCATCACCAACCCCAGTTGAAGCTTCAGATTCTCTTTTGTAAATGGCAGTTTTAAAATCTGCCATAGATTTAATAAATTTTTGTTCTTTAAGTTTTTTTGTTAAAAAATTAATAACTTCATCTTTAGATTTTAAATCTTCTTCAAAAAAACTAATCTCTTTATTAAACAAATCTTGTAGTTCCATTCTATCCTCCTATTTTTTCAATATTTATTTGATCAACTAATTCTTCGATCATTTCTTTAGTTGCAATTCATTTAGTAAATGCAGTAGCACCACCGCTAGCTGCGGCATATTGTAATGTTTGTTCAATCGTTAGTTTTTTGGCTAAACCATAAACAAACCCAGCTAACATACTATCCCCGGCACCAACAGAATTCATTAATTCACCATGAGCAATTCCGACTTTATAAATATTTTTTTTGTTATCAAAAAAAAGACTTCCTTGACTCCCCATACTCACTAGAATATTCTGGGCACCTAATGTTTGCAATTGCCTAACCATTGGTTTAATCTCTTCTAAATTCATCTTTGGTTTAAATTCTAAATTTAGAGTTGAACAAATCTCTTCTAAATTTGGTTTGATTAAATATGGTTTGGCTTTTAAAGCATTTAATAATAATTCTTTATTTGCATCGCAAATGAAAATTGCATCTTTTTCGTTTGCGAGTTGACCAAGTTCTTGGTAAATTGTTGAAGAGATACCTCTTGCAACACTGCCTGTTAAAACAACAATATCTTCTTTTTTAAGATTTTCTTTTAAGAAAAAGATGAGTTGGTTTAAAATTTCTGTTTGTGTTTCAAAACCAAGCCCATTAAGTTCTGTTTCTTGTTTTGAAGCCAAATTTTTTATTTTGTAATTAACTCTTGTTGAACCACTATTTAAAAAGAATTTTGTCTTTAAATTGATTTCTTTAAATTTATCGAAAAAAATATCTTTATTTTTTTCACCCAAAATTCCTATTGCCATAGTTTGAACACCAAGGTTATTTAAAATTACTCCAGCATTAATTCCTTTTCCACCAACAACTTGGTATTCATCTTGATAATAATTAGTCACAGAAAGTTCTAATTTTTGATTAGTCAAAATGATGTGATCAATCGCTGGGTTTAATGTTAATGTATAAATCATTTAATTTCCCTCGCTAATTAATGCTATTTCTTTTTTATCACTGAATTTGACAAATGATTTTGAGTTCATTTTTGAACTATCACCTAAACCAAAAGTAAATTGTGAATTTTTTATAGCTGTTCTTTTAATTTCTGCTTCATCTTCATCAGTTGTGTAAAAATTAAAAGCACTATCAATGGCATTGATTCCTAAAAAAGCGACATCAAAATTATATTTAGTTAAAGCTTGAATAGTTTCAATACCACAAATTGCCCCAGTTGATAATTTTAATTTCCCAGGTAGCAAATAAATGTCTCGAATGGCATTTTTTGCCAAAATCTGAGCATTGATAATTGAATTAGTATAAACCTTATTGTTATATTCTGGTTTAATTAATTCAGCCAAATAATAAGTACTTGATCCAGCATCTAAAAAGATTGTTTCTAGTGGCTTGATACAAGCTAATGCTTTTTGAGCAATATTTCTTTTTGCTTCAATATTTAAAGCAAGTTTTTCATGTAAATTAGTCTCTAAGATTGATTTTTCTTTAATTGTAGCAGCCCCACCATGAACCCTTCTTAATTTAGATTCATTATGTAAGTCTGTTAAATCTCTTCTTAGCGTGGTGAAAGGAATCCCTAGTTCTTTGGAGATTAATTCATTTGTACAATAACCTTTTTGGTTCACAAAATCTAAAATTAATTTTATTCTCTCTTCACGTAGCATCACTTCACCTCATTTTTAATCATAAACCATAAAGGGCATAAAACAACCAAAAACAACCAAAATAAGAAAATTTGTATTAAGAGTAAAGAGGTGTGTATACTATGAAATAGTATGACTATAAAAGATTTAATAAATAACACCTTTGGTAATTTTGGATTTTGAGGACTCTTAGTAGCGGTCATTTTAATCATTGCTTTAGGTTTTCTTTTTCAAAGAAAAAAATTTCTAACTAATAATTGAGAAAAAATTATTGTCAAAATTGTGGTTTATCTCGCTTTACCTTTAATGGTTTTTAATAGTTTTTTAGTTGATATTGATAGTGCGAAATTAACTGAAGCATTTGTTTCAATGGGGATTGGTATTATTTATGCCACTCTAGCCACTTTTGGTTCCCATTTTTTCTTTTATAAAGTTAGACCTTCTGCAAAAATTTCTTTGGCAATGGTCGTAGCTTTTCCTTCAGCACTATATTTTGGTTATCCAATTCTAGCCGCAACCTTCCCTGGTAAAGATAAAGAACTCTTAACGATGTCAAGTATGTTTTTAGTTTCTTTTCATGTGTTTTTAGCAACCGCTGCACTTTATTACTTTAAAAAACCAATTTTGGATAAACAAGCAATAGCTGATGATCTAAATAAAGAAAAATATAAATATAAATTTAGTTGAGAAAATTGCAAGGCAATTGTTTTAAATCCGATTTTAATTGCAACTACTTTAGGATTTATTCTTTGAATTTCTCAACTAATTCCGGGTATTGCTTTTGTGCCTAATCTTGAAGAGGGTGGAAAAATGGTATCAATCACAAGAATTGATGCCTACATTCCTGGAGTTGGAAAATTATTGTCAACACTTGGTGCTCTAGCAAGCCCACTAGCTTGGTTTGCAATTGGGGCAGTGATTGCTAAAAGTGATTTGATAGTTGCTTTGAAAAACAAAATCGTTTGGTACACAGTGTTTATCAAAAATATGTTAATTCCTTTTTTAACTCTTTTGCTTGTTTCCTTGTTTGCCTGAATTGGTTATGCAACTGGTGGTTTTCAAATTTCTACCATGTTGTTAATGTTGCTGGTTGCAATTATCGCTAGTCCCACAGCCACAGCCATTGTTGGTTATGCGATTGTTTATGAACGAGAACCAACTTTGGTTTCTGAAGCAACATCACTCACAATTTTAGCTTCAATAGTTACTCTACCATTTTGAGTCATTGTTAGTGGATTAATTGGAATATCAATTGGCATTTTTGGTGCTATTTAATTAGGATTGAGATATATAACACAAAATTAATTAAGTAATATTAAGATTTACAAAAGGCGTGAATATTAAAGCCATTAAAAGAAAATTAACTAAAAAAATATGACCCGTAATGGAATCATATTTTTTTAGTTTTTTATTTCCTTTATTGAACTTGTTAAATTTAAATACATTAAGTAATGTTATTTTTGAACAGGGTTTAGTGCAGTTTCACAAGTTCCTGTTTTTATTAGTTCATCAAGATTTTTGAATGAAATGTCAGCCATATTTTTCACAGCTTCATCTGTAAAGTAAGCCACATGCGGAGAAATAAGCAATCTTGGGTATAGTGAAATTGCTTCTTCTAAAGTTGGATTCAATTTTTTAATAGCATCCATTGTTAATTGTTTGTTAATTAAACTTGATTCATTATCAAAAACATCACATGCATAACCAAAGATTTTATTAGCTTTAATTGCTTCCACAGCATCTTTTAAGTTAACTAATGGTGCTCTTGAAACATTGACGATTGAACTCATTGGTTTCATTTTACTAATAAAGTCTTTATTAATTAAATTATCGTTTTGACCTTTAAAATATGGCACATGAATGGAAACAAGATCTGATTGTTTAATTAATTCATCCTGTGTGACATAAGTTAAAACTTCTTCGGCATGTTTATTTGGGTATAGGTCATAACCAATAACTTTAGCTCCCACACCTTTTCAATATTTAGCAGCTTCATAACCAATTCTTCCAGTTCCTAAAATTCCAATTGTTAAATTGCTAAATTCTCTAGCAAACATATTTTCATCAACTTTGAAATTTCCATTTCTTGTTTGATCAAACATATAAGCATTTTTTCTAATTAAACTCACTCCATCTGCAAAAGCAAGTGAAGCTACAGCTGTTGGTGAGTAAGCAGGCACTCTTCCCACAATGTATCCTAAATCTGATGCTGCTTTTAAATCAACATGGTCAAAACCAGCAGTTCTAGTGACAACGTATTTTACACCTTTGCTTTTGTAGAATTCCAACACTTTTTTACTTGCATTACAGTTAACAAATAAAATAACGGCATCGGTTCCTTCGGGTAAAACTTTCATATTTTCTTCTGTTAATAAATCATTTGTAAAAGATAATTCAAAATTATATTTTTCATTTGATTTTTTGAAGATTTCTATTTCTGGTTTTTGCATACCATAGCAAAATATTTTCATATATTTCAACTCCATTTCTATTTCAATTATAAATTATAACTCACTTTTTTATTGTGATTTCTGTGAGTTTGGAAATAAAAATGGCATTTAAAAAGTAAAGAAAAGCTAAAGGGTCAACAAAATATCACAAGTCATTGTTCAGATAATAACAATATAAAAATAATCACAAACCAAATCCCAAAAAATCACAAACCCAGTATTTATATGAGGCTTTGCTTGATTTATATGATTATTAACCAATCATTTAAGCAATCATTTTTGGATTAATTTAGCTTATTTTTTAAAATTTAGATCGATTATAAAGATTTAAAATCTCTTGTTGTTCTGGCTTGGATTAAAGAATTTAAAAGTATTTGTATACCTTTGCAGAATTTTAAGTAAAACATAAATCAACAAATTTGTTGATTTAGAAAATTAAACTTACAAAGTATTGATTTTTCCACTTGAAGAATAAAGGGTTTTTATTGACAAGAGTATAATATGCAAGATATTTTTCAGTAAATAAAGATTTAAAAACAAAAAAAGAACAGCTAAAGAGTAAACAAAAGATGCGGATATTAGTACTAAATTATGCAAAATGGACTTGAAAAAAAGAAAGGCAAAAGTTAAAAAAAGAGGAACAATTCCTTAATGCTCTTTTGTTTTTATAAGTTATCAAAAATGACCAAAAATCAAACCACAAAAACCACAAAACCACTATAAATAGGTGGTTTTTACATGATTTAAATGATTATTAAACAACCATCTAATTAATCATTTTTTACTAGATTTATTATATTTCAATAGCTGAGATATAGTTGATTATTATTTGTATAAGTGGGGGTTGAGGCAACTAAAACAGTGCTTTCTCATGATCAAACAACATTACCGATCATTGTCTTCATCAAATTAAAGATAAGTCTTCTTGCCATGCTCTAAGTTGAAAGATAATAAAATTAAAACATTTGCATTAGTTATTTACAAATCATGATCAAAGTAGCATACTAATATTTGGAAGTAATCCTTTAATTGAGTCCAGAGAGGCAAAAAAGGAATGTAAGATATTCAATCAGACATTTTATTTTGCCTACTCAATTATTTGAGTAGGCATTTTTGATGGAATACTTCTTCAGGAGCAAAATGAATAAAACATTATTAGACCAACAAGCAATCCAGCGAGCAATTAGTCGTATGTGTCATGAAATTATTGAAAGTGCCAAAGGCACAACTGATTTAGTTTTGGCAGGCATTAAGACTAACGGCATTTTTATTGCTCAACGCATAGCTGAAAAAATTGCACAAATTGAAAATGTGAAAATCCCTGTTATCGAATTAGATATTTCTGATTTTCGCGATGACATGCGTAAAACATCAAATAATTTTACAATTGCTAAAAATTTAAATAATTTAAAAGTTGTGATTGTTGATGATGTTTTATTCACAGGACGTACAGTGCGTGCAGCATTAGATTGCATTTTAACAAACTATCGTCCTCAAAAAATTGCCTTAGCTGTCTTAGTTGACCGCGGACATCGAGAATTACCCATTAGAGCAGATTTTGTTGGAAAGAACATTCCAACATCATTCAACGAAAGAGTTGAAGTTCAATTATCAGAAATTGATAATCAAGACTTGATTCAAATCGTGAGTGATTAATCTGTTCTTTTTTTATAAATTAGGAGAAAAAATGAAAACACAATTAAAACACTTATTAACTATTGAACAATTAAGTAATGAACAAATTATGGAATTAATCAATTTAGCAGAAAAATTTAAAATAGCAGATCAAAAAGGTGAACACCAAAAAGTTAAACAACAAACATTCGTTGCTAATTTATTTTTTGAAACATCAACCCGAACTCACAAAAGTTTTGAAGTGGCAGAAAAAAAATTAGGGCTGGAAACAATTAATTTAAATGCGATTTCTAGTGCAGTGCAAAAAGGTGAAAGTTTATACGATACAGTATTGACGATGGATGCGATTGGAATGGATGCCGTTGTGATTCGTCATAGTCAAGTGGAATACTACCAAGAATTAGTGGCATCTAAAACAATCAATTTATCAATTATTAATGGGGGAGATGGATCAGGAGAACACCCGACTCAATCATTATTAGACTTGATGACAATTTATGAAGAATTTCATCATTTTGAAGGTTTAAAAGTGGCGATTGTTGGTGATTTAAAACATTCACGAGTAGCTCGTTCAAATATGAAAATTTTAAAACGTTTAGGAGCAGACATTTATTTTGCAGGACCACAAGAATGATATATTGCCAAAGAGTTTAATCAATTTGGTCAGTTTATTGATCTTGATACAATGATTGATCAATTAGATGTGGTGATGTTTTTAAGAGTGCAATTAGAACGTCACGACCCAACTGAATTTGAACAAATTAGTTTTTTAGAAAAATATGGTTTATCAAATGAACGCTATGCCAAATTAAAAGACAAAGCGATTGTGATGCACCCATGCCCAGTCAATCGTGATGTGGAAATGGGTAGTGCTACAATTGAAGCGCCCAAATCTAGATTAGTTGCGCAAATGGCTAATGGTGTTTTTATGAGAATGGCAATTTTAAAAACAATCTTCAAGGATAAATTTTAATGAGTATCTTACTAAAAAAGATTAGTTTCATTGAAGATCGAAAACTAGTGATTAAAGACATTTTGATTGAAGGTGAGTTGATTAGCAAAATTCAAAATGTAATTGAACCAAACGCAACAACAGAAGTGATTGAATGTCAAAACTTCTTTTTAACACCAGGTTTAATTGATGTGCATACCCATACGAGAACACCAGGTTTTGAATACAAAGAAGATTTACATTCCTTTAATCAAGCAGCATTGCATGGCGGAGTGACTATTGCTCTAGCAATGGCGAATACCAATCCGATTCCAGATAATCCAGCAACTTATCAAATGATTCAGAAGTTACTTGATGAGAATTCGGTGATTAAAATTTATCAAATGGGAGCTGTCACTAATGGTTTAAAAAGTGTCCAATTAGTTGATTTTAAAGCAATGAAACAAGTTGGTGCAAATTGATTTTCCAATGATGGTTTTGGTATTCAAAATACCAAAACCATGAATAAAATCTTAAAAGAGATGGCCAAAAATGATGTTTTGATTTCCACCCATCTTGAAACCGAAGCAATCAAAGAAAAAGGAATGGTTGATCAAACTAGTTTTACAATAAAACATGACATTCCTACTTTTGACCAAGCTTCAGAATACTTGCAGTTAGGAAGAGATCTTGAATTATTAAAAGGCAAAACAGTTCGCTATCATGCCGGGCATATTTCCACCAAAGAAGCAGTTGATTTGATTCGCCAAGCAAAAATGCATGGCATCAATATCACATGTGAAGTGACACCAAACCACTTACTATTAACTTCTGAAATCATTCAAACGGATAATGGGATTTATAAAATTAATCCACCACTCCGTAGTGAAACTGATCGTCTGGCTTTACTGGTGGGTTTACAAGATGGAACGATTGATTGTATTGCCACTGATCACGCACCACACGCGATAGAAGAAAAAAACCAACCAATTAGTGATGCTTTGTTTGGAATGGTTGGGATTGAGTTTGCATTTAGTTTGATGTACACCCATTTAGTCAAAACTGGCATTTTATCAATGGTGCAATTACTTGATAAAATGCATACTAATCCAAATCACATTTTTAGATTGAATGCTAATGACATCAAAGTTGGTGCAAGTGCTAATTTGGTGGTTTGAGATTTAAATAAAAAATATAAAATTAGCAAAAAAACTTTGCAATCAAAACAAAGTAATACACCATTCCTCGAACAAGAAGTATATGGGGAAAACCAATTGGTCATCATTAAGGGAACAAAAGTTTTTGGCAAGGAAGGTAAATAAGATGAAAACAAAATTAACAACAAAAATTGGGGATTTAACGTTAAAAAACCCATTGATTATTGCCGCTGGACCATTAGTTTATGGCGAAGATTTAGATACATTTTTAGATATTAAAACATTAGGAGCAATTACTACTAAAACAATTACACTAGCACCCAGAAGTGGAAATACTGGTCAAAAACTTTTACATTACCATGGTGGTTTTATTAATTCAATTGGCTTAAAAAATGTTGGGGTGGAAGCATTTATTGCCAAAAAAATGGCGTTTTTAAAAACTGTTGATACACCATTGATTGTTAGTGTGGCTGGTAATTCTGAAAGTGAATTAGTCCAAATCATTCAAACGTTAAATAATGAAGAAAGAATTGATGCGATTGAAATCAATTTATCTTGTCCAAATGTCAACAATAACCATATTGTTTTTGATAGTAATCCTGAATATGTTTACCAAATCTTAACTAAGTTAAGAGCTTTAACTCAGAAGAAGCTTTTTGTGAAATTAAGTCCTAATGCTTATACGATTGTTGAAGTGGCGAAAAGTTGTCAAAGAGCTGGCGTTGATGCATTAGTAATGATTAATACTTTACCAGGAATGCGATTTAATTTAACAACTAGAGCCTCAGAATTTGTCAATGGGGCTGGTGGATTAAGCGGGTTTGCGATTAAACCATTGGCTTTAAAATTAGTTTATGATGTCTCAAATGCTGTTGATTTACCAATTATTGGAGTTGGTGGAATTAGCACCACTGAAGATGTTTTGGAAATGTTAATTGCTGGAGCTAGTTGTGTTGGCATCGGGACTGCCATTATGAAAGATCCAATTGTGATTAGCAAAATTTTAAATGAATTACCGATCAAATTAAAAGAACTAGGAATTGATTCAATTGAAAAATTAATTAAAGAAGTGAGGGAGACAAGAAAATGAAATCAAAACCAATAATCGCTTTAGACTTTGCTGATGAAAAACAATTAAATGATTTTTTAAAGCAATTTAAAAATGAAAAATTATTTTTAAAAGTTGGTTTAGAACTATTTACCAAATGTGGTCCGCAAGTTTTAATTGCTTTAAAAAATCAAGGGCATCAATTATTTATTGATTTGAAATTACATGATATTCCCAACACTGTTGAAAATGCTGTGCGCAACCTGGTCAAACTCAACCCAGAAATCATTACTGTCCATGCTGCTGGGGGGATTGAGATGTTAAAAAATTTAAAAACAATTGTTGATCAAGAAGGGGCACCAACCAAAATTTTTGGAGTCACAATTTTGACTTCAATTAGTCAAGATGTTTTATTCAGACAATGAAAAGTTAATAAAACAATTAAAGAACAAACACTGGATTTTGCTGAGATAGTCAAAACAGCTAATTTAGATGGTGTGGTTTGTTCGCCTTGAGAAGTTGTGGCACTGAAACAAAAATTCGGTCAAGAATTTTTATGTTTAACCCCCGGGATTCGCAACAAAGCGAGTCATAGTGATCAAAAAAGAGTAGCGACTGTTGAACAAACTCGAGATTTTGGCAGTGATTATATTGTTGTTGGTCGGGAAATCACCAATAGTGACAATCCTTATCAAACTTATTTAGAAATCAAAAAGGAATGAGAAAAAGATGCATAAAAAACAAGCAATTATTCAAGCCTTATTTAAGGCTGAGGCAATCCAATTAAATTTTAAAAATTACTTCACTTGAACAAGTGGAATTAAGAGTCCAATTTATTGTGATACACGTTTATTAACTGGTGATGTCCGAGCTCGTGAAAAAGTTGTTGATGCTTTTATTGAAAGCATCAACAAAAATTATCCTGGAACTAAGTTGATTGCTGGTGTGGCAAGTTCGGGAATTAGCTGAGCAGCAATGATTGCTCAAAAAATGCGCTTACCAATGGTTTATGTGCGTAGTGCAGCGAAAGGATATGGAGCTGGGAGACAAATTGAAGGGATTTATCAACCACAACAAAAAGTTGTGGTGATTGAAGATTTGATTTCGACTGGTTCTAGTTGCTTAAATACAGTCACTGTTTTACAAGCTGCCGGGTTAGAAGTGTTAGGTGTGCAATCAATTATGACTTATGGTTTAGAAAAAGCAAAACATAATTTTGAAAACCATGCGACAATCTTAAATTCATTGGTTTCAGTGCATGATTTAATTGATTATTTTAATCAACATCATTTACATAATCAGCAAGAAATTGCAGAATTAGAAAATTTTTTGTTATTCCTTGATAAGTAAAAACAAAAAATTTTTATAATTTATAATCATTAAGTAAATGAATGGTTGCATGATTAACATGCAAGGGAGGATTACGATGCATAAATTTGCTTATAACTGATGAAGGATGTTAATTGTTATCATAACCTTGCCATTTTCGCTCGTGATCGCTTTGATTTTTAAACATAAGTTTTTAAAATATTGTTTCACCTATGAACGAAACAATAACATCCAAGAATTTTTAGCGGATTTAGATGATAAACAAATGGATTTAGAAATCCCAATTGATTTTATTGAAACTTTTAAAATCAAAACTGATCAAGGTGAAATTAGTGCCTTAAAATTAGTTAATAATAATCCTGAGAAATGAGTCATTGGGTTACATGGTTGAACTGAAAATAAATATTTGGGGTTGCGCTTAGTGATGCATTTTTATAATCTTGGGTATAGTATTTTAACTTTTGATAGTTTTGCTCATGGGGCCAGTTATGGAGAGAAAACCGATATTGGTTATTCAAGCATTGTCATGATTGATGAAATCATTAACTATCTTAAAAAAACTTACCAAGCTAAAGAATTGGGTTTAATTGGCAATAGTATGGGTGCTTCAACAGCTATTTTATATGGCCAAAAAGGTGTGCACCAAAAAGCAATTAAATGAATTATTGCCGATTGCGGTTTTGCTAATTTAGATCATCAATTAAATTGGCGCAGCAACCAATTATCCAAACTAAATTGAATGTTTACTAATTTGTTTATTCGTGCTGGTTTTCAAAAAGCAACCGGTTTAGATCCGCGAACTTATGATTTAATACCAAACATTACTTACCCAACACCAACAATGTTTGTTCATTCTAAAAGTGATTCTTTTATTCCTTATCAAGCAAGTGAAACCATGTATCAAATAAGAAACAACCCCAAAGACCTTTTATGATTACCAACTGGTCCTGAACATGTTCGGGTTTTAGCAGATTTAAATGAAGAATACCAAGAAAAAATTCAACTTTTTTTAAAACAAAAAACAAGAAATAATGAACATCTAAAATAAAATTGACAGAAAAAGAGCGTTTCTTTTTCTGTCAATTTTACTTCACAAGCACAATAGGGCTTGTTTTTTATTGATTAATTGATTTGAATAACTACTAACCACTAAAAAAATTTTTAAAAAAAGACGTTTTGTTTTACACAAGAAAATAAAAATCTATAGTATTACATCTTGGACATTTTACAAAAGGAGAAAATTATGAAAAAAATATTAAGTTCATTAGGAAGTATTGGGATAATGGGTTTTGCTTGTTCAAGCACTGTTGCCTGCATTAATCGTCACAAAGATTCTAGAATAGACATTTCAAAAATAGAGGACATTGTTATTAGAGGGGGAATGAATCTTGATCAAATCAAAATTATAATTCAAACCAAACTAGATACTTTAATTCAAGGGGGAACTAAGTTAGTTTTAGATACAGATTATACAATTACTATGCCAGATGATGGTGCGAGAGCAAGTGCACAAATTACTATTGCTTCTAGTAAAAACTCAAAATTAATTAAGAACACATTAGTAATTACTATTCAAGCACCATTGGAAACACCACTTTTAGATACTTTAAGAGCAAAAATTGGAGCAGCCAAAACAGCTCTTGGTTCTATTACTGGT
Organism: Williamsoniiplasma lucivorax ATCC 49196; assembly: GCF_000518285.1. Taxonomy (GTDB): domain Bacteria; phylum Bacillota_I; class Bacilli_A; order Mycoplasmatales; family Mycoplasmataceae; genus Williamsoniiplasma; species Williamsoniiplasma lucivorax. The sequence goes on along the minus strand of NZ_JADH01000012.1, from coordinate 1,619 downwards.
GTAAAAAAAGCACAATCAGATAAAGAAGCCTTGCAAACTGCAATTAACATCGCTGAAAGCATTAATAGTGAAGATGGAGTTGGTGATGCAACAGCAACATTAAACATTGCTATTAATACCTTTAACGATGCTACCACACCACTTTTAGAAGCTTTAGCAACAGCTATTGGAGTAGCTAAAACAACTCTTAATAATGGTGTAAAGAAAGCACAAATTGCTAAAGATGCCTTGCAAGCTGCAATTGACACAGCCGAAAGAATTAGTAGTGAAGATACAGCCCGAGATGGCAAAACAGCATTGGTTCAAGCAGTTAATGTGTTTAATGGTGTAACCACCCCAAAATACGATGCCTTGCAAGCGGAAATTACAAAAGCTCAAAAATCTCTTGTAGAACACTCAACAGCAACATCTGGTGCTAAATGAATTTTTCAAACTGCCATTAATGTGGCTAAAAAAATTGCTAGTGAAGATGAAGTTGGTGATGCAAAAGCAACATTGACTGCTGCTATTAGTACTTTCGAAAGTTCTGTAAAGACGCAATTAATTGCTGAAGTAAGAAAATTAATTACCTCAAGATTATTAACATCTAATCCAATTGCAACCAGTGTTTTGCAACAAAAGATTCAAGATGTTGAAGATATGCAAGATGAGACAGAATTCAGTACAATGAATGCTATTTTAGAAACTGCTATTAAAGATTTTAAAAAAGCAATCATAACACCAGAAACATCAAGTTTCGTTGCTTTACAAAATTCACACGACGCTGCTTGTGACCTACTTTATTCAGTTGAAGGAAGAAAAAAATCTCCAGCAGTTAAACAAGAATTAGGTCGTTTGATTCGAGTTTGTGAAGAAGCTACAACAACTACAGAAGCAGAAAGTCTTAAGACACAATTAGATGCTGCAATTATTAATTTTAGAGAACAACCAGCTGCACCTAATTTAAATGCGTTAAAAGATTTAATCAATGATGCAGAAGTGCACGAACCTCAAGGTCAAAGTACAACAAAGACTCAAGTAGAAAATGAATTAATAAATGCATTGGACCATGCACGAAGTATTAATGAGGAAATTCGAGCAGAGGCAGCTTTGACCCGTTTAAGAAATGCTCTTAATGCTTTAATTTCTAGTAAAACAAATTAAAAATTCAAGACTTAGAAGCCAATTAATTAATTCTATGTTAAATTAAAATTTTTGATATGGCAAAGAACTAATATTGCTCACAAAAAAACACCAAACAAGAAACAAAAATAAACAAAAAAAATGTTTATTTTTGTGATAATGATGGTGTTTTTTTGTTTTTTGGTTGCTAACTAAAAGACCAAAAAACAAAAAATTTTTAAAAATTAGCAAATTTCACCAACTTTTTCCTAATCTATAATGGAGGGTCTCAAAAATGACATCAAATAACAAACCAGAAACAAAAACTATGAACTCTGTGGAAAAAAATTCTATTGAATACAAATTGCAAGTTGATTATGCCCGCAAAACTGTAGCTTCCAACTTTGATCAAATTAAATCATCAGCATTTAGGATAAGTGCTGATGTAAATGATGGTAAAATTAAATACACAAAGCAAGAAGTTAAACAATTAAGAGCTTTGATTGAACAAGGGAGTA
>NZ_JADH01000011.1 GCF_000518285.1 Williamsoniiplasma lucivorax ATCC 49196 | reverse complement strand
TCTCTTGGAATGACTAAATCAATTTCACCATTTTCAGTCAAAATTGTTTTGGAACTTGTCCCATTTCGATAGTTATTTTCATCTGTATTTCGGTTATATTTTTCATACCCTAAATAGGCATCCATTTCAGTATTTAAAGCCCTTTCAACAATTCTTTTTGTTAGCTTTTTAAATAGCCCATCTTCATTAAAAATTTTTGAAAAATCTTTTTCATTTTCAAGTATTAGGTCTAGACCTTGTTCGAAAGAATCTTTTGGTTGTTTTTTCATGTGTTATCTCCATTCTTCATTATTAACTTACTACAAAGTTAATCGTGTGTTTTGGAATTTACACAAAATTCTTTACAGACCCGAATAATGAAATTACGACTGTCAGTAAAATAAAAATTTTCAAGATAGATAAAGTATTGAAATAAAGTTCGCGTTCTATTCAATCGGTGTTGCTTTGTAATTTAGCTTCATAGTCTCCTCAACTAGTCATTAAGTTTTTTTCAAATCAGTTTGAAAAAAAGTTTTGCGCCTGATAAGCATCACCTTGATTAGGAAATCAAAACTGCATTTTTATTTGAGTTGTAAATCGTTGTGCACTATCTCAATAACGGTCTAATGGTGTCGAATCAGTTTGATCAATAGTCTCTTCATGAGTTTCAAACATTAGTTTATTTATCGTTTGTAGTGGTATAAATAAATCCAATCAAAACGGGTCGTGTCAAAGATGTCCGTTAATCAAAACACCGGCAAATAAAAAACGATTTGTGGATTGAATGTTTTCATTTGACATCAAGTGGATGTTGTATTCTTGACCGATTTTTAAATCAAAAAAATGCGCATCTTTGGGTGATACATAAAAGAAACGGCCAAACTCTGGTTTGCTTTTATCAAGATAATTTTGATATTTGACATCGTTAAAATTAATTGTTTGGTCAAAATAAGTTTTATTTAAATCATTTGCATGAAACAAATTATAATTTGCAATTTTTTGTGTTTCTGGCTGCTGGTCAAAAAGTTTATTTGCTATCTCATCACCATAATATCCTTGATGAAGATCGCCCATTTCAGGATTGGTTAAAAGGGTTTTTAAAAAACCTGATTTTTGTTGATTTTCAAGTTTCACTTGAAATGAATTATCACGGTCCTTTCTAAAATAAAACTTTTCTTTCATTAAAGTCGTTTCATCATGATTAATTTGTTTAAGATATTCATTTACAAAAAAGGCCATTTGAATATTGGTAACATGATATTTCATTTTAAATTTCAAACGGATTTGGTCAATATATTGATTGATTTGATCATAGTCTGGTTGTTCAAGATTGTTATTTTCCATTGTGGTGAGATTTGCAACAGGATCAATGTGGATGATGTCCCCATAATTTAAAGCAAAATGACGATAAATCATCCGATTTCATTTTTGTTGTTCTGTTGTTTTAACATCTTTAATGGTTTCTTCAAAAAATTTAAAAAGTGGTTCATCAGCATGTTCTTTTTGAAAAATACTTTCATCATCATTTTTAGTTTGTCGTTGATCAACATAATATTTTTCTAGTTTAAATTCAACATTATCCATGGGTTTTAAACCAATGGCATGATTCATGTCGTTAATAAAAAGTGAAGTAAAGGACACCAAACCTAATGACATTGATAAGCTCAGAATTAAAAATAAAGTAAAAGTTAAGTAAAGTGGTCAATGAATCACAAAATCTTTAAGGGATTGTTTAAAAAATAATTTCAGTTTCATCATTAATCCTCACTCATATGAATGTACCAAAAATAGCATAAAAAACCAAATTTCCTCACTAACGAAGAGGTATAAAAAAACTCAAATAACAAGATTTTACTCTTCGTTTATTTGAGTTTTTTTGGTTTAATTTGAAAGTTATTTCATTAAAAACAAGAATTAGTTTTCAACTGCAATAACAGTTCCGGCACCAATTGTTCTTCCACCTTCACGGATTGAGAATTTAGTTCCTTGTTCAATCGCAACTGGTTTAATCAATTGGATTTCCATCTCTACGTTATCACCAGGCATAACCATGTCAACACCTTTTGATAATGTAACTTCTCCAGTTACGTCAGTTGTACGGAAGTAGAATTGAGGACGGTATTTGTTAAAGAACGGTTTGTGACGTCCCCCTTCTTCTGAAGTTAAAGCATAAACTGATGCTTTTAATTTTGTATGTGGTTTGATAGTTCCGATTTTTGCTAAAACTTGTCCACGTTCGATTGTTTCTCTGTTAACTCCACGTAGTAATGCACCAACGTTGTCTCCAGCTTCAGCAAAGTCTAATAATTTTCTAAACATTTCTAATCCAGTAACAACTGTTTTGTGAGCTTGTGGGTGTAATCCAACAATTTCAACTTCTTCGTTAACTTTGATAGTTCCACGTTCAACACGTCCAGTGGCAACAGTTCCACGTCCTGTAATTGTAAAGACGTCTTCAACAGGCATCAAGAATGGTTTTGCTGAATCTCTTTCTGGAGTTGGGATGTATGAATCCACAGCGTCCATTAATTCTTTAACAGCATTAACTCATTTTTCTTCTCCGTTTAATGCACCAAGTGCAGATCCACGGATAACTGGTGTGTTATCTCCATCAAATTCATATTTAGTTAATAGGTCGCGAACTTCCATTTCTACTAAATCAATTAATTCTTCATCTTGAACCATATCACATTTGTTCAAGAAAACTACCATACAAGGTACTCCAACTTGACGTGACAATAAGATATGTTCACGAGTTTGAGGCATTGGTCCATCAGTTGCAGCAACAACTAAGATAGCTCCATCCATTTGTGCTGCTCCAGTAATCATGTTTTTAACGTAGTCAGCATGACCTGGACAGTCAACGTGTGCGTAGTGACGTTTTTTAGTTTTGTATTCAACGTGTGAAGTGTTAATTGTAATTCCACGTTCTCTTTCTTCGGGAGCGTTATCAATGTTTGCGTAATCCTTGAATTCTGCTCCACCCTCAGCTGCTAATACTTTTGTAATTGCAGCTGTTAAAGTAGTTTTACCGTGGTCAACGTGTCCAATAGTTCCAACGTTAACGTGCGGTAAACTACGATCAAATGCTTCTTTTGCCATTTTAAATTTCTCCTTGTTTCATAAATGGAAATATTAGATTTGGTCTAATATCTTGCCGCCCATAAGGGCGGACTTTATTTTACTATATAATATTAATCTTTTTTTAAGATTTTTTCTATATCTTTTTAGTTAGAATAACTAAGCTTTTTTACCTGATTTTTTAATTACATCTTCAGCCACAAATTTAGGTGCTTCAGCATAATGAGAAAAAATCATTGTGTAATTTCCACGTCCTTGTGTAAATGAACGTAGTTCAGTGGCGTAACCAAACATTTCAGTTAGAGGCACTTTTGCTTTAACAGTTTGTGCATTTCCTCTTTGTTCTGAACCTTCAATTAATCCACGTTTTGATGAAATATTCCCCATAACATCTCCGTAATATTCATCTGGAATAGTTACTTCAACATTCATGATTGGTTCTAAAAGAACTGGGTTCATTTTTTTAGCAGCTTCTTTTAATGCCATTGAAGCCGCAATTTTATATGCCATTTCATTTGAATCGACATCATGCATTGATCCATCAACAATAGTTGCTTTAATATCAATCATTGGGTAACCAGCAACGATTCCATTTCCTAATGCATTTTCTAATCCAGCACGAGCTGCATTAATGTATTCTTTAGAAACACGTCCTCCGGTAATTTTATCGATTCATTCAAATCCTTTGTCATGGTTTGGTTCAAACTCAATCACAACATGACCATATGATCCACGTCCTCCTGATTGTTTGATGTATTTACCATCAGCACGACCGGCTTGTTTAATTGTTTCACGATATGATACTTGTGGTGCTCCCACGTTTGTTTCAACATGGAATTCACGACGCATACGGTCAACAATAATATCTAAGTGCAATTCACCCATTCCAGCAATAATTGTTTGTCCTGTTTCTTCATCTGTATAAGTTCTGAAAGTTGGATCTTCTTCGGAAAGTTTGTTTAATGCAATTCCCATTTTTTCTTGGTCAGCTTTAGTTTTTGGTTCTAAAGCTAATTGAATAACTGGTTCTGGGAAAATCATTGATTCTAAGATAATTGGTTTTTTCTCATCAGATAATGTATCACCAGTTGTGGTATTTTTCAACCCAACAGCAGCTGCAATATCTCCAGCATAAACACGTTCAATTTCAGTACGGTTATTGGCATGCATTTGTAAAATACGACCAATACGTTCTTTATTGTTTTTTGTTGAGTTTAAAACATAACTTCCTTTTTCTAAAATTCCTGAATAAACTCTAAAGAATGTTAATTTTCCAACAAATGGGTCAGTCATCACTTTGAAAGCTAATGCTGAGAATGGTTCTTCGTCTGATGAATGTCTTTCATCTTCATTTCCATCTAATAAATGCCCTTTAATTGATGGTACATCTAATGGTGAAGGTAAGTAATCAATCACGGCGTCTAGTAATAATTTAACTCCTTTGTTTTTAAAAGCAGAACCTGCTAAAACTGGGAAGAAGTGGGCACTAATAACACCTTTACGAATTGCTCTTTTTAATTCAGGAATAGTAATTTCTTCACCATCCAAGAATTTCATCATTAGTTCTTCATCATACTCAACTGCTGATTCGACTAAGTGACCACGTAATTCTTTTGCGTGATCTAACATGTCAGCTGGAATCTCAATTTCTTGAGCAACTTCATCAGCTCCTCCATCATAGTGGTAAGCTTTCATTTCTACAAGGTCAATAATTCCAGTAAAGTTTTCTTCAGCTCCAATTGGTAATTGAATTGGAGCTGCTTTGGCCCCTAATCTATCACCAATTGATTTAACTGAGTATTCAAAGTCAGCTCCAGTTTTATCCATTTTGTTAACGAACACAACTCTAGGGACTTTATATGTTGTTGCTTGCCTTCAAACTGTTTCAGTTTGAGGTTCAACCCCAGATTGTCCATCTAAAACAGCAACAGCACCATCTAAAACTCTTAATGAACGTTCAACTTCAACAGTGAAGTCCACGTGACCAGGAGTGTCAATAATATTAAAACGATTATGTTTTCAAAATGCAGTTGTTGCAGCAGATGTAATTGTAATACCACGTTCTTGTTCTTGGGCCATTCAATCCATTTGTGAAGCTCCTTCATGAGTTTCACCAATTTTATGAATTTTACCTGTATGGAATAAAATACGTTCAGTTGTTGTTGTTTTACCAGCATCAATGTGCGCCATGATTCCAAAGTTACGAGTATCTTTTAATTGAAAATCTCTTGCCATAATTTTCCTCTCTATTATCAGCGGTAGTGTGCAAACGCTTTGTTTGCTTCTGCCATTTTATGTGTATCTTCACGTTTTTTAACTGATCCACCCATATTGTTTGAGGCATCAATAATTTCGTGAGCTAACTTAATTTCCATTGTTTTTTCGTTACGTAGACGAGCATAGTTGATTAATCAACGTAATGCTAAAGTAACTTTTCTTTCATTTGAAACTTCTACTGGTACTTGGTAGTTAGCTCCCCCAATACGACGAACTTTAAGTTCTAAGTGTGGTTGGATATTTTCAATAGCTTTATTGAAAATATCAATTGGTTCTTGACCAGTTTTTTCTTTGATGATATCAAATGCTGTATAAATAATTGTTTGAGCTGTTCCTCTTTTACCATCTAACATAATTTTATTAATTGTTTTAGTCACTAATTTTGAATTATAAATTGGATCAGATAAAACATCTCTTTTTATCGCTTGATTTTTACGCATGGTAGTAATTCTCCTTTCATTTTACTAATTTATTTTTTATTTTTATTTAGGACGTTTTGCTCCATATAATGAGCGCCCTTGTTTACGTTTAGCAACTGATTGAGTATCTAATGTACCACGAATAATATGGTAACGTACCCCAGGTAAATCTTTAACACGACCCCCACGAATTAAAACAACTGAGTGTTCTTGTAGGTTGTGTCCTTCTCCTGGGATATAAGCATTAACTTCCATTCCGTTTGTCAATCTTACACGAGCATATTTACGTAACGCTGAGTTAGGTTTTTTCGGTGTCATTGTCGCAACACGAGTACATACTCCACGTTTTTGTGGTGATGAAACTTTAGTTACTTTCTTTTTCAATGTATTAACTCCACGATTCAATGCTGGTGCTTTAGTTTTTCAAGTTTTAGCTTTACGGTTAGTTTTTACTAACTGGTTGATTGTAGGCATTATTTATCCCCCTTTCACTTATCCGTGTGTATCGAACTCACACTCTAAATATTATATATCTTTTTATGCAAAAAAAATGAAAATTTTTAAAATGGTATTTTATCTTGCTAAATTTGATCTTTAGACAACAAAAATCCAGGACCGAAGCTAGTAATTTGGTCCTGGATTTTTGTTCATAAAATTATTTTTGTTCAAGTTTTGCTTGATGTTTAATTTCTAAAATGTCACGCGCTAAATCAATTGTTGCCCAGAATAAAACAAGCACAATTAAAATTAAATCAATAATTAAAAAAATTGCCACGACATTTGATTTTGCCACCATCATAACACTAGTCACAAACAATAAAATGTCAAAGAGAATTAGTAGTAGTGCCTTAATCATTTTTTTATTAATTTGGTCTTTTTCCATAAAATTCATAAAATAAGGAATTAAAGTTAACCCGTTTAAAAGACTAAAAACAATCATTAAAACTCCTAGCGAATAAAATGTGGCATTCGCTGGTTTGTTTGGAGCAACATGATCAAAAATCGAAATAAAAGTAATTCCTAGAATTCATCAAACAAATGAAAATAGCATTAAAAGCACTTCAAGTGTTGGTGCGCTTTTAAAAATTGATGTGTGATTAAAGAAAAATTTAGCAACCTCTTTAGCAGTTGTTTTTTTAGTTTCTACTTTGGGTGTTTTTTGATTTTCAATATCAACAAAATTATTTAATTCTTCATCATTAACATCAGTAAATTTATAGTATTCTTGGTCATTGTGGGTTTTTAAAATATGTTTTTTCATGGTGTTGACAAAATCTTCGGCCAATGATTTTTGTTCTGATTCCAGAACAAAAAAATTATTTTTCACAACTAAACTAATAATCACATTATTAGAATTATTTTTACTTTTCTCAATAGAAATCATTCTGACATCACGGATGTCAGTTCTTTCAAATTCAACTTCACTATCTGGTTTATTTTTATCTTTTTGAAAAACTCAAAGATTATAATCAGTTAAAACTAATTCGACATAAATAGAAGAAACAACATTATTTGCTTCCACTTTTCTGCTCACTATCCCGCCAATAACATTCTCGTCTTTACTAATTTCTTTTTGAATTGTGGGATAAATATCTTTTATCCCAAACTCAAAATCAAATTCTTGTTCCATTCTTTCACCTCTTTTTTTAATTATAAACTTATAATAATGGTTCTATCACATTTAGAGTCATTATTCATGCTTTATAAAATCGATTCCATTTTTTCGAAGGTTGTTCAATATATAACTCCGATAATTCAAAGTCTTTTTCAAATTTAGTTTTTATTTGATTACTAAACTCTCTTGATTTAATTAAAGCCATTGTTTGTTGGTCTGAAAAAAATGCTCGATAGTCTAAATTTGTTGAACCAACAAAAGTAATTTCATCATCAAACAAGAATCCTTTTGTATGATTGAAGACATTGTTCATACTATAAATTTTAACACCAGCTTTAAATAAATCATCGGTTCATTTTCGAGAAATATCTAAAAGAAATTTTTTATCAGAAATTCCTGGTAGAACTAATCTAACATCAATCCCAGATTTTGCTGCCGATGCAATTGCTTTAATCATTTCGATTGGGGGAACAAAATATGGCGTACTTAACCAAATTCTTTTCTGAGCACTTTGAATTAAATTTAATAATAAATCAAAGTGCATTGGTGAATCATGATTAGGACCAGTCGTTACAATTTGCGCCAAGTTATTTGATTCATTAATTTTAGCAATACGTTTTTTACCAATATTTGGTTCTATTTCAATAATTGATTTTTTTGTAATAAACATCCAATCAGACACAAATACTTTTTCAATTCCTTGTACACCTTCTCCAACAATTCTCACCATTGCATCATTTCAATAACCAAATTGTTCACTTTTATTGATGTATTCATCTGCAATATTTGCGCCTCCAACGTAACCAATTTTTCCATCAATTGAAAAATCTTTACGGTGATCACGATAATTAGCTGTTCATTTCACAAAAGGAAAACGCACTAGTGAAAATGGAATGATATTGACTCCCATATTTTTTAATTCTTGAATGCTTTTATTAGAAAATCTTGTGTAAGAACCAATGAAGTCATAAATGATATAAACATTCACTCCTTCATCTCTTTTAACTTTTAAAAGATTAATCAAATTTTTTAAAAGTTCACCATCTGCAATGATGTACATATTAATTAAAATATATTCTTGAGCTTGACTAATATCTTTAAAAATTTGTGGTCAAACTTGGGCTCCATTGCCAAAAAATGTCGAATTAGAATTTTTATAAATGACTTCATTTTGCTGATTTAAAGGCATCATAAATGCACGTTTGAATTGTGGTGTTTCTTTTTCAATAATCGGATCAATAATTTCATTTTTAATTAGTTCTTTTGAAGTTGGCTTGAAATCAGCAAAATTTTTATATTTATATTCACCTGCAGATTTGTATTTATAAACTCGCCCAAAAAAGACATAAGAACCAATCCCGATTACTGGCACAAAAGTAATAAATAGTGCTCAGCGCAATCTAGTTTCAATGCGGCGTTTTTGGTTCATCAAAACCACAAAAGACCAAATAATTGAAATTATTTCTAGAACAAAAAGGATTCACAACATTTGCACTGATAAAAAGATAGTCAAAGTGACAATAAAAATAATTAAACTGGAAAACATAAAAATTAATGAACCAAAAGCAACTAAAGATTTTTTCATTATTTGTTCTCCTTGTTTAATTTTTTATATTTAATCGTATTTATTCACTTGTTGGTTTTAAGCACAAAAACATTAAAGTCAACTGGGGCAATTGTTTGAATCGCATTAATCATATTAAATTGGGTGTTGAGTTTAACAATAAAAACATTAATATCTGGATTGATATTTTCGATGTTAGAAAAGTAATGTAAATTCAAATACATTGCTAAATAATAAGCGTATTCATAGTATGAATAATAATGTTGTTCTTCAATAAAAGGGGAAGCAAAAATGCTCGCAATCATTGAATAAATTTTGTTATAACTAAAGTACTTTTTAATTTGTTCTTCGGAAAAATCAAATTCTTTAATCACCTTACACTCTAAATTTTCATTCATCACAACTAAATTTAAAGTATTAATTAAATCAAGAATTCTTTCTCTTAAATTTAGTTGTGTATCAGCATCTAGTTCACTATTAGAAGCATAATATAATTCAGCCGAAAGCAGACGAATGATGTTCATTTGCGTAATGAAATCATCATCATTAAATTGATGAAACCTTAATAACAAATGCATGTTTTTTAAGATAATATTTTTTTTATCCACTTCAGAGGCAAAAGAAAATTTATGAGAGTCAAGCTTTCATTCTTCTAAAAATAATCGGTAACTTATGTTTTTAAAAAACTTTTTAAATGGCATATAATTCATCATTAAACCTCTCTATAAAATGGAAAAATAAGTATTTAATACTTATTTGTGTTATCTGCCTCTTGATAAAACTGGAAAACAAATTTTCCACTTGCTGACACCTGCTGAAATATCATGAATGTAAAGTTTACGTTTATTCATATCATGTTCAGTTGTGAGTATTTCCACATCTTTAATTGACTGATCAGGGATGAAACCAAATTCCACTTGTCTTGTTCCCTCGGGTACTAATGTATTTAATAAGTCTTCAATATTGGAATTTGATTTTGAATAAACCGAAACTAATTTAAATACATGGTCATCATTCACAAAAACAACAACTGCGTCTTTTGAAGGTACATAGTAAACATTGCGATCATAGTATTTCAAAATATTAAACATTTTAATTGATGCATCTCCACTTGTTGATAGAATGGGGGACACCCTAGTTGTATGCTTAATTTCAGAATACAACATATCAAAATCTTTGGTGTTGTTTAAATCCATTTTTTTGATAATTATACCGCTTGATGTTTTAGTCATGTCTCATGGTTTGATGTATCTAAATTCTTCTGATAACTTAAAATCTGAAATTTCTTTTAAGAAATCATTAATGGTGCTATCAAAAGAATAAATTAGGTCCACCACATTACCAAATTTGTTGACAATTTGTGTTAAAAGCTTTTTTTCCAAACCTTTGTTTTTATAAGAATCCTTAATCAACAAACTGATTAATTGTGTAGCTTTATATTTTGTATTTCCAACAAATACATTCATTTTCATAACTCCGACATTGCAAACAATGTCTCCTTTTTCATTTACCAAAGCAAAAGGAATATAGTTATCATCTCAATGATATTTAACCATTCAATCTTCATATGTTGATTTTGTACCCTCACGTTTGATGAGTGCTAATAACTCCAGATTATGACGTTTATTATCTCTGTAGTCATAGATCAATTCGAATTTTTCCATATAGAGTATTCCTTTATGTATATGCTAATTTTAGTCTTTAGTGTGTGAAAAAGCAACTACTAAAAAAGAGCCGTTTTTCATCATTTAACATTTTAGCATTAATTGACTCAGTTTTGTTTTTTCGTAATTAGAAATTGTAAATGTTTCCACAACAACTCGTTGTGCTCTCGGATTTAACAAGATTGTTTTAGCAATTTTAAATTTTGTGTTTGTTTCAAACAACTCTTTTTGGAGCTCAAGTTCAGCTGCATATTTTTGGTCATAACCACTTTGACTAGTTTTAAAATTAATTAGAAATCATTCTTTTTTATTTGTTGCAATAATAGGAATTGTGCCAATAAAAAGACGATTAACATCACCATTAATAAAGGTTTTATTTGCTCAAAGATGGGAAATATTGAATTTATAAATTAATTTATTTAAATCATAAACAATTGACTTAGCAAGACTGTTTTCGAATTTGGCTTTATCATCAATGACATTAAAAACCAGTTCAAAACTTTTTTTATTATGAATTGCCAAAGTCACTAATTTATTAATGTCTTGGTTTCTTTTAATTAAAGTTTTGATTAATTCTGCATCACGCTTACCAACAAAAGGATATGCTTGATTTAAAAGTGTTGAAATTGCTGGAATAGCAATTTCATGACCATTTAAAAATTTTTCCATAATTTTTAAATGGTGACTATCTAATTTTGTTTCGTTTTCCAGAAAATATTTAAAAGTATTTTCATCATATGCAACCGCATCTGTGATGTCGTGAATATTAATCGCCATTAGCGTAACCAAACTTTCTTTTCTCAATCAAAAATACGTGATGGATTAGCACTGTACTCTTGGTCAAAATAAAGATTAACTTTGGAATCAAAACTTTTTAAATCAGCTTGAGTAAATAATGGTTGTTGACCATGCTTATTGACTGAAGTTGAATAAATTAAACCGCTTCGACAAATAATTTTTTTTAAATCTTTTCTCACTTGGGGACGCACAGCAAATGTTTCGTCTTCCCCCTTCAAAACCACAGTGGTGTTTTTATTCGCTTTAAAAAATTGTTTAATTTCTTTAGTAATAGTTACCAAACCTTTAAGTTGTTTAAAGCAAGCAAATAAAACAATAATTTGTTTGTTCTCATCAGCTTGTTTTAAGCGATTAATTTGAAGTTTATTTTCTTGATTAACCATCCCGGATAAACCATAAATTGTATCAGTTGGTAAAATAATAATTTGTTTATTTTTAAGATCTTGGATAGCTTGAGAGATTTGTTGTTTAGTAAGCATATTCTTCCTCCGCTTCTTTTTTTAATTTATAAAATTCATTATGCATTTTGATATTTTTAACAAGACCAATTCCTACTCCAGTAAACATTGCCCCAACAAATGAAAAACTAATAATTGTTTCAGCAATTACTCCTGATCGTGGTAATCACTCAAGAGTTTTGGTGTCGATGGCATGTTGAACTAAATCGAAATGGAATAGCTCAGTGATTTTGTTAAAGTCAACTGTTAGAATCGTTTGTAACTCAGTTTTAAAATTGGCACCATGATCAAGTCAAATGCTTAATAATGTATTCATTTCAAATTTAATGAAAATCATAATAATTAATAATGTCACCACTTCAATTCCTAAAATAATACTTTGCACCACAAAGACAATGTCAGAAATTTGTTTTTCACTACGAGTCAAAATTGATAAGAAGAAAAAGGAAGTGGCAAAAGTAATTCCAATCATGATGATTGGTAATGAATTTAATGAGAAGTAAGCTGGTTGATATTTATCACCTAATAGATGACTATATAGTTGATCGACACCAGAAAAATCTTTTAAAAGGTTTGGTAAGTGATACGACCACTGAATCATTGCCCCCATTTTAGTGGTGGAAGTGGAAATTAAAATTGTAAAAATAAAATTTGGTAATAACACCAAAACAACGACAATTAGTGCTCAGACAGAAATGTTTTTTGTTGTTGGTTTGAAAACACGATTCATTTTTTCAACAATTTTTGAACCAGAAAAACTTTTTGATGTTTTTAAATTATAGTGAATGTATTTTTCAATTCCAGTTGTATCTTCTTTTTTTGAAGTTGCATTTTCTAAAGTAATAATTAGGGAAAAAATGCCAATAATTTGCACAAATAAAACTCATCAAACAGTTGATTGAAATTTCCAATCAAAAATTAAAGTATCACCAACACTTTTCAAAGCTTTGGTTAATTCTGGATTAGCCTCAGTTGATAATTCTAATCTTACGAATTCAGCATATGAGCCATAGTGGTGTTGAGATAATGCTGAAAGTAAAAAAGCACTGACAATAAAAATTGTTAAGGTCACGATATAAAACAATTGTTTAAGTTTGGTATTACCCCCAGATGTGACAATTGGTTTATATAATGCAACCAACCCAAGTGATATGGCAAATAAAGCAAATGCGGCAATCATTGTTCCCCAAACATCCACAAAAGAAGGGAGAGCAAAACCTTTTTTGGTTAGACTATCAAAATATTGAAAATAAACCTTTAAATGTTGGTCAGTAGAAATAATGTAAAGATAAAGAAAAGAAATGGCAAAAAGGACAACAAAAAGAAAAGTGACAAGAAACGAAATCTTATAAAGAAAAAGATTTCGTTTGCTCACATCTTCAATTGAGTCTTTTATTTTTCAGTTTAATCTAAACTTGGGATTTAAAAAATCATCTTTACTTTTCATTTTCCTCCTTAAATAGTTTTAATTATTATACATCTTCAATTATTAGAAGCATCCTTCAAAAACTTGTGGGTTATTTTTTTGTAATCAATAAATTCAAAAACCAGTTTTTCAATTGCATCTTTTTGAGCAAATCCAAATTCCATAATCAAACAGAAATTATTATGATCATTGATGATTTTTTGAAAATGGGCAAACATTTCACGATAGAATTTTAAACCTTGATCATCAGCGTACAACGCATTTTGTGGTTCATATTTGGTTGATGCACCAACATGATCATCACTATGTTCAATATAGGGTGGATTGCAAACAATCAAATCACCTTTAATCTTATTTTGAATCAGTGGTGTTAATAAATCACCTTGTAAAAGTTTGATATTTTTTAATTGATGTTTTGCAATATTAATTTGACAAACATCGAGAGCATCACGAGAAATATCAGTTAAATAAGTTTGATGGTTGGTTAATTTATTTAATGTAATCCCAATATTTCCACTTCCAGTACAGAGATCAATAATCGTTTTATCTTGTTGATCACCCAATCAATTTAATGCTTCTTCAACAAGCATTTCGGTTTCCACTCGAGGAATTAAAACCCGCTGATCAACCATAAAATCAAGACCATAAAAACGCTTATTTTTCACGATATAAGCAACAGGTACCTCTGCGATTAAAGCATTGATTACATCATGATAAAAAACTTCATTTTTGATTAATTTATCTTGATGATAAATTAATCAATCATAATCTTCACCAGTCATAAATTCTAAGAGCTGATAAATTTCTGATTGATTTTTAAGATATTTTTTAAGTTCTAAATAAGCTTGCCGAATAGTCATTACCCAGCTTCCTCTTCAAGACGTTGAGCAACTTTTTGTAATTGATGTTCATTAATTAAACTAATAATAAATTCATCAATGTTCCCCTCCATAACTTGATCAAGTTTATTTAATGTTAAACCAACACGGTGATCAGTGACACGATTTTGGGGGTAATTATAAGTTCTTATTTTTTCAGATCTTGCTCCAGTTCCAACAGCATTTTTTCTTGTTGCATCAGCTTGAGCTTGTTGTTTTTCAACTTCGGCTTCATAAACTTTGGCACGTAACATTTTCATCGCTGTTTCCTTATTATCAAGTTGGCTACGACCATCTTGACTAGAAGCAACAATCCCTGTTGGCAGGTGAGTAATTCTGACAGCTGAATCAGTGGTGTTAACGTGTTGACCCCCAGCTCCAGATGAACGATAAGTATCAACTCTTAAATCTATTGGTTTAATACTAATTTCAACATCACTCATTTCTGGCAAGACAGCAACAGTGGCTGTTGAAGTTTGAATTCTCCCTTTCGCTTCAGTTTTAGGAACACGTTGCACACGGTGTGCTCCAGATTCAAATTTTAATTTCGAATAAACTCCATCACCTTTAACCATGAAAACAATTTGTGAATAACCACCAGCCTCAGATATTGAAGCTTCCATAATATTAATTTTTCAACCTTCTTTTTCACAATATAATTTGTACATTTTGAAAAGGTCGCCAGCAAAAATATTCCCTTCATCTCCACCAGCCGCACCACGAATTTCAATGATTACATTTTTCTCATCATTTGGATCTTTAGGAATTAACATTTGTTCAATTTCCGGAACTAATTTTTCAATGATTTCTTCATTTTCTTGTAAATCCATTTTAGCAAGTTCAATCATCTCTTGGTCTTTTTCAATATTAAAAATTTCTTTAGCTTCATTAATTGAAGCTAAAGCTTTTTTATATTCTTGGAATTTAGCTACAACATCTTCTAAACTAGATCTTTCTTTATTTAGTTCAGTTAATTTTTTAATATCTGAAGTAATATTTTCATCTTGTAATTCGACATCAATTTTATTGATGCGTTTTTCCATAGTTTCTAAAGCTTCAAGAGTTTTTGGATTCATATAATCCCCTTTTCTATTCTGGTTTTACATAGCAATTTCGGCAACGTGCTTCATAACTATCTTGTCCATCAACTAAAATTAATGGATCTGTTTTTTTGGCATACCCGCCATTAACTAATCTTTGGGTACGGTTGGCAAAGTTTCCGCATGAATGACAAATAGCAGTTAATTTATCAACAAATTCAGCCATTGGTAATAATTGATCAACATTTTTAAAAGGATCACTTCTAAAATCTTTATCCAACCCAGTGACAATGACAATAATACCTTGACTAGCAAGTTGATCAATGAAAGCAACAATTTGATTATCTAAAAATTGCACTTCATCAATTCCGACAACATCAATTGGTTTTCTTTTATTTTCTTTTTCAAAGATATCTTTAATTTCTTCAGTTGAAGAAATTGGGAATGATGGCAACATTGAACCAGCATGAGATGCAATTGAATTGACTGAATATCTTTGGTCAATGATTGGTTTAAATGCAATCACATTGCGTTTAGCGTAATCATAT
This sequence comes from Williamsoniiplasma lucivorax ATCC 49196, assembly GCF_000518285.1. Taxonomy (GTDB): domain Bacteria; phylum Bacillota_I; class Bacilli_A; order Mycoplasmatales; family Mycoplasmataceae; genus Williamsoniiplasma; species Williamsoniiplasma lucivorax. The sequence goes on along the minus strand of NZ_JADH01000011.1, from coordinate 33,885 downwards.
CTCCTTAAACGACGAATAAATTCTTCGGTTTTACCAGCAAACATACATCCAGTAATTAATTCAATTCATCCTAATTTTTCACAATTTTGTTTTGACAAAATATTATTTTTCATTTTTACCCCTTTATATTTTTAACAAGTTTTTCTGTTTCACGAAGAAAACCTTTCAGTTGATCAAGGTTTGTTAATTTTGCACCACTAGCAACTTTATGACCTCCACCGTTATATTTTACAGCAACTGAATTGACGTCATATTCTCTTGAACGCATTGAAACTTTATATTCTTTTTCTCACTCAATAACTGTAAATCAGATTTTAATTTCATCCAATCCAGCCATAGTTCCAAGAGCGGCTTTAATGTCATAATAAGATATATTTCAATCTTTATAATCTTTTTCCTCAATAATTATATATGCAACTCCATTTTTTGTTAATTGCATTTTACTAAATGCAAAATTATTTCATTGTCTTTGCTTTAAATTTGTGACATATAGATAATTATTAATTTTAGTTAGGTCAGCCCCAGCTAATAATAATTGTTTCGCTGCTTCCATAGTTTCAGCATTAGTTGCTTGAAACAAGAAGCGGCCAGAATCTGTGGAAATTCCTTTGTAAAGATTTTCAGCAGCGATTGGAGAAATTTTTAATTTCATTATGACTGCTCACATTGTCACAACTTGTGCTGCTGCAATCGCATTAACATCCACAAAATTATAAGTGGCATAATCTTCAACAGCAATATGGTGATCAATTTTAATACTTTCTTTACCTTGCTTTCATTCGTTGAAATCAAGTCTGCTAGCAACTGCTGTATCAACAGTGATAATTAATGCTTCGCTTAATGCTTGTTGATTCAAAGGTTTGGCAAATTGTTGTTCATCATGCAAGCGATCTCCTGCAACAAAAATATTTTTATTTTTTCAATTATCATTAATCAAATGCGCCAAACCAATGGCGCTTCCTTGTGCATCCCAATCGGGTAATTGATGTTTGACAATCACAATATTTTTGTATTCATTAATTTTTTTAGCAATAAATTTTGCTTCTTTACGAGTTAACATTTGTCTCCTTTTTAATAATAATAGCTGCTGGTTGGATATAAATTAAAATTTTTTTATTCGGTTCAAGTTTGCGATTTGAATAAAAATTAATTTTACTTCCTGAATTAGTTATGCCCACTCACATTTTACGGTCTAAAAATTTATAAGTGACTTTTGTTAAAACTTCAAGAATTAATTGCCCGGCAACATCTTTTTGCTCTTCTAATTTTATCATAAAAGGGTTAATATTAATTTTTCCAGTTTCATTAAATGATGTGCTTTGCACTGGTCAAAACCTTTCTTCAAACTCAATACCTTGTTCTACTTTTTTATAAGAAATTAAATTGATATTGGTAAAAGGTTTCATTGATTGTAAAACACCTTTATTATAAATTGCTTCTGGGGTAATATTTGTTAATTGATTTTTCGGGTTGACTGCGTAAACTTTTTGTTTAAAATCGATGATGGAACTAAAATCATCAGTTAAATTAATGAAACAAAGATTAGGGTGTTCTTTTTGAATTGCTTGAATAGTATTCATCAATAATTTGACGTCATTTTTAGTTAGTAATTTAATAATATTATAAAAAACAATATTCTTCTTGTGCATGTTAATGGCTTTTAAAATTTTCAGATAAATAATGTTGATTGAAGAAATTTTAAAACCACTTTTTAAATATCAATCAAATTTAATGTTCAGTTTTTTCAAATTTTCTTGAGTTCAAGTCATGGATTGTTTATAAATACTTTCAATTTGTTTTTTATAATGTTTTTTCAGAATTTTAAACTCATTTTTATTCCCAATTTTATTCGTTTGCGCTAAAACTTTTTTATGGTATTCATGAGTTAAATGGATAATTTCCTTTTCAATAATTGCACCTTCTTGACGGATTGATTCTAAAATTCCTTTTTTTTGTGAGACTTTAAAATCATCAACTAAATCTTGGATTGTTTTTTTTCAATTATTTAAATATTCATGAACAACTGCCTGTTCTTCTTTGGGAATCTTATTATCAATAAAAAATTTCTTAATTTCCCAAGTGATTTGTTTTTTTGTGGCTCGAGTTAATTTTTTTGTTTTAAATAAAGCAATACGTAATTCCGAAATTCGGATGTTAATGATTTTTAATTGTTTTTGAATCATGTAGTATGGCTGCTTATATTTAAATTTAAAAATATTATCTTTCAAATGTTCATTTGATGAATGTTTCACATTATATTCACATGGGCATGAATGTCTTAAGTCTTGGAAACTGTAAATTTGATCTCAAACAACTTGATAAAATGTTAATGCTAGATTATCTAATTCTCATTTTAAAATCAAATTAAAATATTCCATAATCATCACTTTGATTTGGGCATAAAATTGAGCAAACATTTTTTCATTTTGCTTGTTATTAATTTTTTTGATTTCATTAATAAATGCTTTGTGCAAAGTTTTGTTCAAATTAATGGCTTTGTTTAAAAAAAACGAAATTGTTTTATCAATTTCTCTTCTTAATTGCATTTCAGTCAAATCATTGTGTGAATCAACAAATGATAAATAATCAAATTTTTTATCATTTTTTTTAATGCGTGCCAGTCTTAAAAATTTTTGGTCAAATAAAAGTGATAAATTCAAAATGATTCTTGGGGGAATCAGACGTTCAAACCAAATATCTGGAGCAATAAAATCAACTTTGCTTTTAACAAATTTTGAACCAACTAGATCAGCATCATCAATTTGAAATCTGCCAGATAAAATTCGTTTTTTACCTTTTAAAGTATCTTTGATAAATTTTTTTTGTTTTTTATCTTGGGTAAAAATGGTTGTAAACTCAGAATCATTTATTTCAAAATGAACATTATCCAAAATGTGCTTTTTATCAACAAATTTTAAATTACTTAATTTATAACCCATTTGACCCTCAATTCTATCATTATAATTTTAAATGTTTTTATCAAAAAAGAAAAAGGCACAAGCCTTTTTGATTAACTAAATTAATTTTTGTTTTTCTTTGCGTTAAGTTCATCTTTTTTTGCAAATTTTGCTTTGAATTGTTCAACACGACCAGCTGTATTTGAAAATTGTTGGTTCCCTGTATAGAAAGGGTGGCAATTTGAACAAACATCAACTCTAATTTCTTCGGCTTTTGTTGAACCGATTTCCATTATGCTGTCGCAAGTTGTACATACAAATTTCGCATTATCGAAATATTTTGGTTGAATATCTTTATTTGGCATAGATTTAATCTCCTTTACTATGTTTTCATAGATATACTTTTAAGTACTTAGTATATTATAGTGTTTTTTTGAAAAAAAACCATCCCAATTTTTAAATCACGATTTTTAGCTTTAACAGAATGTTCACTCCACACCTTTTCCTAACTAATAGATAAAATTTTTTCCTCATTTAAAATTAGATTTGTTTTCATAAAAAGGAAAAATTTATTGTGGGAATTTTAAATAAAAGTTTATTTCTTTGTTTGAAAATCATTTAATCGCTTAAAATTATTGTAATTTTAAGCGAGGGGAAAATGAAAAAAACAGCACTACTGATTATTGACTACCAATATGATTTTGTTAATCCAAAGGGAAGTTTATATGTTCTTCATGCTGAAAAATTAAAACCATATATTCAAGCTTTAATGTTGAAGTTTCACCAAGAAAATCAATTAATTATTGCTTCTATGGATGACCACCCAAATGATCATGCATCATTTCAAATTTGACCAAAGCATTGTGTGCAAAACAGTATGGGTGCTAAATTATATTTGGATCCAACATATTTGCAACTGATTAATAAAATTATTTACAAAGGTCAACACACCAAGTATGAAAGTTATTCTGCTTTCTTTGATGAAGCAGGAACAAGTAATGGCTTAGATGAATATTTAAAGTCAAAAAAGATTACTAAATTGATTCTTGTTGGGGTCGCTTTAGATATTTGTGTTTTACAAACTTACAATCATGCAATAGAATTAGGTTATCTTGCCGAAATTGATTTAAAAGGATCTGCGGCATTGAAAGGATAAAATGAATATAAAAGCAATTGTCATTGATATTGATGGAACATTATTAACAAACAAAAGAATAATTTCTCCATTGACTAAAAAAGCACTTATTGAAGCACAAGAAAAAGGCATTAAAATCATTCTTGCTTCAGGACGTCCTACTCCAGGGATGATGAGATTTGCCAAAGAATTAGAATTGGATAAAAATAATGGTTTTCTGGTTTCATATAATGGAGCTGTTGCCACTAATTTACAAACTAATGAAATCTTATTTTCAAAAACACTGTCAGCAACTATGGCAGCAGAAATCATTCAACATTTGAAAAAATTTGACCTAGTTACTATGGTTTATAAAGATGATTATGTTTGCGTGGAAAATGCTTATCCTAAACCAATTGCATTTAGAGATGTCAAATTAGAAGTTGTTCGTTATGAGGCCCATGGATGTAATATGTTAGTTTCTGAAGTTAAAGATCTTGTGGAATTTGCTAACTATCCAATGTATAAAATTTTATCAGCTGGTGATCCTGCTTATTTAAAAGAAATCGAACAAGAATTAAAAGCGCCTTTTATTGGTAAAGCTAATTCGATGTTTACTTCTGATTTCTTTTTTGAGTATACTGATATTGGGATTGATAAGGCTTATGCTTTAGATAATTTTTTACCTCAACTAGGAATTAATCCAGAAAATTTAATGGCCATTGGAGATGGTCAAAATGATATGAGCATGATTCAATATGCTGGAGTGGGGGTCGCGATGGGTAATGCCAAACCAGAAGTACAAAATGTTGCTGATTTTGTCACTAAAACCAATGATGAAGATGGTATTGTTCACGCTTTGGAACAATATCTAAAATAAAAATCACTAATCCAATTAGTGATTTTTTATTATTTTTTAACTAAATCTGCTTTGCCTTGGCTTCCAAATCAACCAGTTAATTCAACGAATGTTGTTTTTAGTGCTTTGTAACCTGGGGCTAGTAATTTACGTGGGTCAAATCCTTTATTAACATCATCTAAATCTTTACCAGCTTCAATATATGCACGAGTTGCATCACGGAAAGCTAATTGTAATTCAGTGTTAACATTGATTTTTGAAATTCCCATTGAAATTGCTTTTTCAACTTGGTCCTGAGGAATTCCTGAACCACCATGTAAAACCATTGGGAATGGTGCTGCTTGTTGTAAAGCTTGTAATGTTTCAAATGAAAGCGATTTTCATCATTCTGGGTATTTACCATGAATGTTTCCAATTCCAGCAGCTAACATTGAGATTCCTAATTTTGAAACTTCAGCAGCTTCTTTTGGGTCCCCTAGTTCACCTTGACCAACAACTCCATCTTCTTCTCCACCAATTGAACCGATTTCAGCTTCCACTGAAACTTCAAATTGGTTTGCATAAGCCACAACTTCTTTAGTTTTAGCCACATTATCAGCATACGGAAGGTGTGATCCGTCAAACATCACTGATGAGTAACCAGCATCAATTGCTTTTTTACACATCTCGACAGTTTGTCCATGGTCTAAGTGTAATGCCACAGGAACAGTGATGTTTAAGTTGTTCAATAACCCATTAACCATTCCAACAACAGTTTCAACTCCACCCATGTATTTAATTGCCCCTTCACTAGTTGCAATGATTGTTGGGGTGTTAGTTTCTTGAGCTGCCTCTAAAATTGCTTTGGTTCATTCTAAGTTATTAATATTAAAATGTCCAATTGCAAATTTGTTTTTGTGTGCCGCTTCCACCATGTTGTGTGCATTAACTAATCTTTTATTGTAAATTTTTGCCATTTATTTTCTCCTTTATTAACATTATTATTATAAATGTTAATCTCTCTTTTCCACAATCTATTTTCAAAGAGCTTATTTTTGTTTAATGATTGCTTCAACAAATCCTTTAAATAAGGGGTTCGGTTTATTTGGTCTTGTGGTAAATTCTGGGTGGAATTGGACAGCCACAAAGAAATTGTTGGCTGGAATTTCAATCATTTCGACTAAGTTTTTATCAACAAACATTCCCGAAAACACTCAACCTGCTTTTTCAAAAGCTGCTTGATAGGCATTGTTAAATTCATAACGATGACGGTGTCTTTCAAAAATCTCAGTTTTACCATATAGTTTATGTGCTAAAGTGTCTGCTTTAATCGTTGTTTTTGACGCTCCTAAACGTAATGTCCCCCCAAGATTGTTTTGATCAATGCCGTGAACAAAATCAATAATTGGATTTTTTGTTGCATCATCAAATTCAGTTGAGTGAGCATCTTTAAGCCCTAAAACATTACGAGCAAATTCGATGGAAGCAATTTGCATTCCTAAACAAATCCCTAAATATGGGACATTGTTTTCACGAGCAAATTTTGCTGCCAATAACATTCCTTGCACACCACGATTACCAAATCCCCCAGGCACTAAAATTCCTTTTGAATCTTTAAAAATTGTGTGGTAATTGCTCTCATTAATTTCTTCAGAATTAACTCAATTTAGTTTTAGTTTTTTCTTGTGTGCATAACCAGCAATTTTTAAAGATTCAATAACTGATAAGTAAGCATCTGGCATTTTGATATATTTACCAACAAAAGTGACTGCAAATTCTTCTTTAGAATCATAAATGTTTTCCACAAATTTATTTCATTCATCCATATCAGTTGGTTTTGATTTTAACTGTAATTGTTCAATGACAATTTTATGTAAATTTTGGTCACCCATTCTTAATGGCACTTCATAAATCGAATCGACATCAACAGCTTGAATGACATTTTCTTTAGGAACATTACAAAAGAGTGAGATTTTATTAGCGATTTCAGATGGGGTTGTTTTATCTGAACGAGTAACAATAATGTCTGGTTGAATTCCTAAACTTAACAGTTCTTTGACTGAGTGTTGAATTGGCTTAGTTTTGTATTCTTGTGATGCTGAAATATAAGGGACTAAACCAACATGAATAAACATCACATTTTCTTTGCCTTTTTCCATGCGAATTTGACGCAAAGCTTCTAGGAATGGTTGTGATTCAATATCTCCAACAGTTCCACCGATTTCAGTGATGACAACATCAATGTTAGGATCTTCAGCAAGCGCATAAACTTTGTTTTTGATGTTGTCAGTAATATGTGGAATAACTTGCACAGTTTTCCCACCTCAATCACCACGACGTTCAGCATCTAAAACTTCAACATAAATTCTTCCTGATGATGTTGAAGATTTTTTTGATAAATTAACGTCAATAAATCGCTCGTAATGTCCTAAGTCTAAATCAGTTTCAGCGCCATCATTAGTCACATAAACTTCACCATGTTGGAATGGTGACATTGTCCCTGGATCCACATTTAAATATGGATCAAATTTTTGCATAAAAACTTTGATTCCTGAATTTACTAATAATCTTCCTAATGAACTACCAGTGATCCCTTTTCCTAACCCAGAAACCACACCACCAGTGATAAATATATATTTTGTCATTCTCTCTCTTCTCCTGTTTTTCTTTTAAAAAATAAAAAGGTCATAAAAACGTAGTTTTTACAAACCTTTCAATTATTCTTCGATATCTCCGCTACCGAAGTCATCTTCTTCTAATTCATAATCTTCATCATCATCTTCAACATCATCGTCATCAATTGGACCATAAAATGTTAAATTTTCATCATCGACTGCAGAAGCTTGAACTGATTTAGCAGTATTTAGATTATTGTATTGTCTTTTGACGTCTTCAACTTTCATATTACTACTTAATGCTCATGAACCATCTTGTGTTAATGCAAAACGGTTATCTGTAATTAATGCTGCATATAAATTGGCCATCACAGCATTTAAATCTTGATGATTTTGAGACATTTTTTCTGAAATATTTTTTCATATCTCATTAAATTTAACCGAGTTATTTTTTTCTTTTAAAAACTCATAAGCTAAATCTATGTTTGTCATTTTAGACATAACCTTACCTCCATACACTTATTACTCAAAATATATTACACTAATTTTTTAGGAAATAAAAAAATTTTTTCATTATTAGCTTGGTTAATTAATTTCATTGATTCAGCAAACATTGAATATTTTGAAAGGGGTTCTAATTGCGTGCTGTTTTGGATTCAAATTGTCTCATCCTTACCATTAACAACCCCATCTTGGTAAACAATGGATTTTTTTGGGATTAATTCAATTAAATAATATTGTGGGTCAAAACCATTATTTTCTAATTGTTTAATTAAATTATTTTTATTAACTTCTGTTGCTTTCACAATTGTAAAAGTTTTTCTATTCAACAATCTTGCAGAGAGATCAGCCAGTGTTTTATCTTTAGATTTTTGGGTGATTTTGAAAATATCAAACATGGAATAATCATCTAGTTGCAAATATTTTTCAATTGGAATTATTTGGTTATTCAGAAGTTCTTGAAAAATAACTTCAATTTGGGGATTTTCAAAATCAAATTTTGAAGTATATAAATCTTTTAAACGTTTGAATCACACTTCTAATAAAGCATCAAAGCTAATTGAACATTTATGATCATATACTTGCTTGTACATATGATATCTCCCCAATAAATATGATTCAATAGCATGGATTGATTTTTTAGGAAAAACAATTTTATGATCGACAATACGCACATGTCGCACGATTCAACGAATGTCTAATGTCGCATAGCCAACACCACAATTTTGAGCATCTCTTTGTAAATAATCCAAACGATCAGCATCTAGTTGCGAACTCACCAACAAATTTAAAATTTTATTTGGATGTGTACCTTCAATAATCGAAACTACTTCTTCGGGATTAATTTTGTGCTTTTTTAAAATTTTAAAAATATTACCTTGCGGATTTTTAATAATCTCTGTGCTGTATTTTTCATGATTTTGTAAACACACTTTTTCAAAAGAATGAGAAAATGGTCCATGACCAATATCATGCATCAAACCAGCTAATAAAACGATTTTTTTATCTTGACTTGATAAATGCGATAAATCATTGGATTCTAAAAATAAAGTCAAAATATGATAAACCCCAATTGAATGTGAAAAACGGGTATGGGTTGCGCCAGGATAAGCTAAACTAGTTCCTCCCAGTTGCAAAATTCTTCTTAAGCGTTGCATTTCTGGTGTGTCCAAAATTTCAATAAAGATTGGATGATTGAAATAGATATCTCCATGAACATTATCTCTTATCACTTTTTCATACATCATAAACAGTTCCTTTTAATGTTATTTATTATAAATAAAAACCATTATTTTTTCAATAATGGTCGATATTATTGTTGCTTAACAAAATCAATGTTAGCCAATACTTTTTCTTTACCAAGTAAATAGATGCAATCTACTAAACTTGGTCCGTGTTCAGTTTTTGAAGTGTAAATTCTGATTGGCATAAACAAATCTTTGCCTTTGCTTTCTGATTCTACCCCACTATTTTTAATGATTAACTTAATGTTTTCAAGATTTCATTGTTCAAGTTCACGAATTTTGTTTTCAAAAACATCAATTAAAGCATGACGATGAGCAAACTGATTTAAAAGTGATTTGGTTTCATCACTCAATTGTAAAGTATCAAAAAAGAGATCTAATTTATGATTGATTTGTTCACCAAAATCAATTTCTTTTTTGAATAAAAGTAAGACAGCATTCAATCAAGCATCAGTTTTATTAGTTAAATCAAATTGATTTTGGTCAATAAATTTTTTAACAAAATTTAAATAATCTTGATCACTTAGTGCTTTCATATATTGTGAATTGATTCATGTCATTTTTGTCATATCAAATGTTGATGGTGATTTACTAAATCGAGTTTCATCAAAAATTTTAATTAATTCTGCTTTCGAAAAAATCTCTTGTTCACTACCTGGTGATCAGCCAAGTAAAGCAATATAATTAAAAATCGCTTCTGGTAAATAACCTTGTTTTTGATATTGTTCAATAAAGAATAAAGCATTCCCACTTCTTTTTGAAAGCTTCTTACCACTTGCATCCACAATTAAAGTTAAATGGGCAAATTGCGGATAGTTTCAGCCAAAAGCATCAAAAATCATCATTTGTCTGGGGGTATTAGAAATATGTTCTTCGCCACGAATAACATGACTAATTTGCATATCATAATCATCAACAACCACAGCAAAATTATAAGTGGGAATTCCATTAGATTTTAAAATTACAAAATCACCTAAATCTTTGCCCTGAAAAGTCACATCACCACGGACTAAATCATGAAATGTTCATGACTTTTCAGGAACATTAAAACGAATTGAAAATGGTTTGTGCTCTTGGGTGTTTTGCTCAAGTTGTGTTTTTGAAAGTGATAAACATTTCTTATTATATTTAGTAGCCACAATCCCTTTAGCAACTTGAGCTTCATAATCAGCTTCTAATTCTTCAGGTGTACAAAAACATTTATATGCATGTTGTTGAGCAACTAAGTCTAAAGCCAATTTTTGATAATGATCAAACTTTTGTGATTGCATGTATTTGCCATATGTTGGTAAACCAGGATTTAAAAATGATTCATCAGGAATAATTCCTAATCAATTTAAATTAGCAAATTGTGATTCAATTGCCCCTTCCACATTACGCTCTAAATCAGTGTCTTCAATACGGACAATGAAATCACCATTAAAGTGTTTAGCAAACAAATAGTTCATCAAAGCTGTTCTCGTGTTACCAATATGCAAAAATCCAGTTGGTGATGGTGCATATCTCAATCTAATTTTTTTCATATTTCTCCTTTTAATACCAATATATATTAACATTAAAGTCGAAATAAGATGTTTCATGAGAAAGTTAATATTTTAATATTAATATTTATGTATATTATATAGCTCTTGTATTAATTTCAAAAATAAGTACTATATTGTAGTAGGAAATAACCAGACACTATTTAAAGGAGTAAAAAATAATATGAGTAAAGTTTTAGTTTTATTAGAATCCCCATCCAAAATTGCCAAAATTCAACATTTTTTGAATGAAGCATTTTCTGAAAATGAATATGTTGTGATGGCAAGTGGAGGGCACATTAATCGCATTGCTGACAAAGGAGTAGCACTTTTAGGAATTGATTTAGAAACCATGACACCTGAATTTGTGAATGCACCAACCAAAAAAGATAATATTAATAGCATTAAAAAAGCTGGTAAAGACGCAGATTTAATTGTCCTAGCATCCGATCCCGATCGTGAAGGAGAAGCCATTGCTTGACACCTTTCAAATATTTTTAAAGGGATGAATAAAAATATCAAAAGAGCAACTTTTGATGAAATTACTAAAAAAGCTGTTGTGCACAGTTTTGAAAATATGACAGACATTGATCTGGATTTAGTCAATGCTCAAGTGTCAAGACAAATGCTTGACAAAATTATTGGTTATTTAGTTTCTAAATCATTGCAAAAAGCGACTGGCTTAATGAGTGCTGGTCGTGTTCAAACACCAGCCTTATATATTTTGGCAGAACGTGCCAAAGAAATTGCAAAATTTGTTCCCACTCCATATCACAAAATCAGTGTTGTTGATGATCAACAAAACTTATTCATGCCGCTTGTTAAAGACAAAGATAATAAAAATTTAAATGATGAAAAAACATATTTTGTTACTGATGAAATTGCTCAAAAAATCTTAAATGAATTAACTGACCAATATCATTGTGTTGATTATAAAGCCAATGAATTCGAAACTCGTAGTTTTACACCATATTCAACAGCAACAATGTTAGCTGATGGTTTTTCAAAATTAAAATTAAGTACTAGTCAAATTACAATGGCTGCCCAAAAATTATATGAGGCCGGATTAGTTACTTATATTCGTACGGATTCATCGCGTTATTCAGCTGATTTTATCAATGAAGCAAAAGCGTATATCACCCAGAGATGAGATCAAAAATTATATGCTGATCCAATTGGCAAAAAAGATAATAATGCTCAAGATGCCCATGAGTCAATTCGTCCGACCGAAATTAAAAATACACCAGAAGCAGTGAAGACACAATTAACTGATGAAGTTCAAAAACGTCTTTACACAATGATTTGATGAAATACTATCAAGTCAATGATGCATGGACCAAGTGGATATAACCATGCTTGAATTTTTGATAATGCTGGTTACAAATTTAGACAAGCTTATCAAGAAGTGCTAAACCTTGGGTACCAAGGTTTAGAAACCAATACTAAACATGATGAAGACATTGAAATTAATGAAGAAAATTGTGAAGCAATGATCCATCAAACTGGTGGCCAAATTCCTCATTTAGAAAAAAAGACAGGTTTCACAGTTATCATTGATAAATCAAAAATTCAAGATGAGAAAACCGAAACCAAACCACCAAGAATGTATAATCAAGCAAGTATTATTAAAGAGCTTAAATCATTAGGGATTGGCCGTCCTTCAACATATAATCCAATTTTAACTAAGTTAAAAGAAAGAGAATATGTGGAATATCATAAGTCAAAACCAATTGAGGTAACTGAAAAAGGTTTTAATGCCGAATCATTCTTATATAATAGTAATTATGCCGAATTTTTCAATTTAGGTTATACATCAGATATGGAATCTAAACTAGATTTAATTAGTGAGGGTAAATTTGACAATGTTGATTGATTAAAAGGTATTTATACTAGTCTTTCAGAAAAAGTTAAAGAAGAAATTGTCAAAGCTAAAACAGGCACTGATGCTTGTCCGCGCTGTGGCGAAGGAACACTAGTCTTTATTAAATCAAGATTTGGGCGCGGACGTGGTTGTTCGAACTTTACCACTACTAAATGTGGTTATCGTGAATACGAACAACCAGATGGTTCTTGAAAAGAATATGTGGAACCAACCCCAGAACAACGTGCTGAGGCCGCTAAACGTCGCCAAGAGTTCTTAGACAAAAGAAAAGAATATTGAGAAAATAGACGTAAAACAAAAGAAGAAAAAAACAAAGCCAAAGAAGAAAAAGTTGAAACTGGCGATACCATACTAGAATCTTTAGTTGATGAAAATTAAAAAATTTCTTACTTTGAATAGTAAGAAATTTTTTTATTCTAAATACTTTTTTAAAAAAATGGCTTTATTTTAAAGTGGTACTTTAAGTTGACATACTCTAAAGACATAAATTTAAAATATTATACTCTGATAGGTTCTATTTCAAATTGTTCAATTGTCTTACTCAATTCAATCTCAACCAACTCTATTTGCTCTTGTTCATTTGCTTTTAAGTTTAATGTTTTAATGTGGTTTGCCTTGGCTAGTTGATTAGCTAATCTTTGAGTTATTTCAATTTCTTTGTTGTTGTCACTTAACAAGTCTTGCGCCTCTTCAATAAGTTCATCTAATTTACTATAATCTGCTTCTTTTAAAGGTTGAGCATAAAATGCAATTATTATATTTCTCACTGCAATCACAGTTTGATCAACAATATCTTGTTGGCTAATACCTAAATCTTGACCTTGAATTTCTTCAATTTTATTTAATGCACTATTTAAAGTTGCAACAGCATTATCTGTTCTGAAATGATTTAAACCTAAAATACCATTAATTTGCGTTTTTAAAAGTGTTAAATTATCTTTGTTGGCTTTTAAATCATTGGTTTTAGCGAAATCATCAATTGCTTTTTGTAGATCAACAATCACTGTGGTTAATGAGATTGGATTTTCATGTTCGCTTGTATAAACGCTAGCAATTCCTTCGGCATATCCGATTGCTTTTTTTAAAGTCGCGTAAGCATTAATTGCCTTATTTCCTTGGCCAATAGCTTGTGCTTGAAGAATTAGGTTATTCAATCGTACACTTTCTGATAACTGATTTTGTTGGTTAGTTGATGCCATTTGCTCTCCTTGTAATATTGGTTTATCATCAAAATTCTCATCCTCTAATAAACCAAATATTTTCATTGCTCCCATTTCTTCATTTTCTTCAATCATTGGTTGTTGTAGATTTTGACCTGAAAGTTTGTTTGGGGTTTGAATAAAGGTGAAAATTGCCATTCATAATTTATTGGTTTCTAAATCAATAACCGTTCTTTGGTCATTAATAGTTAAATTCGGATTATCATAAACAGTTTGAGCATCACTGATTGCCTGTTGGAATATTGTTATATAACTGACATCTTTATTTGTTAATGCAATTGATCGAGCAACATCCAAATTAGCTTTTAACATTGATTTATCTGCTTCTTTATAACCACCATTTTTGGATTCATCCATAGCGTTTTGTAAGTTAAAAAGTGCATTCATCACCAAATCATACTGAATAACTGATGGGTTAAATTTAATCATCCCTTCTGCCAGACCAAGATAATAATTTAAATTAAATCATAAATCATCTTTTTTTAACTCTTGTTGTTGATAAGTTTGAGCTTCGGTGTTTAAATTCTTTAAATCTGATAAATAATCATGGATCACATAACTAACTTGTATTTGTCCAAAATACCTATTCTTACCTTTGATGTTCGCACGGAATTGTTTATCCAAACCAGTTGGCTTAATGATTTCAATTTCTAAATCTTTCAATTGAAAATTAAAAGATTTTTTTTCTTGATTAATGGCTTTTAAAATTTCTCGTTCATTACTCATCTTGATAGTTCCTAAATCATGTTTAGTAATTATTTTATTAATGTCCATGGGTTTGAAATTATTACAATTGACAACAAGCGGAGTGCTTGTTGATGTTATGGAAATAGCTGCTAAAAAGCTTAATATTTTTTTCATCTTAAAATGTGTTCTCCTTTCTTAAAAATTTAATTTTGTTTTTAATTTGTTTAAATAAATTTGCTTGTTTGGTTTTTAATAATATTATTTTGTATATTAATACCACTAGTTTATTTCACACATTGAAAGTAAATTAAATAATGTTTTTTTATAGAATTAAGCCCATTTAATGGGCTTAATTCTTTTTAAATTAATAGTTTAAATTTTATTCTTATGTTCAACTAATTATTCTTCATCTTTTGAATCTTCATCAAATTGATATGAAACTTCGATTGAACCATGATAAGCACTGTAATTAAATTTTTCGTTAGCAGTAATTGAGAAACGTTTAGTACCTGATTCTGCATCTTCACTTACTAAAACTACTTTAAGAGCACCTGGATTATCCAATTTATTATCAATTTCTGTTTGTAACGCTTCAGCATTTCAAGTTGCATATTTATGTTCATCAACAAGATCTTTAATTTCAGTTTCAATATTACTAATTGCAATTGCAAAAGTCACTTCAGCTGTTCCAGTATAACCATTGATTCCTGTTAAAGTCACTTTAGTTTTTTCACCAACTGGTTTAGTTGCTACAGAGATTGTATAATCAGTGTCTTTAGTCATTGATTTACTTGTTAAGACTGCTGCCACTGCTGCTGCAATAGTTTCTTCGCGATTATTTGCAATATTAGCAATGAATGTTCCATTGGCAATTATTTTATTAATGTTAATTCTAGCAGCTGAATTTAAGAAAGTTAATAGTGCAGTAAAAAGTGTGTTGCTTGCTGTATTAACTTCTTCTTGTTGATTAATTGTTGGTGCACTATCATAAATGCTTTTAGCATTCGCAATTGCTATTTGGAATGTGTTTCAATTAGCATCTAATTTATCAACTGGTTTGGTTACAATTGTTTTAGCTTGATCAATAGTTGTTTTTAACAATGAAACATCAGCTAATTTGTTAGCAGCATTATTAAAATTATTGATTGCTGCTTGTAAAGTTATAACTGCAGCATTAACATCATCTTGTTTATCTTTGATTGGTTGTGCTGTAACAACACCCATAGCACGTCCAATTGCTGCTTGTAAAGTGTTTCAATCAGCATCAGATTTATGATTTTGTTGAATTAATTGAGCTGTACTAATTAAACTTGTTAATGCACTTAAATTAGCTTTCACTTTATTAGAATTCACAAAGTTCTCAATTGCTTGGGTTAATATATCTATTTGTTGATCGACAATCACTTGTTCATTTCTGTGTTTGCTATACCCTTTTTCTACAACTATTTCAGCAAGTTTAATTGCTTCCTGTAATTGGTGAATAACTGCGACTGGTTTATTTTTATATATTTCATTTGCTAGTGTTGCTCTAGCTTCATTAATTTTGCTTTGTAATGCATTTGTATCAGCTTTTTCATCTTGACTTTGAGCAAAAGTAATCATTGCTAACTGTAAAATTGTAATAGATTCATTGACTGTGCTTTGTTGAAGAATTGTAATTGTTGCATCCTCAAACACATTGTTGGCTTCATCAATTTTTCCTTGTAAAGCACTTTTAGCTGATGCTGTTTTATGTGAATTATCATCTAATAATTTTCTTGCATTAGTTATTCTTGTACCTAATGTTGCTTTGTTTGCCATTACATCACTATCAGTATTAAATTTTGTTATTGCTAATTGTAATTTTGTTATTGCTGCAGTAACTATTGTCAAGTCATCTTTTTCATTGGTTCATAATTGAGTAACTGCTTCAGCTTCCCCAATTTCTTTTTTTAATTCCGCAAAAGCTTGAACACTCTTAGCTCCTTGACCCAATACTTTAGCATCAACAATCAAGTCTCGTAATCCGGCTAAGTTTTGTGTATAAGTTTTGCCTTCCTCTTGGTTATCTTCTGCATTTCTGATTTCTGGTGCGTGCGCAAAAGAAACCACGGCTGCTGCACTAGTTGAAATTAATCCAACAGCCCCTAGTAAACTTAATAGTTTTTTCATCTTGTTTTTTCTTTCTGTAGGTTTTCCCTACAAATCAATATATAGAATTGTTTACTCTTTTCAAGTAATTTTGCAAAAAACGAAAAAGATTTTTTTGGAGTTTTTTTCAACTCAAATTAATCACTTTTAAAAGCTAAAATTAATCATTAATTTTGCAAAAATCGAGTTCGTTTTTTACGAAACATTATCAAAAATATTGTTGATTAATTGTAATTATGTATTTGTAAAAAATATAATAATTCACCAAAAACTAGACAAAAAACAGTCTAAGAAAATCGAGATTTTCTTAGACTGTTTTTATTTTGTGATTTTAGTTCCAGATAAGCCTTTTAAAACTTCATCAACTTGTTCTAAAGAACCAATAAAGGCTGGTTTGCCATTTGTTGATTGAACAAATGTCATTGCCGCTTGCACTTTAGGTAACATCGAACCTGGAGCAAATTGATTTTCCTCAATATATTGCTTAGCTTGCGCAATTGACATTTCAACTAAACCTTTTTCATTTGGTTGTTTGTAATTGATTAAAACACGATCCACAGCAGTTAAAATAATTAACGAATCTGCTTCAATAATTTCAGCAATTTTAGCAGCAGCAAAATCTTTATCAATCACTGCAGCAACTCCGAGATATCGATTGTTTTTCTGAATGACAGGCACGCCACCTCCACCAGCTGTAATCGTAATATAACCTTGACCAACCAAGGTTTTAATCATCGCTTTTTCGACAATATCAATTGGTTTAGGACTAGCAATAACCCGTCTCCAACCACGACCAGCATCTTCTTTGACATCCCAATGATTAGCTTGCGCTAATTGTTTTGCTTCAGTTTCATCCATAAATAGACCAATTGGTTTAGATGGATTTTGAAATGCTTGGTCGTCAGCATCAACAACAGTTTGGGTGATAATCGCGGCCACTGATTTTTTTAAGTGACGAGCATTCAATTCATTCACAATCGCTTGTTGCAGATGATATCCAATATAACCTTGGCTCATAGCACCAGCTTCTGGGAAATCTACAATAGGTGATTTTGCATCACTTTTATGTGCAAGATCAAAAGCATTAGTAATCATTCCCACTTGTGGTCCATTACCGTGAACAATGATAACTTCGTTGTTTTTGGCAACAAAATCAACTAAATGTTTGGCTGTGTTTTTGACGATAACTTTTTGTTCTTCAGGACTATTTCCTAAAGCGTTACCACCAACAGCAACAACAATTTTTGACATTTTATTTTTTCCTTATTTCTAAGCAATTATTGGAGAGACACCAGCAATTGCTCCACCAATGGCGATTAAAAGAATTGAAGCTACAAAGAGAATTCCCAATAATGGGGCGACCCCTTTTAAGAATTTTCCATAATCAACTCTTGAAATTGCCATTGCACCCATAACAACTCCACTAGTTGGAGTAATAATGTTAATAATTCCTGAGGCAAATGAGAAGGCTAGCACTGATCCAGATGCAGTCACAGGATCAAATGGTCCTGTTCCAGATTCGGTTCTAACAATACCAGATATCAATGGGAAGACGGCAGCAGCAAATCCTGATGTCGATGGAATTAAGAATGAAAGCGGTAAAAAGATAATATATAAAACTATTACTTTTCCAATTCCAGAATTAATTCCACCAATTGATTTAGTTAAACCACTAACAATTCATTCTTGCATATGTGATTGTTCTAAAACAAACCCAATACCAGCAGCAACTGCAATAATTAAACAGACACTTAAAAGATCGGAAGCTCCAGTCATAAAGTCTTTCAAAATCATTGTTTCACTAGTTTCTCCGGGTTGTTTTTTAACACCAATGGTGTTAATCAATCCGACGGCGATTGTACCAATTAAGAAGAATCCGGCAACAATTTCCATGCCACCATTTCCAAAACCAGGAATTGTTGAGTTTAAGTATGGAATATGGGTATGAATTCAATTAGCCATATCTTCCATAGCGGTTGTTCCGGTAATTGCATCCCAACCGACTAAGTACATGATCATAAAGAAGAATGTCACAGCAAAGAAAATTAATGTTGTTTTTCTTCTTCATGTCATTTGAATTTTTTCAGTCACATGAGCTAAGAAAAATTCTCTATCACCTTCACGAGTGGCAAATGTGATTGATTTTTGTGGATTTTGTTTGACACGACGTGCATATCAAAAGACAAATCCAATTGCAATGGCTGTGATGACAGCTCAAGATATAATACGTCAAACTAATCCATCACCAACAGACATTTGTAAATGATCTGGTACACCTTGATTTAAAGATGAAACAGCTACCGAAATTAAGAATGGGTTAACAGTTGAAGCAAGCACTCCGGCTCCAGCTCCAACCAAGACAATTAATAGTCCGGTAAATGTATCAAAACCAGCAGCAATCATTAATGGAATCATAATCATATAGAATGCTAATGATTCTTCAGCCATTCCTTCAGTTGTTCCGGCTACTGAAAAGAAAATCATCAATGGAATGATTGCTCAAATTTCTTTACCTTTCATTCTTGACACAATTGATTGTGAAAAACCTTCTAAAGATTTAGACACAATCACCATGTTTAAAAATGCTCCCAGCATTAAAACGAAAATGATAATTCCCGATCTTCCTAAAAACCCTTTCATTGGGGCTATAAATATATCTAAAATACCAAGGGCACTTATATTTTTTATTTCATCATGCGGTTTAATTCAGTTTGCTCCCTCGGCTCATTCTCCATTAGCTGTATCTCAAGCGCCCGGGATGTGAACATTTGTTGTTGCTCCTGCTCACTTCAGAATTCAAGACATAAAAATCAAAACAACAATAATTAACATCAAGATGGAAAATGCAGATCACATTTTAAATCCTCGTTTTGGTTTGTTCGAATTTTTTGATCTTAGTTTAAAAAGACCTTTTTTTTCTTCTACCTGAGTCATAGGTTTCCTCCTTTTTTTATTTTTGTAATTGTATAACAATTTGTATCAAAATTGGAATTATTTTCCAATTGTGGCAACCATTACAGCTTTAATGGTATGTAAACGGTTTTCAGCTTCCTCAAAAACAACAGAGTGTTTTGAGTTGAAAACTTCGTTAGTTACTTCCATTTCGGTTAGACCAAATTTTTTATGTACATCTTGAGCCACTTCAGTATTTAAATCATGAAAGGCTGGTAAGCAATGCATAAAAATCACTTCTGATTTAGCAACTTTAATCGCTGCCATATTGACTTGAAATGGTTTTAAATCTTTGATACGACTTGCTCAAACTTCTTCTGGTTCTCCCATCGAAACTCAAACGTCTGTATAAATAACATCAGCGTCCTTGCATGCTTTTAGCATGTCATCACACATTTCAATTTTGGCCCCAGTTTCTTTGGCGATTTCTTTGCATTGGTTAACCAATGCCACATCTGGTCATAAATCTTTTGGTGCAGCTGCTACAAAATGCATTCCCATTTTAGCCGCACCGACCATTAATGAATTTCCCATATTGTTACGAGCATCACCAGCAAAAACTAATTTACGTCCTTTTAGATATCCCAAATGTTCTTCGACTGTTAAAAAGTCAGCAAGAATTTGGGTTGGGTGAAATTCATCAGTTAACCCATTGTAAACAGGTACCCCTGAATATTTAGCTAAAGCTTCAACATCGCTTTGTTTATAGCCGCGGAATTGAATTGCATCATACATTCTTCCTAAAACTTTTGCTGAATCTTCAACTGATTCTTTTTTACCAAATTGTGAACCTGAAGGTCCTAGATAAGTGACGTGAGCACCTTGATCTAATGCTCCAACTTCAAATGCACAACGTGTTCTAGTTGAGTCTTTTTGGAAAAGTAAAACAACATTTTTACCCTCCATCGTTTTCTGTTCAACACCTGCATATTTAGCACGTTTTAAATCACGTGATAAATCTAGTAAGTATCTGATTTCTCTTGGTGTGAAATCTAGAAGTTTTAAAAAACTTCTTCCTTTTAAATTTACTGCCATATTTTTCCTTTCTGGACAATGCTATTTACCTTTTGGTAAATCTTCTCTAATAATTGGCATGGTCATGCATCTTGGCCCACCACGTCCGCGTGATAATTCTGAAGATGGAGTTGTAATCACTTTAACACCAGCTTTTTTTAGTAAATCAATAGTTACTCAGTTTCTTTCGTAAGCAATGACCACTCCTGGGGCAATTGTTAGAACGTTTGTTCCATCATTTCATTGTTCGCGACCAGCGGCAATTGGATCTTCTCCACCACACTTGATTAATTGCACTTTATGACCTGTAGCTTCATTTAAAACTTCAATTAAAGGTTTTTTAATTTCAGTTTTACCATTTTTAGTTAATTCATAAATTTTGAATTGGTCAATTGAATCAAAGATTAGAGGGTGAACAATAAATTTATCATAATCAATATTTGTAAAGACAGTATCTAAGTGCATAAATGCTCT
This sequence comes from Williamsoniiplasma lucivorax ATCC 49196, assembly GCF_000518285.1. Taxonomy (GTDB): domain Bacteria; phylum Bacillota_I; class Bacilli_A; order Mycoplasmatales; family Mycoplasmataceae; genus Williamsoniiplasma; species Williamsoniiplasma lucivorax. The sequence continues at coordinate 12,797 of NZ_JADH01000011.1, read as the reverse complement.
TGATTTTGGTAAATCTAAAACAATAATTTTATTATATGAACCTTTGTCAAAAATTTGTTTGGCAGCTTTTTCAATAGCTGCCATTGAAGTTCTTTGTGATTCACCAATAATTAATGTTTCTTTATTTAAAACTAAAATGTCCCCTCCTTCAATATAATCTTTTCATTCTCTTTCATAAAAATAGGGGACATTTCCTGCAAAGCGTTTATTCAATTTAAACACTAAGTCAGGAAAAATTGTCTCCCTATTTCTTGTAACTGATCACATATGGTGCATGGTAATTCCATTTCCAACTGAAGCGAATGGATCCCTTTGGAACAAAACATTTGGCAATGGGTCGGCAACAAATGGATATTTGTCTTGATCATTTACCAATCCTAATTCTAATTTTTTAGTTCCAGCAATCATTTTGATTACCATCTCTAAGTTATTCATTTTCATTAAAAATTCTTTAAATGGTTTAACCAAATCTTGACGAACATTTGCTTCGCTAATGAAAGCGTCAACGAATGTTTCGCGATATTTTGGGTTTTGGTCTAAAGTTTCAGCAGCTAATTCTTCAATATAAAGAACCTCGATGCCATTATTTCTCATTATTTCAGTAAATTGGTTGTGTTCTTCAACGGCCACTTTTTTAAATGGCACATCATCGAACAACAACCTTTCTAAATATTCTGGGGTTAAGTTTTCTACTTCATCCCCAGGTCGGTGAACTAAAACACTTTTTAATTTACCGATTTCTGAAAAAACATGAACTTTTTTTTCCATAATTTGTCTCCTTCAATTCCGGTGATTAATGGTTTATGGTTTAGATAAACCATCTCACATTTTTAATTTTACTACTTAATTTTTACCGAGTAAATTTTCTTGTTATTTTTTAAATTTATCTTTTTTAAAAAAGGGGTGCGAAATTATCATAAATAAAAATCAACCTAAACTTGTGGTTGATTTAATAATTCTTTTAATTCCCGATAGTTAGGGAGGTATTTTTCAACTGTATACCAAAAGTTTTTGGAATGATTAGGATGCTTTAAATGAGTTAATTCGTGGACAATGACATAATCAATAATTTCTGGTAGGAAATGAATTAATTTAGTATTATAAACAATGTTTTGGGTTTGGGTATAACAAACCCCCCATTTATTCGCCATCAATTTTACATTTAAAGTTTTAAAATTTAAATTCATTAAACTCGCTCAACGACTAGTCCGATTAATAAACCAATTTTTATATTGTTTAGCTAAAAAAGTGTAAATTTTATTTAATTGTTCCTCCATATTAAAATATTTTTTAATATGGAGTTCATCATCAATAAATTTGGGGTGAATATTATCTAAAGAAAAGATAATATTCACTTTTTGATCTAAAATTTTAATTCATGGGGTTGAGGCATATAAATCAAATTTAGAATGAACATCATAATTCAAACGGTGTTTATTAATTAAATGATAATTTTTATAAATCATTTGTTCAATTAATCAATCATGCGTATTAAAAGGAGCTGAAAGCACAATTTCCCCAGCTTTAACTCTTAAAATAATGTTTTTTTGATCACGATAAGTAATATTGTAATTCACTAAATTACCATTAACACTGATTTGTTTTTTAATTGTACTCATAAATCCTTTCTCATAAATTATAAATGTTGTTGTTAGTTACTTGTAAAAAAAATGAAAACATTTCTAGCAATTTCAACAGCATCACAGAAACTGACTAGTTAAAAATATCCATTAAATTTTTGTTTATAGCAATATTTTTCTAAATAAAAAAAGACTCAAAGTCTTTTAAACATTAAATTTAAAGAAACAAACATCGCCATCTTGCATAATGTATTGTTTACCTTCTAAACGCATTTTACCATTTTCTTTAACAGCTTTTTCACTGCCTAATGCCAATAAATCTTTGACATTGTAAATATCTGCTTTAATAAAACCACGTTCAAAATCAGTATGGATAATGCCGGCAGCTTGTGGAGCACTCATCCCTTTTTTAAATTGTCATGAATGGGCTTCTTGAGGACCAGCTGTGAAATAAGTTTGCAAACCAAGTGTTTGGTAAGCAGCTTGAATTAAAGCTTCTAAACCAGTTTGTTCTGCTCCTAGTTCATGTAAAAAAGCATCTCTCTCTTCAGCATCAGCTTCAGATAAATCTTCTTCAATTTTTGCTGAAATTTTCACAACTGCAAAACCTTGTTTTTGGGCATATGCTTGGACTTGTTTTACATAATCATTATCCATAGCAATTTCATCATCATTCACATTGACAACATAAATAAATGGTTTTGAAGTTAATAATTGAAAACCAGATAAGATTTTCATTTCTTCTTCATTTAAAGTTAGCGAATTTAATAATAAGTTTTTAGTTAAGTGTTCTTGACACTTAACTAAAACATCATGTTCAAATTTAGCTAATTTATCGTTTGCGCGCATTTTTGATGCTAAACGTTCCAGGCGTTTTTTGATTGATGCTTCATCAGCTAACATTAATTCCAAATTAATAATTTCAATATCACGAATTGGGTCAACGCTACCTTCAACATGGGTAATGTCCTTATTATCAAAGCAACGCACCACTTGACAAATCGCATTTGTTTCACGAATGTTTGCTAAGAAAGCATTGCCTAAACCTTCACCTTTACTAGCTCCTGCAATTAACCCAGCAATATCGACAAATTCAATTGTTGTAGCAATGCGTTTTTTAGAACCAAAAATTGTTTGTAATTGATCCAATCTTTTGTCTGGAACTTCAACAACTCCCACATTTGGTTCAATAGTGGCAAATGGATAATTAGCCGCTTCCACTTTGGAATTAGTAATTGCATTAAACAAAGTTGATTTACCAACATTTGGTAACCCAACAATTCCTACTTGTAACGCCATTAAATTACGCCCCTAATTCAACTGGTTGTTTTGGTTCAGTTGGGGTTGGTGTAACTGGTGGTTGGGGTGTATCAACATTGCTCACTTCTTTTTCAGCTACTAATAGCATAATTCCACCAGTCATTCATAAAGCAGCCACAGTTAAATTAGTAATTATTCCAAGCACACTTAAAGTTGTCGCAAAATTAATAATTAAAGCAATAAGACATAGACTAGCAAAAACAATTGCTAAAATACCTATTGTCATTTTTCGATTAGTTGTTTTTGCTTTTAAATCCTTAACTGCAAAAACCATGATAATGATGACAGGAATTATTTCAATTCCTAAGACAACCAAAGCTAAAATGCTAGCTGTTGGAATAACAGTCATTGTTGCTAATAGCACAATCAATGAAATTGTTCCTAATGCTAAAAAGATTGCAGAACCTATGATTGCTAAGATTAATCCTGTTTTATATTTCCCTTCAAATTTTGTTTTCATCCTATTTACCTCCGTATAAATCTTATTAATTATACACTTGTATTAAATTTATTAAAATATTTTTTTAGAATGCCAAAATTGGAAAACGTAATATCTTCTTTTGGTTTTTAGTTCTTTATTCGCTTTTTAATTAGCCAAGAATTAAAAAAGAATTAGCAAACAAATAGAAGAAAAAAATAGAAAGTGCAAATAAAAACAACAACAAGTATAGAATTTAACCCAAAAGTGTTGTAGGAAAATTATGAGTTCAGTCTAGGCTCAACATACTCAAAATAATATTAGTAGTGCATTTATTTTGATGATTAGTTAACAAAACCACTATTGTTTTGTTTCAAAAGAATAATTAAAAAGCAACATTTCCAATTTTATTTGGTGTTGTTTTTTAATATATAAATGAATAAAAAAATACAAAAAAAATATCAAAAATTCTTAGTGATTTTTGATAAATTTTACCTTGTTTAAACTGCAAGACACCAAGAATTATGACTCTAATTCTTGGTGTAATTTTAATGCAATTTGTTTAGTTGTGAACCTGTTCGTTCATCCTCAATTGCTTGTTTGGAAGCAACCCGAACAAGAATTCCTTCGGTTGATCATAAAGTTCCAAAAGCAAGTGAAAGTAGACGTTCCAAAATACCAATAATTGATATAAACAAAAGTGGGTCGAGAGTAGTGTTAGACCTTTAAAAATAATCCCTAAAACACTGATTACAATTTTGTGTTTTGTTGTTTTTGCCTTAAATTACGAATCGTAAAAACCATGATAATCATGTAGGAATTAAAAAAAGATTAGAAAAGATAATAGAAAAAAGACTACTCCTGCCAAACCACTTGCAATCATAAAAACAACAATTAATGAGTATGGCATCCCAATGAAACTAATGGCTAAAACAATGGTTAAACTTGCTTTATATTTTGCCTTATGTGTGGCGGAAAAAATAACCTTTACTTTTAACAATGAAATTAAAAATTCACAAAAATAACTAGCCCCCCACTTAGGAAACTAGTTATTACAAAGTTTTAAAAATTTTATGCTTTAATTTCTTGATCTTTATTTTCGACGGGAGGAGTTGGCGATTCTTCTTTGGCAACTAGTAAAAAAATAGCACCAATTATTCCAATAACGCTCCCAAAAATAATTCCCAGAACAGCAAGAGCAACTCTTCTTTTAGTAGTCTTGTGTTTTCTTTCAATGCTTGCCAACACCAAAGTTACAATAGTTGGTGCGATGAAAATACTCATAAAGACCACCAATCCGATAAAAACCGCCACTTGCGTTGCAGAACCAATTACAGCAATACTTACGAGAAGCACAATTACCATAATCCCAAGAATTCCAATTAGAATTGAAGAACCCACAATGATTAATGTTAGGCCAGTTTTATACTCGCCTTCAAATTTTGTTTTCATTATATACCTCCATGAAACACACTTATATTTTATACCAATTATCACCTAAGGCAGAAATGTGTTTATTCCAGAAATTCCATATTGAAAACAGAGTTGGTCCAGTAAATAAACAAAATTCTATGATTGCTTATGATTTGCTTGATTCAACAATTGTCGACCAGCATTTTTACCGAACACTTCTAAAAATTCTAATTCTGCTTTAAAAGTTTTAGATATGATTGAAAAGTATGCTAAAAACGATAGCCAAAAAATGATTGTGCAATCCGATTAAGGAACAAATTTTGTTAATAAAAATGTCTTAATTTTGTACACAAAAAAAGACACTAAAAAACACACTCAATGTCAGATGCCAGCTTTAAAAATAATGCTCCGACAGAATCATTTAATGAGTGAGTTGAAAGTAAATTTTTTCTCCATTTCGTAAACATTTATGATGTTTATTTATAAATTTTATACCTTTGTTCTCAAATTATTTTTTAACATTATTTTAAGCTTGAAATAAGCTTTTTGATTACACAAAAGCACTACACATAATGTGAAAACTGCTTGATTTTTATTAATTTAATTAATCTTTGTTTTTGTTTTGTTACTTACCTTTTTTGTAAGTTTCCATAGATTGATGGATTCTAGAAATAGTCATAATTGACAATTTAGCCAAGGGAAACATATCAACAATTTTTTGATAGCGTTCGCCCATTTCTATTTGTTGTTTAATTTTTTCAATTAACTTAGGATCTATTTTTGATCATTTAGAAAAATTAAAACATTCATCAACAAAAGCCACATATTTTCAAGTGTAATTTTCCAAATATTTGTATATACGACGTTTGTAAACTAAATTGCCAAATTCAGTTGTAATTACTCTGGCTTTAATTTTGACAAGGACATACTTCGCCTTGTTTCTTGTTTTAAAAAACTCTAAATCTTTGTCTTCGATTTTAGATCTCATATTCAATAAAAATTTTCTATTTTTTTCTGTCTGTTTAGGCATCACTTTATATTCCTTATGATTTGAATTTTTACTTTTAAAAATTCAAATAACTTTTGAGTAAATAATCAAATGATGATTTTTATAATTGAATATTATGTGTAGATATATATTCCACCCTTAAAAATTTTATTTTTGAATCCAACTCTCCAGAATAGCTTTTCAAGAACTTAAAAAATAGAAATTTTTTTATTGATTAAAATGAAAAATTTAATCAACAAATATTCCAAACCAAATTCTAAAAAAGGTGAATTCACAACACAATAATATTCATACACTAAAAATTATTTCTCTTGATCTTCAAAAGTTTTAACGGCTTAATTCACGATAAGCAAGAACGATTAATTCATTAATAACTATGATGATGAATATAAAATTTTAATATTGTAATATGCAAATTTTGGGGAGTAATTTACTCATCATCTTTTAGTCTATTATATTTTTTTGGGGTTATTTTCTAACAAAGAAGTAGGGGCAAAAAAGTCGAACAATAGGAAAGACATCTTCATTTTTAACAAAGATGTAGGGAGGCTTTATCATTAACATTTGCTCATTTAATATTTATTTATAATCGTTAAAATAAATAAATAACTTACTTGTTCTAAAAGGGAAAAATGTTTTTATTCATTTTACATGATTGCATTTTTGCACAATTAAAAACAGCCTTTGGCTTTTAAGGGTATCAAAATCTAAAAATATTTTTCATATTTAAATGATCTATTCTTTTCCGTTTATTAAGTATCTTGTTTCCTTCTTTATTTGTTGGGCTAGTGCTGAATAGACTATTATTCTGTTATGAAAAATAATTTCTTTAGTGTTATTTGTCTCGTTATTGCAAAAAGAATTTCTTGTAAAAATTCTCGGATCTCCAAATGGTTGTTTCAATTGGTTTAATATGTTTTTCATTTTATTAAATTCCTTCTAAGTCGTGTGACTTATTTTAATTATTTAACTTTCAATTCAGACTGTCAATTAATACTATAATAAAGTTTTTCCAAAATTATATAATAAAAATAATTGATTGATTATCATTGTTGATTAACACATCAAATAACCAAAAAACCAAGCTATCAAAATCATATAATCAACCATTTATAAAGAGTTTTAGTTGATTAAACCAATTTTTAACAAATCATTTAACCAATCATAATTTAATGGTTTATTGTGTTTTGTTAGAAGATGATTCAAAAACATTAATGTGATCAAAATGATCGATAGCTACACTAAGCATTAAATTTTGTAATGAAAATTTTTTTATTTTTTAGTAAAAATCAATTTTGATTTTTTGTAATTATTCTTGTGACTTGCATTTTGTAAATATCACATTTTCAACATTGAAAACAACATAAAAAATATCATCAAGATTAGACAAAAATCAAACATAAAAATTTTTATGATTTCAATATCAATATAACTACTTTTTGATAATGATTTTTATGATTCACGATAACACACTACTTAGTACTCAATAAAAAAATAGTTAGTTTATCGAAATAAACTAACTATTAAAAAACAGATAATTATAAAATTTGTTCTGGTTGTGAAGAAGTTTGGGAAACACTAATCGGTTCTTGTTCAGCAATTAGTAAAAAAATACCACCAATAACACCAAGCACTGTAGAAAAGATAATTCCTAGAATAGCAAGCACAATCTTTCTTTTGGCTGTTTTGTTTTTCATCTCAATAATTGCTAGAACTAATGTCACAATAGTTGGTACTAAAAATACAACCATAAAAATTATTGGAATCGCCACCATTCTAGTTGGTCAAAATGGTAAGACCATGCCAACCCCCGCTAAAAAAACAAGTATCATAATGCTTATAACTCCAATCACAATTGATGCCCCAATTATGATTAATGTTAAACCCGTTTTATATTGTCCTTCAAATTTTGTTTTCATATATATATACCTCACGAAAATTATATATATTAATATAAAGATTATTTGGTTTTGGCATTTGTTTTTTTAATTTGTGCATATTTACGAGGGTAAAGGTTTGGTGTGGTAGAAATTTTTTGATAAAACAAATTTACTCGAATACCAAAACCAGTATCTTCTAAAGTTTGGGTCTTAATTAACTGTAATTTCATTTTTTGGTCTTTGTTGCCCATTTCATTAATTTCTTGTTGAGCTTTCGGACCTTTTAATAAAATAAAAGTTCCATTGATTTTTAGCATTTGCACACCAATTTCTAAAATGATATCTAGATGGGCAACGGCTCGAGAAATTACAAGATCAAATTTTTCTTGTTGAGCTATAGAAAAGATTTCTGCTCGTTCATTCGCAATTTCAACATCCGTTAAACCCAACAAAGTAATTAGTTGTTTTAAAAAGGTAATTTTTTTACTATTTGATTCAATTAAAGTAACTTTTAAATATGGAAAAAAAATTTTTAAAACAACACCAGGAAAACCAGGACCAGTTCCAATATCAGCAATTACTTGATTGTTTAGTGTAAATTCTTCTGTAAATAACAAAGAATCTAAAAAGTGTTTTTCAAACACTTCATTTTGATCAACAATTCTTGTTAAATTGTATTTAGCATTTTCAGCAACTAAAAAATCATAATACTGATTTAATTGGGTTTTGATTTTTTCAGTTAGTTTGATGTTTTTATATCCATCAAAAATGTTTCAATTATTAAACATTTTTTTGTCCTTTAAAAAGTGTGGGATAAGCTTTGATAAAATAATCAGCTCCTGAATAAACACTAAAGATAACCGCTAAAAACATTGGGATTTGTACCACCATGTTAAATCAACCATATTCATATTTTTCAAATTGAGGGAAAAATTTATAAGAGATAAAAAAGATTAAACTTAAACCAAACATTTGAAAAACAGTTTTTCATTTCCCCCAAATTCCAGCAGCAAGTGTGACTTGTTTTTTACTTAACATCATGCGGATAAAATCAACAAAGATATCTCTTAGAATTAAAATTAAAGTAATTCAAACAGGTAGCATCCCCGTTCAAGCAAAAAGAATCAAAACAGTGTTCACTAAAAGTTTGTCAGCAATCGGATCAAAGAATTTACCAAAATCAGTGACTTGATTATTTTTACGAGCTAAATAACCATCTAAAAAATCACTCAAACTTCCTATGATAAATAACAAACCCCCAATTAGATAAAAAATTGAAATACTATAAGTTTGATTGCCAATCAAAAATCGAGAATCAGTTAGATAAAAACCTAATAAAATAAAAATCGCCACAAAAGGAACAACACATAATCTAAAAATTGTAATTCTATTTGGTAAGTTCATATGTTCTCCTAATCTTTTTTAATTTTACCATGTTTAAAAAAATCTTTATTGTCGAAGTTCCTGAATAATCATTTGGTTGGGATATTTTTTAAAGAGAAGTTTTTCTTGAATTAAAAAGACTGCAATTCATAAAATAAGTGATAAGACTAACATAATTGTGAAAATAAACCCACTTGTTTCAATTCATTTTTTGTCATCTAATAAGAATTCGTTCGGAAAGACAAAAGTGAAAATTCCAAAAAAGGTAAAGAGACACATTGCGACTGATGAAAAGATTGCTAAAGGTAAGAAGAATCGCACTTTATCAACTTTAACTTTATTGGTTTTGCGGTTCGAGATTGCTGCAAAAACAATTGCCGAAATTAAAAGAAAGGAAAGAGCAGAAACCGCCGAAGCAAATTCACCCATTAAAGTTAAAGGGGCATAGAAGATGCCAGTTTTGATACCCTCCATCGTAATAATGGTATTGATTCCTTCTCATCCAGCTGTTGCAATTGGAATAAAAAATCCTAGTAAAACCATGATCACATAAATCATGGCAACAATTGCCATTTGGGTTCAACCAGCTTGTTTTTCAGTCATTGTTGTTTTCTGTTTACCAGAAAACAACAAGCCCATTTCAGCATCAGACTGCACATCAACAGCACCAATATAAGTAAAGACATTAATATTTAAAGCACAAATAATAATCAAAATGCTATTGGAAATAACTCTTGATAAATTAGCTACTAATTCAGTTGGGGTTTTAGCTCCTCCGGATAATAGTTTTTCAAATAGTTTTTGAATTGAACCATCGGGTGAACCTAAAAATAAAGAAATCGCCATTAAAATATAAAAGATAGCCACAAAAATCATTCCAAAAAACAAAGCTTTCGGAACAACATCTTTGTGGGTTGCATCTTTTTGAGCATTAGCAATATAAATATAACCATCAAATGAAAATAAAATTGCACCAAAACCACCAATAAATGCGGTTTTAGAAATTGATGTTGTTGACCAGTGACCCCCAGTTTCTCCACCACCATTTCACATAGCTGAACTTCCCCCAGTTTTATCCATTAAAACAAAACCAGCTACTAAGGCAATAACTAGTGGAATAAATTTAAAGATTGTTCCAAAAACTTGTAAAGTTTTATTGTATTTGGGTTTGTACATTTGTAGTAAAGTAAACCCCACCAAAACAAAGATTCCGGCTGCTAAATAAATCGAAATTTGGGTTGAAGGTTGAATCACTACTCCAATTGCTTGGAAAAAATACATAATAAATGTTCCAATAAAGAAAGCTTGGGTTGAAGGTAGATACATTACTAAATAAAAAATCGAAAACAATGAAGCCACTTTTCTATTAATGAAAAGTTTTGTTCAGTTCCCGATTGTTCCATTTCCAAAATGCTTGGTTGAACTCGAAATTTCAATAAAAATTCTCACCGAAATAACACAAACAAAACCAACAAGAGCTCAAAGAGCAATCGAAATAATTGGGTTTTGGGTTTGTTGTAATAGTTCATTGTTTTTCATATAAATACCAGAACCAATAACAGTTCCAATAACCATCGTAAATAATGTTAGAAATTCAAACGTTTTCGTTTTTGGTTTATTGTTTAACATGCGCTACACCTTTTTTGTGATCAGAATGAAATCCATGGAAACCATTAGTGATTGGAATTTTATAAAAGAGAAATTCTTGTAAAGCAAAGATTAAGATTGCAAAAATAAATGAACCTCCGAAAAGAATTGTAAAGTAGAATCCATCTGAGCCAATTCATGCTTTACCAGATTCTGGTAAAGCGAAAGTTATAACCCCACAAATAACAAAGAAAATCAAAAGAATTGAACCAAAAATTGCTAGTGGAATAAAGCCTTTGATTTTTTCAACCGCAACTTTATTAGTTTTGCGGTTGAAAATTGAAGCAATCATTACCATCCCAACCATTAAGAAACAAAATGTTGAAATGGCGGTTGACATGGTGTTGATGAAAGCTAACATATTATTGTTAACCATGCTTAAATAATCTTTAAGATTAACGTTTTTCGGGTCAGCTGCTGTTCAAGATTCAAAAGTGGTTCCTAAACCAGTTCAGTTACCACGAATAAACATTGTCCCAGCTAAAGTCAAAGCGACAAAAAAGATAATTGATAAAATTGTATTAACAATTCCAGCATGAACAGTGCTCATCCCTTTGTTATGTGTATAAACGATTTTTGCATCAACATCGGATTCTAGACCAATGTTTCCAATCATTGCAAAAATATTCACTCCAATTAAACAAATTCCCATTAAGAAAATGTTAGAAATGATGTTGGCAGCAGTCGCAGCACTAGCTGATCCTGATAATGAAAATAGTTTAGATAATAATTCCACAATACTTCCATCTGGTGATCCCATAAATAATGAGATTGAAATTAAAACATAAAAGATCGCCACAAACACTAATCCAAATAATAATGATTTAGGAACTACTTCTTTAAATTTCGCGCGTTTTTGCGCATTTGTAATATAAATAAAACCATCAAAAGCAAATAGAATTGGCCCAAAACCTTTAATAAAATTAGCCCCCACAAAATTAGATGTTGATCAGTCATGACCACCATAACCACCATTGAGAAAGGCAGAACTTCCTGTATTCATTAAAAAGAATCCAGCTCCTAAAGCAATTAATAAAGGAATAAATTTAAAGATTGTTCCAAACACTTGAATATGACGAGAAAGTGATGGTTTTAACATACTAATTGTATTAAAAAAAACAATTAAGAAAATTCCAGTGGCTAATAAAATAATTAATTGTGTATCAGCATCTAACGGTTTACCAATAGTTTGAAAAAAGAAACCAACAAATGCTCCAGCAAAAAGTGATTGACAAATTGGGTAGTATAAAGTTGTGTAAAATACAGAGAATAAGCTCGCTGTGCGGCGATTAATAAACATCTTTGTTCAAGTTCCAACAGTTCCATTTCCCATATGGGTTGTTGCAGACGAAATTTCAATGAACACATAAACAATCATGATTGCTACTAATCCAACAGCAGTTCATAAGATGATAGCAATGATTGGATTTTCAGTTGATTGTAATAATTGTGTGTTTTTCATAAAAATTCCTGAACCAATTACAGTTCCAACAGTCATGATGAATAGTGATAAAAATTCATAAAATTTTGCTTTATTTTTTAACATACATTTCTCTTTCTAATTTTTGGTCTCAAAAAATAATTATTTTGATTGTACATCATTTTTTAAAATATAAGAAAAAGAAAAAAATAAACTTCATAAAATGAACTTAAAAATTCATTTTATGAAGTTTCAAGAGTTGAGTTTTTTGGCGGTAAATACTAATTAATAATTCCAAATTGAGTTTCGTATTTATTCAGTCTTATTTTTAATTGAGCATTTTCTGCTTTCAATTGAGCATTTTGAGCTTCTAAAAGTTGAACTCTTTCTCTTAATTGAGCATTTTCAAGTTCTAAAAACTCAACTTTTTGAGTTAATTTAAGAACTTCTTTTTTTAAGTCTTTGATGATTTCGCGAAGGTCATCTTCAATTGGTGGCCCAATTGGACTAGTGTGTCTTTTAACTTGTAACATTTTTGTGACCTTCTTTCCTGGTTCTTTGATTTTATCTCGGAACGATATTTTTTCTTCATCTTCCCAATCGATTATAACATTTGTGATGGCACTGCGTTGTTCTTTGCTTAATTCTAAATCTGTTTCCACAGTTTTACTTTTGAAGTCAACAATGGTAATTCATTTAATTATTCATTTTTTACTAGACATTTGGC
>NZ_JADH01000010.1 GCF_000518285.1 Williamsoniiplasma lucivorax ATCC 49196 | reverse complement strand
ATCTGCACTGGCTCACTTTTATATAATGTTTGAAGGGAGGGTCGTAATTGAATAATGAGTAAAAATGAATTTACACAAAAATCCGTAAAGACCCTCTATAAAATGTCGAATTTGTTTTTTGCGTTTGTTTTTACACATTAAATTAGTAACATACTTTTTATTTTCTTAAATTTTATAATTCATCAATATTTGTGTATGGTAATTTGTGAGCATCCGCCACTGCTGAAAATACAAGTTTTCCATCAATGGTTTGCAACCCTAATTTAAATCCTGGATCCTTTTTAATTAATTCTTTTAAATTACCATTGGCAATTTTAACAGCATAGTCAATTGTTGCATTTGTTAATGCATTTGTACTAGTTTTAGGAACTGCTCCCGGCATGTTTGCTACTGAGTAATGAATTACATCATGAACTTTAAAAATTGGGTTGTCATGTGTTGTTGCATGGTCAATAGTTTCAACACTACCACCTTGATCAATTGCCACATCAATAATAATACTGTTTTTTTTCATTTGTTTAACCATTTTTTCAGTAACCAATTTTGGCGCAAGAGCACCTGGTATTAAAACTGTTGAAACAACTAAGTCACTGTTAATTACAGCTTTTTCAATATTCGCTTCATTTGATTTTAATAAATTTACTTTATTTCCGAATAAATCAAATAAGTCTCTAATTTTGTTTTCATCATATTCAATAACTGTTACATTACAATCTAAATTGGCTGCCATATTTGCTGCTGCTTTACCAGCAACTCCACCACCAATGATAGTAACATTTGCTTTTTCTGTCCCTGGTGTTCCATTCATTAATAGACCAGTTCCGTTATTTGTTTTAAACATATATCACATTCCATTGATTATGGCAAGACGGCCAGCAACCTCACTCATTGGTCGTAATAATGGAATTGATCCATCTTTACCCCTAATTGTTTCATATGCAATTGCTATAACTTTTGATTTTAATAATTCTTCTGTTAATTTTTTATTTGAAGCTAAATGAAAGTATGTAAAGATAATTTGATTTGGATAAAAGTATTTATATTCAGATTCTAAAGGTTCTTTCACTTTTATAATCATTTCACTTTTTCAAACATCACTTGCATTAGGTAAAACTTTTGCTCCTGCTTTAATATATTCTGCGTCTTCATAACCACTACCTAATCCGCAATTAGATTCTACATAAACTTCATGTTTAAATTTAACTAATTCTCTTACTCCCGAAGGGGTAATCGCCACACGATTTTCTTGGCTTTTAATTTCTTTTGGTATTCCGATTTTCATTTTATTTACTCCTGACTTTGTATTTTCTTTAATATAGAAAATAAGTACATTTAATAGTTATTTTTGTTCTCTGTATCCTTTTTATAGCAATTTTAACGCGACATGACCACTAATGATTTTTATGTTAGAAGTGTTGTTCTTAAGTTAATATATGCTTCTTATTGTTCGTTTTTTTAATATGTTTGAACTTTTGCTTTTTTATTTTTTTTAATATTTAAGTAGTATTCAACAAGCATTGTAATAGATACGTAGAAAATTACAGCAGTCCCAATCCATTTAAGGACTTTACTAAACACCTCATAATTATCTTTACCTATAGCCGCTTGTAGTCCCACAAAAATAAGTGAGAATGCAAGAGCTGCCCCAAACACCGATGAAATTTGAATCATATTTGATGTTAGTTGCATATATTGTTTTTTTCTAATAAAGTTGATTGCAGCAGGAACCATACTTAATGCAGCTGCAGATGTAATAATTACAAAAATGTATTTCATATCCATTCCTAATAATGATAATCCTGCAATTGCTGGTGCAGATGATCCAACCCCAAATGATTGAACCCCTCCTAAAAATAAGAATAATATAACCCCAACAATAATTCTTCAAATATTATTTTCATCTATTAATGATGTTGGATCCCCAAGAGCCGAAATTTTAATTGCCCCTACATTATTTATAATCATAAAAATACCAACAACAAATAGCACTACACCCATAACGATTTTGACAATTTTTGGGTCCTTAATTTTAGTAACAAGCAGTGAACCAAAATATGTACCAATCAAAACTGCTACTAGTAAAATCCCTAGTGTAGCAAGATCAATTTTAACTGCCCCAACAAATAATGCGGCTTCAATTGTTGCACTTACTGCAAAAGCAACATTTAAAGTTCCTGGCAATTTTGTGTCATCTTTAATATTTTTTGTCCCTTTAAGTGTGGCTGTTGAAAGTGCAAATGAACTCACCCCAATTGTATCCCCAAATCCAGCAACAAACCCTGCGATAGCAGCATTTCTTTTGTTTATACCTTCATCATTATATTTATATTTTAGGGATATGATGAAATAGACAATACTGTATGCAATTGCTGCAATTAAAAGCAGAATCATTATTAAAAATGCAATAATCCCTTGTGTGGTGCCAAAAACATCTTCACCTTTTAGTGTAACTGTGTAATTAAGCACTAAAGCTATTGTTGTTGCAACTAATGAAGATACCAAAAATAGTAATCATTTTTTTAGGTTTTTTCTATAATCATTTTTTGTAACAAGTTGATCTGCTGGCGTTACAGGTTTTTCTTTTTTTTGTAAATTTTTTAAAGATTTCATTTTATATCTTTTTCCTTTCTAAATTTTTTTATTGTTTAAAATTTTAATCAGAAAAAGCAATCACTTCTATTTCAATTAGACCATTTTTTGGTAAATTTGAAACCTCAACAGTGCTGCGAGCTGGTTTGTGTTCTTGAAAATAATTTCCGTAAAGATTATTAACAATTTCAAAATCTTTGATATTTTTTAAAAAGATTGTTGTTTTTACAATATCATTCTTTTTATAACCAGCTTCAGTTAAAATTGCATCAATATTTTTTAAAATATTTTCTGTTTGCTTTTCAATTTCATTGGGCATTTGCATACTTTCATGATCAAGTCCAATTTGACCAGAAATATATATAAAACCGTTTTTTAAAATAACTGCATGTGAATATGGCCCAACAGCGTTGGGAGCTTTATTTGCATTAAATAATTTCATTTTTTCTCCTTTAATTAACAATTTCAAATCCGTGAGTAGTTAAATTTTTTTCTAAATTTTCTAATTCAACAGGTTGGTTGATATCTAAAACAACCTTGATTATTTCACGGTTTATTCTTAATGAATTTTCTAGTTGTGATTCTGATATTTTAAAAATTTGAATTCCATTTTTATAGATTATATTTGTAATTTCTGATAAAGAATCTTTACTTATTGGTGCTTCAATTTTTAAAACTGTTCTTCTTTTTGTTTGGAATAAAACACGGTTTGTAATATTTAAAAATGATGTGACATCAATATTTCCACCTGTCAAAACACAAACTATTTTTTTGTTTTGTACGTTTAATTTATTAAATAAGACTGCTGCAGCAGTTGTTGCTCCTGCACCTTCTGCTACAATTTTACAATTTTCAAATAAGAACAAAATAGTTTCTGCAATTTCTTCTTCTGAAACCAAAATAACATCATCACAATATTTGTTTAAAATTTCAAATGTTATATCTCCTGTTTGTTTTACAGCGATACCATCAGCAATTGATGGTTTAGCACTAACTAAGAATGGTTTACCTGTTTTTCTTGATTCAAAATATGATGGAACATTCTCGCTTTCAACCCCAATTAATTTACATTTTGGATTTACTTGTTTAATATAAGCTGAAATACCAGCCATTATTCCACCACCACCAATTGGAACTAACACATAGTCGGCATCTTTTACATCTTCTAAAATTTCAATTCCAATCGATCCTTGTCCTTTAACAATATCTATATCATTAAAGGCATGAACTAAAACTAAATCTTTTTCTTTAGCAATTTCTTGCGCTTTTTTTTGAGCATCGTCAAAAAACACACCATCTAATACTAAATCAACACCATATTTTTTTGTGGCATTAATTTTAGCAATCGGTGCAGTTTTTGGCATAACTATTGTTGTTGGGATATTTAACATTTTTCCAGCATAACCAACTCCTTGCGAGTGGTTTCCCATACTTGCTGCAATTATTCCTCTTTTTTTCTCTTCTTCAGTTAAAGATAAAATTTTTGATAAAGCTCCTCTAATTTTAAAAGATCCTGCTTTTTGCAAATTTTCTAACTTTACAAAAACATCATTATTTGACAATTCACTTAATTTAATTGCATAAATAAGTGGTGTTCTATTAATATATGGTTTGATTATTTCATATCTATCTAGAAAGTCCTTCGATGTTACGACATTTTTCATTTTATACCTTTCATGAATCGTTTTAAAAATAAAATTATAATTGTTTTTCAAGTATATAAGAGATTAGAGTATGTTAAGGTCACCGCCTTGAAAAAGGAGGTGTCCTTAAGTTAACATATTCTAAGTTTATTAATAAAACAACTTCATTATTGAATTTATTTACTTTTAATAGAGATTTTTCTAATAATTTGTTTTTTTTCGGAAAAATCTCTAACTATATTATATAAGAAAAACCAGCGATAAAAATGATGTAATTTAAGAAAAGTACGGAAAAATCGATATTTTTTTTATTTTTTTACAAAAAAAAGAGATTTTTCAACAAATTTTGATAATTTGTGCTCTTTAGGTTTCTTAATTTGTAATGTAAGTTGGAAGAACAACTTGTTTTAATTCTTCTGATCCTTTTTTATTGATCACAACTGGTTTGACATTATTAATAAAATTTAATTCAATCATTTCATCATCAAAACTTCTAATTGCTTCAATTAAAAATTTTGTATTAAAATTGATGTTTAATTCTTCAAATTTTTCACAAGTAAAATTATTAAATTCTTCTTCAAAAGTCCCAACTTCAGTAATTAATGATTTAAAAAGAATTTTGTTTTGTTGGATTTGCATATTAATAACTGGTGATAAATTATCATCTGTTGGAATGTCAGCTCGGTTAAGTGTTTTAAGAATTGTTTTTGAATTAACTGTGATTGTTGTTGTAAATTCTTGTGGGAAAACTCCTTCTACATTTGGAAATTGCCCATCAATTAAATTACTTTGGAAAATTGTGTTATCTAAAATAAAAGTAACTTGTGCTTCATTGATTAATATTTTAAATTTTTTAGTATGTTCAATAATTTTAGAAAGATCAACAATTGAAACATGAGGAATTGTTAAGTTAATATTTTCAATTCTATTTGTTTCAAGAGGGATTTTCTTTTGACTAATACGAAACATGTCTGTTGTTGAGATTAAAAGGTGGTTGTCTTTTGTTTTAAAATTCATCCCTGTTAAGGTGATTTTTTTATTTCATTCATTAATTGAAATAATTGTTTGACTAATTGCTTTCTTAATTTCTTTTGAATCAAGATCAAGTTCAATTCCTTTTTCCCTAAACCCAATTAAAGGATAATCATCAGCATCTAAAATCCCTAAATTAAACTCTGTTTTTGTTGTTTTGATTTTGATTTCGTTGTTTTCAACAACTGAAATAGTTATTAAATCATCATCTAATCTTTTTAAAATTTCTAGGATGTGCTTAGCTTTAATTAAAATTCTTCCTGTTTGTTTGACTTCTAAATCAGCATTTTCATTGTTTAAAATCGTTTTTAAAGACAAAATTCCATTTGTTGAAATTAAAACAAGTTTGTTTTCAGTCAATTCAATTAAGACGCCTGTCAAAATTGGGTTTATTGTTTTATAATCAATAATTTTTGTTGCTTTAGATAATTCTTCAAAAAAGCTGTTTCTATTTATAATGAATTCCATATTTTCTCCTTAGTTTTGTGTTGGGTGGTTTTGTTTCTTTTATTTATTTTCTTATTATTATGCTGTTAGTTTGTGGATAACAACTTTAAAACTTTATTTTATGTGAAAAATACAACAAAGTTATTAATATTTCACTTAAAAGTTATCAACATTTATTTAGAAATAACAAGATTTTTTAAACCTTCAATTTGATTTTTAAAATTTTTATCAGTCAAAATTGTTTTTTCTACTTTTTGAATCCCGCTCATGACTGTTGTGTGGTCTCTTCCACCAAATTCAGAACCAATTGCAGTTAAACTATGACCTAAAATTTCTCTTGTTAAATACATTGCAATATGTCGAGCATTAACAATCACGCTCGTTCTAACCTTACCATCAAGAGTTTTAAAAGGAATTCCATATTTTTCAGCGACAATTTCTTTAATTTTCTTAACATTCAAGATACCTAAATTAGTAATTGGCATATCTTTAAAAATCTCATTTAATAAATCAAGATCTAAAACAGCATTTTCATTTGTCATAATTCAAAAATTAATTTTGCGAATGCAACCTTTAATTTTTCTAACATCATTAGCATAGAATTTAGCAATATGACTTCTCACTTCTTCAGGGATTTTTTGGGTAATTCCTTGTAATTTAAACTCATTATCAACGATATATAAAGCTGTATGGAAATCTAAAGGTTTAATTGGTGTTGTTAATCCTAAATTAAAACGAGTAATTAATCGAACGTCAAAACCATTTAAATTATCTGGTAATTTATCACTTGAAAAAACAAGTTGTTTTTTATTTTCAAGGAAATTGTTAAAAATAGTAAATAAAATTTCATTTGTTTTTTCTTTTTTTGCTAAAAACTGAATATCGTCAATTAGTAAAAAATCATAAGAAATAAAGTCTTTTTTTAATGTTTCGATTGAATCTAACCCTTTTTGTAAAGCATCAACAACTTGTGAAGCAAACTCTTCACTACTAATATATTTAACTTTTAAATCTGGTTTTTTATTTTCAATTTCATAAACAATAGCTTTTAGTAAGTGAGTTTTTCCTAACCCAGAATCTCCATAAATAAATAATGGTGATCATTCCCCTGGTTTTTCAACAATACTATGGGCAGCTTTAAAAGCTAAAACATTACTTGGACCATGAATAAAGTGTTCAAAACTAAACTCAAAATCATTTGATTTTTTTTCTTCAATCTCTTTAATTATTTTTTCCTTCTTTTTGAATTTATCAATTGTTGTAATATCGATTTGGGGCAATTGATTAGTGATTTTTTTAATAATTTCCCCAATGTTTTGCAGATATTTTTCAACAAGTCTGGCACCTAAAGAACTTTTAACAACTAAAGTATAATCATTTTTTTTATTTTCAATAAAACTAGCTTTTGAAATGTATGAATTATAGACTTCCTGATTAATTTTAGAATCTTGCGAAAGCTTTTCCTTAATTTTTTCTCAAATATCAATATCAATCATAATTTCCTTTCAAGTTGTTTATTAATAGATTATATTTATTTTTTTTTAAAACAAAAGAAATCTGTTGATAAGTTTTTTTTCCTTCTTTTTTCTTAAAGATAAATATTTAAAAAAACCAAACAATACACATCTTTAATCTTTTTCTCCACTTATCCACATTAGCTTTTATAAGTGTGTATATATTGTTGAAAAGACTATTTATAACGACAAATAAGACAATTAAGCATAAAAACTATAGAACAAGAACATAAAAACAATGTATAATATTAATTGTATTTTATAAATCAAAAATCAAGAACGGAAGGAGTGAATCAAAATGAAAAGAACTTGACAACCATCAAAAATCAAACATGCTCGCACTCACGGCTTTAGAGCTAGAATGTCTACTAAAAACGGAAGAAGAGTAATTAATGCTCGTAGAGCAAAAGGAAGAGCTAAACTTTCTGCTTAATTTTACTTAAATGAAAAACAAACGAATTATTAAAAAAAATTTTGAATTTCAAGAAATAATCAAACAAAATAAAGTTTTAAAAAATCCTTCGTTTGTTGTTTATTTTAAAAAAACAAACGAAGCAAAACTAGAATTTGGAATTTCTGTTGGAAAAAAAATTGGCAATGCAGTTGTTAGAAATAAAATTAAAAGACAAATTAGAAACCAAGTATTTGATGCTTTACCAGAATTTGGAAATCTTAATTTTAAAATTATTATTATTGCAAGACCAGTTTATTTAAAAATGGATTACATTCAAACTAATAATGAATTCAAAAAAATACTAGCAAAACTCAAAAACAATAAATAGAAAGGGGTTTAGATATGTATAAACAACATCATAGTGTGATGAGTCATTTGAACCCCAAAAGTGGTCCTAATCAAAAAAAAGATCTTAAAGCAAAACTTAAAATAGCTTTAAAGGTCTTAAAAATATTAGGATTTTTATTAATTATTATTTCAATGTTATGAGGATGTATTCAAATGTATCAAAGTAATTATGTGGTTTCACAAGTTACGGACATGACTGGAACAACTGTTTATGCTCCAGGAACAGCATTTGAGATTGTTATTGCCTCACTTGGTGAAATTGGTGGAAAAACCCATGGTGGTGGTTTCGACTTCGAACCAGGTTATAATGGGATAACTACTTGAGCTGAAGCATTTACCAAAACAAGTGGATCATTATTCTATGGATTATTTGTTTACCCAATGGCATTTATTCTTGTTGGAATTTTAAAAGGATTTAATGGAACATTAAATCCAGATCTATCAAGTGCAGCACAACAAAGTTATGGAATTTCAGCATTCTTTGCCATCTTCTTCACAGTGCTTATCGTGCGTGCTTTAACTTTAATCTTTAGTTGAAAATCCCAAAAAAACCAAGAAAAAATGCAACTCTTGCAGTTAAAACAGGCTGAAATTACGGCCAAATATAAAGGTAAAAAAGACACGCAATCCCGACAGAAACAACAAATGGAAACATCTGCTTTATATAAAAAAGAAGGTCTTTCACCAATGAGTGCTGTGACAAGTTCATTTGCTCCCCTTCCATTCTTATTTGCGATCTATGCAATTATTAGATCAACCCGAGCACTAAAAGTTGCTAACGTTGGAGTTATTTCCTTAATTGAAGCTCCATGGGAAAGAATGACACATGGAGAACCAATTTATATTGTGCTTCTTGTGGTTTATCTACCATTACAAATTATTTCAATGTTGTTACCGACAATTCTGCAATATATTAAACAAAAATCTTCAACACTAACTGAAGCGCAAAGAAAAGCAAGAAAACGTAATTTAATTATGCAATTAGTGATGATGGTTGTATTTATCTTCATTGTGGCGACAGTTTCTTCTGGAGTTGCAATCTACTGAATTCTTTCTTCAACATTCCAAATTACCCAAACTTTAGGTTTCCACTTCTACAATCAAAAACATGTTAAAAGAGGAAATCGTGAACGCCAACGTCGTTTACGTCAAACTAATAAAATAGCTAAAGTAATTGAATAATATTTTAAAAACCAAAATCTTGAAAAAGTTTTGGTTTTTATTATAAAAAACAAAATAACAAACAAACAAAACTATAAAATTAATCACGTTAAAAGAGAATAAAATATTATAATTTAAAAGAAACCAGATATATTCTTAGGGTGTTTAGTGTGGTAAAATAATATAGCCATTATAAAGATAACATCTGAACTTAGTCAGAACCGGAAGGTAGCAGCTATAAGGAAACGTGTCTTGTATAGTGGTTTTATTTTTTTAGGAGAGGTTATGACAGATCAACAATTTTCATTTTTAATGCAAGTTATTGAAAAAACAAAAAAACATAATGATGTTCCCGTATCAGCAATTATTGTTGATCAACAAAACAACATCGTCAGTTTTGGTGTTAATAAATGTGAAAGAAAAAGTGAGATTACTGCTCATGCAGAAATTGTTGCGATTAACAAATTATCTAAAAAAATAAAATCACTAAATTTAAATGAATATAAAATAATTTCAACCTTAGAACCTTGTGTGATGTGTTATGGTGCAATTAAACAAGCCAAAATTCAAAATGTTGAATACATTCTTGATGGTACCAAATATGGAGTGTTAAAAAATTTATGTATTAATGACATTAAATTTACATTAAGAAAAGTTGGAACAAAAGACCAAACTAAAAATTGCCAAGAAAAAATTGAAAGTTTTTTTAAAAAACTTCGTTAATTATTACAAAGAAAAAGTAAGTTAATTTATATTTAAAAGTAAAATATTTATAGAGGAAGAGAAAATGTTTAATAGTAAAAGTTCATTATATAGAAAATATAGACCCTCAACATTTGATGATGTTGCTGGACATTTTAATGTTGTTAATATTATTAAAAAAGAGTTAATTGAAAAATCATTCACACATGCATTTCTCTTTACTGGCCAACGGGGAACTGGTAAAACATCAACTGCTCGTATTTTTGCTAAAGCAATTAATTGCGAAAATTTAATTGATGGAAATCCATGTGAAACATGTGAAAGTTGTCTTGCTTCAAATAGTGGTCAATCACCTGATATTTATGAAATTGATGCTGCATCTAATAATGGTGTTGAAGAAATTAGAAACATCAAAAATAATGTTTCAACTTTACCAATTTTAGGAAATTATAAAATTTATATTATTGATGAAGTGCACATGTTAAGTAAAGCTGCTTTTAATGCTTTACTAAAAACTTTAGAAGAACCCCCACTACATGCTATTTTTGTTTTAGCGACAACTGAATTTGCTAAAATTCCTCAAACTATCATTTCTAGATGTCAAGTTTTAAATTTTAAAAAAATTCAAAAACAAGCAATGAAAGAACGTATTGAGTTTGTGGCCAAAACAGAAGGATTTAGTTTTGAAAATGATGATGTAGTTGAAGAAATTTATTACTTAAGTGATGGTTCGCTTCGTGATGCATTAAATACATTAGAACAACTAATGGTTGTTAATGACGAGGTTATTACAATCAAAAGTTTAAAAAATATTTTTTATATCGCTTCAAAACAAGAAAAAATTAAAGTGATTAAAAACATTGTTCAAAATGATGCTAATAGTTTAATTGAATATTTTGAAAATGCGGAAAATCAAGGAATGGACTTTGATGTTTTTGCATTAAGTTTAATTGAAATTTTAAAAGAATTAATTGAATATAAATTAACTCATAATGAAGCCTTACTAAATGTTTTAGATTTAAAAGATGTTAATCAAGTTAATACTAATTTAGCATCATTATTTTCAATTGCTGATCATTTAAGTGAAGCATATTCAAAAACCAAAGGTAGTCAAATTAGTTTTAATTATATTTTGATCAGTTTATTAAAATCAATCAATAAAAATGATGCCCAAGAAAAATCAAGTTCAGAACCTAATGTTGAAGTCACTAAAATTGCCAACCCAAAAATTGAAATAATTAAACCTACACCAATACCTGAACCAATCATTGAAGAATTAGAAATTGAACCAACAATTAAAGTGAGTGTGGAAATTGAAGAACAAAAACCACATCAAGAAGAATTGGTTCAAGTTGAACCAATTCTTGAAAAGAAAGAAATAAGTAAAGAAATTAAAATTGAACCAACCCCAAAAATTATTTCAGAAGAAAAAATCAAACAAACAATCAATGAATTTATTGCTGATTACACAAATAAATCAATTGAATCACAAGCAATCAAAAACATTCCATCAGTTCCAACTGATGATGTGATTAATTTGCTAGTTGGTGCTAAAAAAGAAAAAAGAAACAGTGTTGAAGAAGTTATTACAAACTGATTTAAAACTGATCAAAATGGTTATTTAGTAAACTTAAAAATAGCTAATCGATTTATGCCATTTTATGGGGCTAAAGTATCTGCTGTTTCTGAAAATGAAGTATTAATTAACTTCCCAACTTCTCTCGAAACAAACTTTCTAGTTAATGAATTAACTAAACCAGATTTTAGAAAAGATGTGACAGCAATTTTTAATGAGGGACTAATTTTTTATGTTTTAGATAAAAATAAATGAGACTTTGTTAAAAAAGATTTTATTCATAAAAAAAATAACAATACCTTACCAACTTATGAAGTTAAAAAACTTGTAGATTTATATTATGAAAGCAACCACGATAAAAATGATTTACAAAAAGCAGCCGAAGATCTTTTTGGTGAAAACATTAAAATAGGTGAATAAGATGGAAAAAGAATTTAATGAAATTATAAGTTTGATTTCCAAATATCAAGGTTTAACTAAAAAAACTTCAGAAAGATTAGTTATTGATTTAATTAATAACAAACCAAAATTAGATGAGATGATTCAACAATTAAAAGAAATTAAAACTGATTTTAAAATTTGTAAAGAATGTTTTTATTTAACTTTAAATAATGATCTTTGCGAAATCTGTGTAGACGAATCAAGAGATCCTAATATTATTTGTGTGGTGGCAACAACAATTGATGCGATGAACATTGAAAAATACAAAAAATACAAAGGTCGTTATGCAATTTTAGGTGGAGAAATTAATTTAAATAAAAATATTAAACCTGAAGATTTAAAGATTAATGAACTGTTTGAAAGGGTGAACTCAAAAACCGAATTAATTCTTGCTTTAAATGCAACATTTGAAGGTGAAGTAACAGCTAATTATTTATCCAAAATTGCAAACACTAAAAAAATCAAAACCACAAGAATTGCTAAAGGAATTCCGAGTGGTGGTATGCTTGATTATATGGATGAATCAACTTTAGAACATGCATTAAATAATAGAAAAGAAATGAAGGTGAAATAATGTTTATTACTTTAGAAGGAATGGATGGTTCTGGTAAAACAACAGCTATTCAAAAGATTGAATCAACACTCAAAACTTTAGGTTATGAAGTTGTTTTTACACGTGAACCCGGGGGAGAAAAGGTTGCTGAAGATATTAGGCAATTAGTTTTAACTGAACAAACTTTAGGAATTGATGGTTGGACAGAAGCATTATTATTTTTGGCGGCTCGTCGTGAACATTTAGTTAAAGTTATTATTCCAGCTTTAGAAGCTGGGAAAATTGTTATTTCTGATCGATTTATGGATTCAACAAGCGCTTATCAAGGGCATGCTCGTGGTATTGGGATTGATAATGTTGATCAAGTGCAAAGAATTGTGATTGGAAAATATATTCCCGATCTAACTTTATTTTTTAGTGTCGACCCACAAGAAGCAGAAAAAAGAATGCAAATGCGCAATGAAGAACAAAATAGATTAGATGTTGAAGGAACTAGTTTTAAAACTAAAGTAAAAGAAGGATATGAAATTTTAATTAAAAAATATCCGGAAAGATTTAAAGTAGTGAATACAAATTTACCAGTTGTTGAAGTTCAAAAAGAAACTGAAAAAATTATTTTAGAAGCAATTAAGAATTATGTTAAAAAATAATTTAATTAATGAACTTAAACAACTTTATAAAAATAATAATCTTTATTCATCAATCATTTTAAATTCAAAAAATATCCAAGATGCTCAAGAAATTAGTGAAGAACTAATCAGGTATATGTTTTGTGAAAACGGTTCCGATTTAGATGATCGTTGTGTGTCTTGTGAAAGAGCGAAAAAGAAATTGTTGTTTGATGTGATTCATCTTGGTGATGGAACTTCAGAAATTTCTAAAGAAGAAGTGAAGCAAATCATGGATAAATTTTCATTAACTTCAATTGAAAAAACAGCAATTAAAGTTTATGTTATTAATGTTGTTGAAAATTTAAAAATTGGTGCAAGTAATGCTTTATTAAAGTTTTTAGAAGAACCACCTTTAAATACATATGCTCTACTTTTAAGTAAGGATCGCACAAATATTATTCCAACAATCAAATCGAGATGTAAACTTTTTGTGATTGAAACAAACGCTGATGATCGTGAATTAAATGCTTTGGAAAAACTTTTAATAACTAATTCCAAAGAAGAATATTTATTATCAGCAAACAATTTTAAAAAAATTGATAAAGCTAGTTTTATTGAAATATTAGAACAAGCATTTAATCGAACAATCATCAAAAAATTTCCACAATTTGCTGAAGATACAATTATTTTGATTGAAGATTTAAAGAAATTACCAAATGATAAATTAGCAATTGATAATTATTTTATTAAAATTGCAGAAAGGCTTTAATGAAAATTCAAAACGACATTTTAGGTTATAAAGATCGCACTTTGTATCAAGATACAAAGATGTTTTCTTTTACTTTAGATAGTGTTTTGGTTTCAAGATTTTTGAATCTTAATTCAAAAATCAAAACCATTGCTGATTTTGGTACAAACAATGCAGTCATTCCCTTGATTATTAGCAAATATACAAAAGCATATATTTGTGGTATTGAGATTCAAAGTAAAGCTGCCAAATTAGCAAGAGGAAATGTTGAGTTAAATCAACTTGGTAATCAAATTGAAATTATCCAGGCCGATATTAAAGAATTCGCCAAAATTAATCGTCATAAATTTGATGCAGTGATTTGTAATCCACCATTTTTTAAAATGGAAGTTGCAACAAAAACTAAAGAATTAAGTGAAGAAGTTGTTAATGCAAGACACGAAACACTAATTACTTTAGAAGAAATTATTTATTCTGCTAGTCAAGTTTTAAGGAATGGTGGAGTTTTTACAATTGTTCATCGCGCAGAACGAGCAGGAGAGATTATCAATTTATTTTATAAAAATAAATTAGCACCAAAAAGAATGCGTTTTGTTCATTCTAAAAGTGATCAAAAAGCTAAAACAGTTTTACTTGATGGAGTTTTAAATGGTAAAGAAGGAATGAATATTTTACCCCCTTTAATTGCTCATAATGCTGATGAAACATACACCAATGAATTGTTGGCGATGTTTAGGGATTAGTGATTTTATGAATAATTTTGATGTTAATAATGAGTATTTAATTGGAGTATCTGGCGGACCAGATAGTATGTTTTTGTTGTCTTGATTACTTAAACAAAAACCAAAAAAAATTGTTGTTTGTCATGTTAATTATAATTTTAGAAAAGATTCCCACCTTGATCAAAAAATAGTTGAAGATTTTTGTCGAGAACATAATCTCGTATTAGAAATCAAGACAATTGATCCAAAGTTTTATCAAAATTTAAAATTAAATTTTGAGGCTTGGGCTCGCGAACAACGATATGATTTTTTTGTTGAAATAGGAAAGAAATATCAAATTAATCATGTCTTGATTGCCCACAACCAAAATGATGTGGTTGAAACTTATTTAATGCAATTACAAAGACAAAACTTAATTCAATATTGGGGGATTAAACCAATTTCATCATACAAAAAGATGTTGGTTGTCAGACCAATTTTAGATTTTAAAAAAAGTGAAATTTTAAAAATTTTAAATGATCAAAAAATTGCTTATGTGTTTGATTTAACAAATTTTGATGAAAAATATCAACGTAATAAAATTAGAAAAAACCTAGCTGAAAAAGATTTTGCAAAATATATCAAACAAATTTTTGAAGCCAATCAAGTATTAGAACAAGAGATTAAACAAGCAAATATTTATCTAGAAAAAAATTTATTTGATCAAGAATTAGCACTTGATCAACAATTAAAAAAAATGACCAGTGAAATGATTCAAAGAATTGTTTATCAGTATTTTGAAAAAATAAACAAAACAGATTTATTACAAGGAAGAAAAAAACAAACTCTTGTTGAAATTAGTAAAAGATTAAAAACAGCAAATAAAGTATTTTGAAAAATAGAACTAAATGAATTTGTTTTAATGAAAGATTTTAATAGACTTTATTTACTACATAAAGATTTAATTAAACCAAAAACAATCATTATTAATAATAAAAATGAGTTTGCATTCGTTCAAGAATTTAATAATGGATTAGAGTTATTAAAAACAATCAAAAGTGATGGTGAATATTATCCATACATCATTACAAATGATTTTGAAAAATATAAAACAATCACAACTTATAAAAACAAAAAAATGAATAGATATTTAATTGATGAAAAAATAAGTTATAAAAAACGGTTTTTAAAAGCAATTGTTTATCAAAAAAAAGATTTGAAAGTATTAAACAATTTTAACCAATAGTTTAAACTATGATAAAATCTAAAAAGAAATTAAGGGGTACATAATGAAGGAAAAACGCAAAACAAGTTGATGGTTTTGGATAATATTACTAATTGTAGTCGCAGCTATAATCACAACAATTGTTTTAACTCTTAAAGGATCATCAGAAGCACATGATGTTGCTTGGTTAAACCAATACCTTAAAGATCATGGTAACTTTTTAAGTAAAGAAGTGATAAAAAATTTAAGTATTCATAGTGGAATTAATGGAATAATTAGCATTACTGGGGCTTATTTAAATCCTTCCGGTCATTGAATTCAATTTACTGTTAACACAACTTATTCATTGATGTCGGGTGGAGTATTTCCAGAATTAACTAAATTCTTACAATCATTTGCATGAGCTAGTGCAAGTACAAACACTTGATTACCACTAGTTACTTCATTGCTACCATTATTATTACTAATTGTAGTTTATGCTATTGTTTATAAAGCAATGACTAAAGGTGGCGGAATGGGTGGAGGCCAAGGTATTTTCGGAATGGGGAAAAACCGTGCTAAACAAACCAAAACTAATGTAAGATTTTCTGATGTTGCTGGAATTGAAGAAGAAAAAACTGAATTAATTGAATTAGTGGATTATTTAAAAAATCCACAAAGATATGCTGATGCAGGAGCTCGTGTTCCTAAAGGTGTGCTTATGGAAGGTCCACCAGGAACTGGTAAAACTTTATTAGCAAAAGCTGTTGCTGGTGAAGCTGGAGTTGCTTTCTTCTCAATTTCTGGATCAGAATTTGAAGAAGTATTTGTTGGGGTTGGAGCTAGTCGTGTTCGTGAAATGTTTGCGGATGCCAAAAAAGCAGCGCCATGTATTATTTTCATCGATGAAATCGATGCTGTTGGACGTAAGCGTTCATCATCAATGGGAACTGGAACTAGTGAACAAACATTAAACCAATTGTTGGTTGAAATGGATGGATTTGGAACTAATAGTGGAGTTATTGTTATGGCTGCAACTAACCGTTCTGATGTTTTAGACCCTGCCTTATTACGACCAGGACGTTTCGACCGTATCATTCAAGTTTCATTACCAGATATTCGTGAACGTGAAGCAATCCTTAAATTACATGCACGCGGTAAAAAAATTGAAACAACAATTGATTGACACCGTGTGGCTGAACGTACTCCTGGATTCTCTGGAGCACAACTTGAAAACGTTTTAAATGAAGCTGCTATTTTAATGGTTCGTGAAAATAAAACAATTATTACAATTACTGAAATCGATGAAGCAATTGATCGTGTGGTTGGGGGTCCTGCTAAGAAAACTCGTGCAATGACCAAACAAGATAAGAAAATTGTTTCATATCATGAATCTGGACATGCCTTGATTGGGTTGAAATTAGAAAGTGCTTCTAAAGTGCAAAAAGTAACCATTATTCCTCGTGGAAATGCTGGTGGTTACACAATTATGACACCAAAAGATGAAACTATCTTTTCATCTAAAAAAGATTTATATGCAATGATTACCGGTTATTTAGGTGGGCGTGCTGCTGAAGAAATTATGTTTGGTAAAGAAAATGTAACAACTGGAGCACATGATGACTTAGATAAAGCAACTAGCATTGCTCGTCGTATGGTTGTTCAATTCGGGATGTCAAGTTTAGGAATGACCAAATTCTTAACAATGGCTGAAGAGTCATATGGTAAGATTGAAGGAACTTATTCTGATGAAACTGCTGCTAAAATTGATAAAGAAATTCAAAAGATTTTAGATGCTTCTTACCAAGATGCTCTACAACTTATCAAAGCTAATATGCAAACTTTAGAGTTGCTTGCTGAATCACTTGATGTTTTAGAAACAATTACTTCTGAACAAATTGACTTCATTGATAAAGAAGGAAAATTACCAAAAGAAGTTGTGGAAGCTAAAGAACGTTGAGCAGAAGAATCTAAGAAAAAAGCAGCTGGTGATATTTTAGATATTGATATTGAAGATGTTAAACAAGAAGAAGAAAAATTAAAAAATAAATCTACTTCTGAAGGCAAAACTGAAGACAAAACAGAAGATAAACCCAAAACACTAAAAGCTAAAAAAGCACCTTCTGAAAAAACTAAAAAACCAAAAGAAACCGAAGATAAAGTAAAAACAGAAGATAAACCCAAAGCTAAATCAACAACTAAAAAAGCACCATCAAAGAAAAAAGATGAAGCTAAAAAAGAAGAAGATTCAGAAAATAAAAAATAGTAAAAATAACGAACTTTAATTCGTTATTTTTATCTTTAAGGAGAAAATATGGATTTAGGAATAAGAGCGATAAGTAAAAAACATAATGTAAAAATTTCAATTGTTAACATCACCGAAGCAATGAAAAAAATTTTAAAGTTACAAAAAACTAACCCAATTGCGGGAGTTATTTTAAGTCGGATAACTGCTGCTAACGCATTAATTTCATTAGATTTAAAAAATGGTGAATCAATGAATACTAACATTGTTGCTAAAAATGGGTATTTAGGAACAATTATTGCTGAATATCAAGAAAACCAAATTAGATCATTTATTAAAAACCCCCAATTTGATGCAAGCAAAGTAATGCATGCAACTAATCCATTCAATCAAGCATTAGGTTGTGATGGGACAATGTTGGTTGGACGTTATTTAAAAAATTATCAACCATACATTTCAACAATCAGTTTAATTGAGGGTGGAGTTGATGCTAATTTTATGGAATATTTAAAAACATCAAACCAAATCCATTCTTTTATTGCTACAAAAGCAACATTAAACGCAAATTTAGAAGTTGATCAAGTTGTTGGGATTTTAGTCCAATTATTACCAGATCACACTGATGAAGATATTGATTTTATTGAGCATAAATTAGGTAATTCTGACTATATTACAGATGTGTTAATTAAGTCATTTAATTACCACAGTTTGCTTAGTGAAATTGTTGATGATGTTGAAATTTTGGATACAAAAGAAATTATTTTTAAGTGTACTTGCAATGAAGAAAAAATTTTAAATACAATTAAGCTTTTGGGTGAAAAAGAAATCGCAAAGATGATTCAAAAAAATGAAACAGTAATTGTTCATTGTGATTTTTGTCAAAGAGAATATCAAATTACGAACCAACAATTAAAAACAATCAATTAATTACAACAACTCAATTAATGATATGAGCGAAGAGAATAAAATTAAAATGCTCTTTAAAATGATAAAATAACATAGACATTGTTTAACTATATAGGAGAATCATGATGGCAGAAAAAAAACAAGCCCCTAAAAAACCAACTAGTGTAAAAACTAAAAAAGAAATTGTTGAACCAAAAACAAAGAGTTTAGATTCAACACCAGTTGAATCTAAACAAAAAACTGTTAAAACAAAACAATCAAAAATTGAAAAAGCTGCTTCAATAGAACAAAATCTTGAATCAAAAGAAGAAATTTTAGAAGTAACTAGTGTTGAGGTTGAACAAAAAAATGTTCAAACTAATAAATCGAAAAAATCAAAAAAAGAAAAATCACTTCTTGCCGAGCTAAAAGCTGAACCAAAAGAAAGAAAATTCATTCAAGTTCCTAATCATATTGAATATGAACCAGGAGTTAAGGGTTTAAAATTACAAATTAAAAACCAAAAACAATTAACTTCAAAATACTCAAAAGGTATTTTAGAAGGTAATATTGTTTCAACAACTGGATATGTTCCTGATGTTGATAAACACGCAATCGAATTAAAAAATGTAAAAAAATCATACATTAGTGGGGATTTAGAAACCCAAGTTTTAAAAGGGATTGATATTGTTTTAGAGAAAGGTGATTTCATTGTTATTTTAGGACCATCTGGTTCTGGGAAAACTACCTTCTTAAATATTATTTCTGGTTTAGATAAAGCAACGAGTGGAGATGTTTTTGTTTTAGGGTCAAACCTTTCTTTATTAAAAGATTCACACTTAACAAAATTTAGAAGAAAAAATGTTGGATTTATTTTTCAACAATACAACTTATTAACTAATTTAACTGCTAAAGAAAATGCTGAAGTTGGAGAAAATTTATCAACTAATAAAAATGAAAACTTTTCAATTGAAAAAATCTTCGAAACAATCGGAATGACTGACCAACTTAATAAGTATCCTCACCAAATGTCGGGGGGGCAACAACAACGTGTTTCAATTGCGCGTGCCTTAACTAAAAACCCAAGTATTCTTTTTGCTGATGAGCCAACTGGGGCGTTGGATGAAGAAATGGGACGTAAAGTGCTAGAGATTCTTGTTAAAATTAACCGAGAATTTAAAACAACAATGATTGTTGTAACCCATAACCCAAATATTGCAAAAATTGGACACACAATAATTCATATTAAAAATGGTTTAATTGATGAACTAACACACAATGCAAATCCGGCTGATCCTTCAACAATTGATTGATCATAATGAGAAACCCTTTATGGGTTTCTCTTTTTTAAAGTAAAATATTAATAAGTCAAAAGGAGATGAGGTATATGCCAACAATTAGTATAAGTGGAATTGATGAAAAAAGAATGCAAGATCTTTACCAAGAAATTGATAAAATCGGAAAAATGGTGCATGCAGATGTGACAAAACTAATCTTTGTTTTACAAAATAGCAAAGTTTTTAGTATTGAAAAAACAATTTACATTCAAGTTGAATGAAAACAAAGATTAGATAAAGAAGAAATATTTGCTAAATATTTAAAAGAATTTTTTAAAGATGATGCCCAAACAGTGAGTGTATTTTTTACAGATGTTAATGATAAATTATATGTCAACGGGAATAAAATGAGGTAATAGTGAAAATCGGAAATATTCAAATTAAAGGCAAATTTATTCAAGGTCCAATGGCTGGTGTTTCTAACCAGGCTTTTCGTTTAATCTCCAAAAAACATGGAGCTGCTTTAGTGTGCTCGGAAATGGTGAGCGTTGAAGGAATGGTTCATGAAAACAAAAAAACTTTTACAATGTTAGGTGTTGATCCTAAAGAACACCCAATGAGCATGCAAATTTTTGGTAATGATGTCGATTCATTTATTAAAGCTACTAAATGAATTGATAAACATGTTGAATGCGACATTATTGACTTAAATCTTGGTTGTCCAGCACCAAAAGTGGCTGTTCGTTCCGAATCTGGTTCAGCCTTATTGAAAACTCCTGACTTAATTCATGACATTGTCAAAGCAGTTGTTGCAAATACTAAAAAACCTGTGACTGCCAAAATTAGATTAGGTTGAGATAAAGATAGTGTGAATGCTGTTGAAGTTGCTCAATTAATCGAAAAGGCAGGAGCGAGCGCAATTGCTGTGCATGGTCGCACCAGAAATGATTTTTATACTGGCCATGCTGATTGAGAAAAAATCAAAGAAGTTAAAGATGCGGTTAAAATTCCTGTGATTGGGAATGGGGATGTTGTTGATGCTAAATCTGCTAAAAAGATGCTAGATGAAACTGGTTGTGATGCTGTCATGATTTCACGAGGGTGCCAAGGAAACCCTTGAATCTTTGCTCAATGTAATTATTTTTGAGAAACTGGTCAAGAATTACCCAAGCCAACTTTTAAAGAATGAAAAGAAACTATTTTAGAACATGCTAAAATGTTAATGGAACTAAAAACAGAAGAATGAGGCATGAGAGAGTTTAGAAAACACCTAACTTGATATTTTGATGTTTTACCAAAAACCAAATCAATTAATCAACTGAAAGAACGTTCAAACAAGATTGAAACTTTACAAGATGTGATCAACTTAATTGATGAATATGAAAGAGAAGAAAAAAATGGATAATCGTAAATTTACAGAACAAGAATTAATTCGTCGTGAAAAATATAAAACACTTGTTGAAAGGGGGCGAGACCCTTTTCTCTTAACCCAATTTGAAAGAAATGCAACTTTAACAGAATTAAAGACAACATTTGCTAAATTTTCAAAAGAAGAATTAGCAAATGTTGAGCCTAAACAATTACTCAAAACAGCTGGAAGAATTAAATTATTCCGTGAAGCTGGTAAAAAAGCGGCTTTTGTGAATATTCAAGATCAAGATGCAGATATTCAATTATATGTGCGCATGGATGAACTTGGTGAAGATAATTTTAATGCATTCAGAGACTTAGATCTTGGGGATATTATTGGGGTTGAAGGTCATATGATGAAAACAGATCATGGTGAATTATCAATTCGTGTTTGTCAATATACTTTACTTTCTAAAGCATTAAAACCATTACCAGATAAACATGCTGGAATTCAAGATATTGAAGAAAAATATCGTCGTCGATATGTTGATTTAATTATGAATCCTGAAGTTAAAAAAACATTCCAAAAACGTTCAAAAATTGTCCGTGCTCTGCAAAAGTTTTTAGACGACCAGGGATATATGGAAGTTGAAACACCAATTTTACAATCTGTTAAAGGGGGAGCTGCTGCTAAACCATTTAAATCATACTTTAATGCTTTAGACCATGAATTTACCTTGAGGATAGCCACTGAATTACCATTAAAACGTTTAATTGTTGGTGGTTTTGAAGGAGTTTATGAAATTGGTCGTTTATTTAGAAACGAAGGAATGAGCGCTCGACATAATCCAGAATTCACAACCTTAGAATTATATGTTGCTTACAAAGGATTAGATTTTCTAATGAATATTAATGAAAAAATCTTAAAAGCATGTAATGATGCAGTGAATGATTCATCAATCATTCACTATGGTGGTTATGAAATTGATTTAGGGAAATCATTTGCTCGTGTACATATGGTTGATGCTATTAAAAATGTGACTGGAGTTGATTTCTGAAAAGAAATGACTTTTGATGAAGCATTAGCAATTGCTAAAAAACATCATGTTAAAGTTGAAAAACATCACTTTGGTGTTGGACATATTATTAATTTGTTTTTTGAAGAATTTGTTGAAAAAACTATCATTCAACCAACTTTCATTTATGGTCATCCTGTCGAAGTTTCACCACTATCAAAAAGTAATAAAGACAACCCAAGATTTACTGACCGTTTCGAATTATTCATTATTGGTAGAGAATATGCTAATGCCTATTGTGAATTAAATAATCCAATTGAACAATACTCAAGATTCGAAGAACAATTACAAGAAATTGAGTTTGGAAATGATGAGGCTGGAGAAATGGATATTGATTTCATTGAAGCACTAGAATATGGACTACCACCAACTGCTGGGTTTGGATTGGGAATTGATCGTATGGTGATGCTTTTAACTAATTCAGAATCAATTAAAGATGTTTTATTATTCCCACAAATGAAACCAAGAGAAGGTAACAATTAGCAAAAAAATGAGAATTTAGGTTCTCATTTTTTTGTGCCTGATTTGCCTTGATGTGAATTATCAAATCACAATAATAGGTTATATGGTATAATATTTAACGAGTTAATTACACGGATTAACCCCTTGGCAGAAATGTCCAAAGACCATAAGGAGGAAATTATACATTATGATAAGAAAATATGAAATTATGTATATCCTTGATCAAGATGTGAAAGATACTAATGAAGTTATTGCTAAATTAAATGGTATCTTAACTTCAGAAGGTAAAATTATCGAAAGCTCAGAATGAGGTTTAATGAATTTTACTTATGAAATTAATCACAAGAAAAAAGGATATTACGTTGTTGTTATCGTTGAAACAACATCATCAGCTGTTGCTGAATTTGAACGTGTGACTGGAATTGATAAAAACGTTGTTCGTACTTTAGTTTTAAATACTGAAAACTTAGGGAACTATGAGCAATCAGTTAAATTATCAAAAACTGACATGACTAAATTTGAAGAAGAACGTCGTGAAAAAAGAGACTTCAAAAAACCTTTTGTTAAAAGAGAATTTAACAAAGATAACAAGGACTTCAAAAAACCATACAATAAAGATTTTAACAAAGACACAAAAACTGACAAACCAGTTGATGCTGTTAAAACTGAAAAACATGTAGCTCCAAAAACTGCTAAACCAGCAGCTCCAAAAGTTACTGAAGAAAAACATGAAGAAGATTCACACGCATTTATTGCTCGTGTTCAAGCTAAATATGCTGCTGAATTAAAACAACATGAAGATAGCAAACAAGCTGATAAAGAAGCACATGAAAAAGCTTTAGCAGCAGCAACTGATGAAGCTGCAAAAGCAAAATTAATTGCTGAGCGCGAAGCTAAAAAAACTGAAAAAGCAAAAATGTCAACTGAAGAAAGAGCTAAGTTAGATGGATCAGATATGATTACTGAAGCAAGAAGTGAATTACAAAAACACGCTAACTCATTAAGATCTTTAGCTCCTGAAAAAGAAGCAAAAATTCATGACGCAAACTTACGCGACATGACTAAAAAAGAATTAATTACTTACATGAAATTAATTGCTACAAAACTTAACAAATAAAATAGAAGGAGATATTAGAATGAATCAAGTATCATTAATCGGAAGAATCACTAATGATTTAGAATTACGCGAATCAACAAATGGAACAAAATTTCTTGGTTTTACATTAGTGGTTTCTGAATATAGAAAAGATGTTGAACATACAAATTTTATTCCATGTATTGCATGAGATAACAATGCTAATTTAATGGTTAACTATCTTAAAAAAGGAAGTTTAATTGGATTAACAGGAAGAATTTCAGTCCGTTCTAAACAAGATGGTGGAAAATATGAAACCATCGTTAATATCAATGTTGATCGCGTTGAATTTTTAGAACCTAAAGGTTCTAAATCAAATGATAACCAATTTAAAAATTCATCTAATACAAGCCAAAAATCAACTGTTGATGAATCACCAAGTGATGACCAAACAATTGAAGATTCTATTTTATGAGATTAATCAGAAAGGATATTAACTAACGATGAAAAAAATTATTAGAAGACGTAAAAAAGTTAATTTCTTTGCTAAAAACAACATTAAATACATCGATTACAAAGATGTAGAATTATTGAAAAAATTCATTTCTGGAAATGGACAAATTCTTCCAAGAAGAATTACTGGAACATCTCCAAAAGACCAAAGAGTTTTAGCATTAGCAATTAAACGTTCACGTCAAATGGGACTATTACCATACATAATTGATTAAAAAATAAATCTCTGTTCCAAACAGAGATTTTATTTTATAGAATATTAACAAAGGGGTATTTATGAAAGTTATATTTTTACAAGATGTCAAAGGACAAGGAAAAAAGGATGAAATTAAAAACGTTTCAGATGGATATGCAATTAATTTCTTAATTCCAAATAAGTTAGTTAAAATTGCCAATCAAGAAGCAATTAAAACACTAAACACCAAATTGCAAATTGCTAAAGAAGAGGATGCATTAGATAAAGGTGAAACTGAATTATTAAAAAAACAAATTGAAGAAATTCATTTAGTTTTTAAAATTGAAGAAAAAAATGGTAAAACATTTGGTCAAATTACTGATGCCCAAATTGTTGGTGATTTAAAAGAAAATCACAAAATTGAAGTTGATAAAAGAAAAATTAAAGATCATGACGCTTTAAAAAAAGTCGGGTCTTATGAATTAGAACTTAAATTACCTCATTCAATTGTTGCTAAACTAAAAGTGAATATTGAAGCAGCTTAATAAAGTCAAAAACAAGTTATTATTCATCCACAAATCGAACGATTTGTGGGTTTTTTAAAAAAAGTACTTTTTTTAACGAGAAAGTACTTTTTTAAAAAGATTTTTCCTTGTTTTTCAAGCAAAAAAATTTAAAATTAAATAAATATTTATTCAAAGGAGTTATCTTATGAAAAAATTATTAAGTCTCTTAAGTACTATCTCATTAGTTGGGGTAATGGCTAACCTTGTGGTTGCTTGTAGTATGAAGGTTTCTATGTCAAAACCAATTTCTAATATCAAAACTGAATTACAAAGCCTTTTGGACAATAGGGATACACCCTGAACTAAACAAGAGTTAGAAAAAGAGATAGTTAATCAAGGTTTTGATGTTGAAGGTGGGATTACTGTTGAGCGACAACTAACTAATCGTTCATTGGGTGAAATACAACACAATTGAATTTTTATTGGTCATGGGAGTGTTAATAATGATTTCAAATATAATGGCCAAATTAATTTACTTCACAAAATTCCAACTGATACAACCCAACCAATTTCTAACATTCAAACCACATTACAAGATATCCTAAACTCTAGAACTGATAAACCCTGAACTAAAGAAGAGTTAGAAAAAGAAATTGTTTATAGACAAATTGATGGCAAGGGTGGGATTACTGTTGAAAAACAATTAACCCCTCGTACATCGAGCTCTAATAATCATACTTGAAGATTTATTGGACACGGAAATGTAGATAACGCATTTAAATATCGTGATGAAATTTCTTTAATTCATAATTTCTCCACCAATATAACTGAACACATTTCAAAAATTAGCACTAAATTACAAGATATTTTAAAATCTAGACCAACAAAACCATGAACCCAATTAGAATTGCAAAAAGCCATCGCTGATGCAAAACTCGACATTAGAGGCGGAATTACTGTTCAACCAAAACTAGCCCCCCGTTCTATAAATCCAGTAAATAACACTTGAACTTTTTTTGGACATGCTGAAGAAAATCCTAAATTCAAATATCATGGCAAAATTGATTTGACCCACACATTTTTGGTTAATGAACCAGAACACATTTCAACAATTAGTAATGATTTGTGAAAAATTTTGGATTCTAGAACTGATAAACCGTGAACCGCATCTGAATTAGAAGATGAAATTGTTCTTAGAGGTATTGAAATACGTGGTGGAATTAAAGTATACCATCAACCAACAATAAGAACGAACACAACAAATAAAGAAAGCTTCAAATTTGTGGGAATGGCTAGTGACAAAAACACATTCAAATATAATAAAGATGTTACATTAGAGCATCATTATGAAACAATTATTGAACCTAAATTTTTTTCAATACCTAAAAATCAGCAATCATCATTATTGAAACCTGTTGGTAATGAAGGTATAAAATACACTATTATTGATACAAATATTGGAAAAATAAAAAATTATTCAAAAATGGAATTTTTAACCGATCAGGCTGTTGTTGTGGTTAAAGCACAAGGTGCCCTTGGCCAAGACAACCTATTGAGCTCAATTTATTGGAAACAACCAATAAGAATTGATTTAAATAAGGAAAATAATCGTAAGATTAAACCTGAAGAAGAATGGCTACTGGATCAGTTTACAACAATTCCATTACTTAATGCAAATTATGTTAATTATAATGGTTCAGCATCTGTTAAATATGGATATACATGATATGAAGAAAAAGGGAATTATCACCTTCAATTTCTTACAAGACAAACAGTTGAGCAAAGGGGTGATCCTGTATGGATGCTAAGTAATGCAATAAACTTTGGTGCTGAATTTAAGTTAAGTTAATTTTTGTTTAAGTATGTGTTGTGCAAATTTTCAAGTTTGAAAATTTTACTTCAATTATCTATGCAAGAGGGGGTTTATACCCCTTTTTATTTACCATTTTGAAAATTAAGATAAAATATTATTATATTGAATGGGAAAACATGATGGATAAAATTTTAATTGAAAAAGAAAATGCAAATTTAAGTGAGGCTGAGCAAGCTATTTTGGCGATTGCCATGCACTCTCCAAATGCTTTACCAGATATTTTTTCAGCTTTAACAACTGATGATTTTTTTGTGTCAACACACAAATTAATTTACAAAGCAATTACTGATTTGCATGCTAATTCTAAAGAAATTTCCCCAATTACAATTACTGATGAATTAGAAACACAAAAAAAATTAGATCAAGCTGGTGGAGTGGAATTAATTTCAGAAATCAGTGATAAATTCGTTACTGATTCAGATTTAGAATCAATGATTGCAATTGTTTATAAAAAATCAATCGGACGTAAATTTGAACAAAAATTAAAAAGTATTGAAAAAGAACGTTTAGCGAATCCGGATTTAGAATATGTGATTAATAAAGCTCAAACAGAATTACTTTCTTTAGATTTATCATCAAATAAAAATAATGTTGAAGCAATTGGAACAACTATGGAAAAAGTGCTTAAAAAAATGCGTGAATTAGAAAAACAAACCGAAACTCTATTGGGTGTACCTTCTGGATTTCAAAATTTAGATGAAATGACATTAGGATTTCAGCCAGGAGATTTAATTATTTTAGCTGCCCGCCCATCAATGGGTAAAACAGCTTTTGCTTTGAACTTAGCTTACAATGCCGGAATTTCTAAGAAGAACAATAAGAAAAACGGGATTGCAATTTTTTCAATTGAGATGCCAAAAGAACAATTAACTAACCGTATTCTTTCGATGTCATCGCAAATTGATTACAAAAAATTGCAAAAAGGAAAAAATATTTCTCAATTTGAATGAGATAACATTCATAAAACAAACGATCGATTACAAACAACCAAAATTTTTATTGATGATACCCCAGGAATTACTATTCAACAAATTCAATCAAGATTACATAAATTAAAACGCGATGAAGATATTAATTTATGTGTCATTGATTATTTACAATTAATCACCACACCTGGTTCTAATGGAAGTGATCGACAAAATGAAATTTCCAACATTTCACGTCAATTAAAAAGAATTGCTCGTGATATTGGGATTCCAATTATTTGTTTATCACAACTTTCACGTTCTGTGGAAAAACGTGAAGATAAAAGACCGATGTTGTCTGATTTACGTGATTCAGGAGCGATTGAGCAAGATGCTGATATGGTAATGTTTTTGTATCGTGAAGAATACTACGATACTCAGAAAGAATTTAATGATAAAAAAATGCAAGATACTGAATTAATCATTGCAAAACACCGTAATGGACCAACAGGTAATGTAAAGTTATCATTTAATTTACAATTTGGTAAATTTATTGATTTAACTAATTAATCATAAAAATTGGTATAATATATAGGTTATTTAAAAACAAAAAGGAGTAATGGAGCAAATGAAAAAATTAATTGCAATATTAATGGGAGTTACTGTATCAAGTTCATCAGTTATGGCAGTTGTTTCATGTGCCACCATTCCCAAACATGAAGTTCCAGTTCTATTTGAAGGAGCACCGACTATTCCAGGAACAGAAGATGCAGGGGCATGAAAAGATTATTCTAAAGATGACAAAATAGCGGCTTTTGATAGTGGTTTTTCAAAAGCCACTAAACAAGCTTATGGTTTCCCTTGAATAATTATGCAATTAAGAAACTTATTAAGTGTAACTGGGGCTGCAATGAACAACCCTAACCAATTTAATAAACACAACAACTTTTTAATCGGGGACG
This sequence comes from Williamsoniiplasma lucivorax ATCC 49196, assembly GCF_000518285.1. Taxonomy (GTDB): domain Bacteria; phylum Bacillota_I; class Bacilli_A; order Mycoplasmatales; family Mycoplasmataceae; genus Williamsoniiplasma; species Williamsoniiplasma lucivorax. Next base: position 26,549 of record NZ_JADH01000010.1, on the reverse strand, counting down.
ATCAAGGTGTACAAGGTGCTGCTGTTCATGGGATTTGAAAAAATGAAGATTCAGAAATTCAAGGTAAAGACAAACGTGAATTTTTCAATAAATTTGAAAAAACCCAAATTGCCTCAATTGCTGGTTTATGAGATTTATATAATGAAAGTAAACATGGATTTACACCAACTGCCACAGGTGCTCAGGCCTCTTTAGAAATTGCTAAAGAAGCTTTCGGGTCAGAAGACGGACAAGTTTTTGCTAAAAACTTTTTAGGATTAAATGAAGATAAACAAGATTCAAGTTGACTAGAACAAAAAATTACTATTGATGGAAACACTAAATTCCTTAACTCAGATGTATTAACCGTAATAAGTAATGATGGTAAACTTGAAAACGAGGATTCTGGAACTAAAAGTTTCAAGGAAGCTAATGATAAAACAGACCCACCTAAAGAAAGAACTAAAAAAGTTGGACAAGATGTATTGAATCCATTTAGTCAGTTTATTTTTAGTAGTGGAAACTTACCAACCCCTTCAATTGTAGTTAAAGATCCTGAATCAAATAGTAAAGCCGATGAAACTCCACCAAAGAGTGGGGCAATTATTCTTGAAAATTATAAAGAAGGCGAAAAAAATAAATGAGAAATTAAAAAAGACCAATTCTTAATAGGGGAAGCGACACCAATAACAATTAATTATAAATTTACTTTAGATGCCAAAAATGATAATGCTGATAAATATGATGTAAAAACCACATTCGAAGGATTAAGACCTGTTTATCGTGCAATTGCCGCTGAAGCTAATAATAAAGAAAACACAGATAATAAAAAACTAAATTTTGTTAAATGGACTTTTGCTGGTTATCAATTTAATGATTTTAATTTTATTAAAGATGGTAATAAGGATTTTGGTAAAACTTCTAAACCTGGAGAAGGTGCATTTAGTAAAATTAAACTAACTAAATTAGAAATTAAAAAAGAAGTAAAATAATAACATTTAATGTAGACTTTTGTCTACATTTTCCATATTAAAGAGGTAACATGTTAAAAGAATGAGATGAGTTTTTTCAAGCAGAAAAAAAGAAAGCATATTTTCCGAAATTAATTGCAAAAATTAATCAGGAAAGAGCGAATAACACGGTTTATCCAAGGGCGGAAGATGTTTTCCGTTTGTTTGATTTAATCAAACCAGAAGAGATCAAAGTAATTATCATTGGTCAAGATCCATACCATCAAAAAGGACAAGCTAATGGAATTGCTTTCTCGACAACAAATGATGTCAGAACACCACCAAGTTTAAAAAATATTTTCAAAGAATTACAAGATGATTTACAAATTGACCATACAAAAAACAATGATTTATCAGGTTGAGTTAAGCAAGGTGTGTTTTTAATTAACACTACATTAACAGTTAATAAGTCTCAACCTGGATCTCATGCAAATTTTGGATGAGAACAATTTGTGAACAATTGTTTAGAATTTATTAATAAACATAGTAATATTTATGTATATGTTTTATTTGGAAATTGAGCAAAAAAAACATATAATAACTTAAAATTTAATAACAACTCGATTAAGTTAGAGTTTGGGCATCCATCCCCATTTAGTTATTATAAATTTTTTAAAGGAACCAAACCATTTTCAAAAATTAATTTAGAATTAAAAAAACTTAATCAAATTGAAATTGATTGAACACAGTAGAAAGGACAAGCCAATGAATATAGTTAATGATTTCTTGTTAAAAGACACGAATATGGCTTTAGCAACAGCTGGATTTACGTTACTTAGTGCTTTTCTATTTTTTTTAAGTTCCGCACTTTATTATAATTATCGAAAATCTCGACAACTACCATATAATGGATTAAAATTTACAACTAAAAATATTACTTATATTGCCATGATGGTTGCGGTATCTGTGTCTATTACGGTTGTAATTTCAATGACTTTACCAATTACTGTCTTTCCTCCAATCAGAATCGCTTTTAGTGGGATTATGATTAAAATTACGGGTTTATTTTTTGGTCCTGTTGTTGGAATTATTGCTGGTCTTATTACTGAGGGGTTATGTATTATTTTCATCCCTTCTTATATTCATATTGCTTATTTATTTGTTGCTCTTTCTTTTGGGTTTTGAGCAGGAATAGTATCTTATACTAAAGATTGAAAAGGTAAAAATAAATGATGAACATTTTTGATCATTAATCTTTATACAATTGCTTTCACAGCGATTATGTGATTCATCACAATGAATGGTAGTCATGAAGATGCTGTCTTTTTCGGGATTGAAATTCCAGGTAAATTTATCCCTGCTTTATTTTTAATTATGATGGGGTTAACCCTCTTTGTCATTTGATTAATTGCCTTTGTTTTAGTGGCACTAAAAAGAGAGCATTGACTAGAGATTATTTTACCAATTATTTTATTATGTATTGTGACAGAAACGTTAGCAACAATTTTACTAGCTTCATGAGGTGATTCGAAAATTTTAGGAATTCCTGATTACCAAGGTGGTTACTCTTCAATGGTTATTGTTCGTTTATTGCAAGCGCCACTAAAAATTGCATTTAATACAACCGTTTTATCAACAGTCTTTTGAGTAATGAAACCAATTCTAAAAAAATAAGAGAGGTTTAAATGAAAATATATAATTCACTTACAAGAACAAATACACAGTTAGATAAAAAAGAATTAATGATTTATTCTTGTGGTCCAACAGTTTACAACTATATTCATATTGGTAATGCTCGTCCAAATATTTTGATGGATGTTTTTGTGCGTTTTTTAAAGCACAAAAACATCAAAGTTAATTACTTACAAAACGTTACTGATATTGATGACAAAATTATTCATAAAGCGATTGAAGAAAATAAAACTGAAAAAGAAGTTGCCGAATTTTTTACCAAAGCATATCTTGCTGACTTACAAGCTTTAAACATTATCATGCCAGATAAAATAGAACCAATTAGTCAACACATCAAACAAATGATTAGTTTTATTGATGACTTAGTTCAACAAGGATTTGCTTATAATGTTGATGGTGATGTTTATTTCGCTATCGATCAATGAGAAGCACAATATGGGCAACTATCAGGGAGAAAACCCGAAGAACTAATTAGTGGGGAACGTGTAGAAATTGATCCAAAGAAAAAAAACCCATTAGATTTTAGTTTATGAAAAAAAACCAATGTTGGGATTACATGAGATTCACCGTTTGGTCAAGGGCGACCAGGATGACATACTGAATGTGCCTTATTAATTCAAGAATATTTTCATGGTCAAACAATTGATATTCATTCAGGAGGAATTGATTTAAAATTTCCTCATCATGAAAATGAACGCATTCAATATCTCGCTCACAACCAAAAAGAGTTAGCTAACATTTGAATGCACAATGGTCACTTAAATTGAAAAGATGAAAAAATGAGTAAATCTCTTGGGAACATTGTTTTAGTGAAAGATTTTGTTAAAGATTTTGGAAGTGATGTTTTAAGATGAATCTTCTTATCAACAAACTATAAACAACCATTAAATTTAAGTGATGACTTGCTAACTCAAGCGACTAAGTTTTTTCAAAAACTGGATTACTTGAAAAAGAAAATTGTTTTTTCAAAAGTTATTTTTGAAAAAACCCAAGTTATTGAAAACAAGGACTATATCAAAGAATTTGACCAAGCGATGGGAAATGATTTAAACACGAGCTTAGTGTTATCCATTATTGAAGAATTAATTAAAAATATTAACCAATTAATTAGTCAAAAAACAAATTTTTCAACAATTAAACCTTTATTTGATCAGTTACAATTAATTTTAAAAACTTTAGGTTTTATTGAGCAAATTGAAATTAGTCTTTCTGAAGATGATGAAACCAAAATCAAACAATGAAATCAATTAGTTTTAGGTAAAGATTTTGTCAAAGCTGACTTAATTCGAAGTGAGTTAGAAGCGAAGGGGATAATGTAATGAAACCGAATTTAATTTATGGAAAACGGATTGTTGAAGAATTTTTAAACAAACACCCCAAAATGATTAAAGCGATCTATGTGAAAAACATTAATGAATTTAATGACAATAAAGTTATTGATGAATTTAATATTAAAGTGATTAAAAAAAATGAACAAGAATTAAGTAAAATGTTGGGCGATGATTTAAATCACCAAAATGTGATTGCAGAAGTTAAGGAATACAATTACAAACCTTTTGGTGAAATTAAAGATGAATTAACTCACCGTGAACAAGATTTAATTTTAATTTTAGACCAAATTCATGATCCACATAATTTTGGAGCAATTATTCGCAGTGCTACTTTACTTGGTGTGAAAAACATTATTATCATGGATCATAAACAAGTGATGGTCACTCCAACCGTTGTTAAAACAAGTAGTGGAACTGTTTATGATTTAGCAGTTTCAAAAGTTTCTAACTTAAACAATGTAGTTAGTGAATTAAAAAAATGTGGATATTGAATTTATTCTTCTAACCTTAACAAAGATGCTCAAGATGTTCGGAATGTTGATTTTGCCAGCAAAGCTGTTTTGATTGTTGGAAACGAACAACATGGAAGTAGTAACCTATTAACTAAAAACAGTGATTTAAATATTTTTATTCCTTCAACTAAAGTTATTGATTCATACAACGTTAGTGTTGCGGCCGGAATTTTGATGTATGAAATTGGGAAAAAGATAAAATTATTTTAGAAGCAAGAGCTTCTTTTTTAATTTTATTTTCCAAAAAAATTAAAATTAAAAGAAGTTTTTATTTATATGTAGAAAAATAAACTTTTAGTTGATAATTGTGATAAGCAGAAAACTGCTTAGGAGATTATATGAATAATATAGCCAAAATAGGCTTAAATATCAAAAATTTAGACTGAAATGCAATAAATTTTGAAGAAAAATACGAAATTTATAAACAATTTGAACAACCTGTTCATTATGCATTAAATAAGGTTTTCAAGAAATTCCCAGCTATTCCTCTGGAAAAAAGTGATTATACTTCAATTGCATGAATGGCATTTGATGAAGCAATCACAAAATATGCTGCCATGAAAACAACCAAAACATTACTATCATTTGTCATTGATTCAATAGTTTGAAAATGTACTGATTATGCAGCAACCTTTGTGACTAATCACCACAAAATGTTAAACCTAAGCACACTAGGATATGTGTGATGTGAAAATATCGGTGATAAAGATGATGGTATTCACGAAACTACTATGAAAATGGTTTTAGAAGATTATTTTTCTTTACCAGAAAATGATGAACAAGCACAAGTTTTGTTTGAAGAGTATGTCTTAGGAACAACACAAACTGAAATGGTGAAAAAATATGATATCACCAGAACTAAATTAAAAAGAGTTCTCGACAAAACAATTAGTGATTTATCTAAAATACTTGTATAATTATTTAATGAGGTTATAGGTAGGTTTTTTATGGGGTCTAATAGTAGAAAAATTATTTTAGTGTGTGAAGAATGTTTAAACCGTAATTACAGTTTAACTAAAAGTACACTAACACAAAAAGAACGACTAGAAATTAAAAAATTTTGCCCAACTTGCAATCGCCACACATTACATAAGGAGACTCGATAGTTATGTCTGATAATTTGTCTAAAAAAGAACTTAAAAATCAAAAGAAACAAAAAAAGATTGCAGCTAAACTAGATAAAATTGACGCGAAACAAAAAAAATCTGATGAACCAAAAAGTTTAAAAGCGTTAAAAAAAGAAACAAAAAAAACAATCAGAGTTAAAAAAGAAAAAGATCCAAAAGATAAAATTAATATGAAACTAGCAACAAGAGAATTTCCTGTTAAGCTAGTTAAAGAAGTTAATAAAATCAAATGATCATCATCTAAAAATTTGACAAACAAATATATTACGGTTTTAATTTTTATGATTATAACTGCAATCATGTTCTTCCTAATTGATATGGGATTGCAACAACTATTTAGTTTAATAAAAGTATTATAAGGGGTAAAAATGATAGAAAATAATAAATTAATCGAAGAACTATTAAATATGAAAGGACAATGATTTGTGATCAATTCTCAAACTGGTCATGAAGATAAAGTGCTTTCAGACTTAGTTCAAAAAATTAAAACTTCTAATTTACAAAGTGATGTCTTTGATGTAAGAATTTCAAAAGGATTAACAACAACCAAAGCAGGAAAAGAAGTAATTAAAAATAGATTTCCTGGGTACATCTTCATTAATATGATTATGAGTGAACATGCCTGATTTGTTGTTCGTAACACACCGGGGGTAACTGGTTTTATTGGATCATCTGGAAGAGGTGCTAAACCATTCCCATTAACTGATGATGAAGTCATCAATATGTTAACAACACCAAGCAAAGAAGAAATTGCAGAAACACCCGTTGTTGAAGAAATACCAGTTGGATTTGCAGTTGATGAAGTAGTTTTAATTACTCAAGGTGCTTACAAAGGAACTGAAGGTAAAATTATTGAAATTGATTTAGAAAACAATACAGTAATTGTTGCAGTGGAAATTTTTGGTCGTTATACACCAGCCGAAGTTTCAATTTCACACATTCAATCAGTTAAAGAATTTTAATTTAAAAATGAAAACTTCTTCAAGAAAATGATGCATTAGACCCAAAACTTTTGTTGATTTTCTTGGAGAAGTTTTCTTTTATTTTTTTAGAAAAGTGTTAAAATTAATAAGTCGATTTTTATTGTGGGAGAAAAGCAATTTCGAATGAACCACAGCGAGTAAAGATGTGACACAGATTTAATACTTATAGGAGGTATTACCCGTGGCTAAAAAAATCACACGTATAGCAAAACTTGAATTTATGGCAATGCAAGCAAAACCAGGAGCTGAATTGGCTTCATTAGGAATTAACATGCCTGAATTCACAAAACAATTTAACGATGCAACAAAAGATCGTGCTGGAGACGTTGTTCCAGTTATCATTACAGCTTACAATGATAAATCTTTTGATTTTGTATTGAAAACAACACCAGCAGCTGTTTTATTAAAAAGAGCAGCTAACATTCAAAAAGGTGCAAAACTTTCTGGAAAAGAAGTAGTAGCAACAATTTCAGTTGATGAAATTAAAAAAATTGCTGAATATAAATTACCAGACTTAAATGCTAATTCTCTTGAAGCAGCAATGAAAATTATTGCAGGAACTGCAAAAAACATGGGAATTAAAATTACTGGAATGGGAGATGACAAATAATGGCTAAGTTAGGAAAAAAATTAAAAGCAGCTTCAGCTAAAGTTGAACGTCATACTCAATATGATCCAAAAACAGCTTTACAATTAGCTAAAGATACAGCAACAACTAAATTTGATTCAACAGTTGAAATTGCTTTCAACTTAAATATTGACCCAAGAAAAGCTGACCAACAAATCCGTGGAGCAATCGTGCTTCCATCAGGAACTGGAAAAACTCAAAAAGTTTTAGTTTTAACAAATACTAAAACTAAAGAAGCAACTGATGCAAAAGCTGATTTTGTGGGAGGGGAAGAATTAATTACTAAAATTCAAAAAGAAAACTGATTTGATTTTGATGTTATTATTGCGACTCCAGAAATGATGGCAAAATTAGGAGCAATCGGAAAGGTTTTAGGACCAAAAGGTTTAATGCCTAACCCAAAAACTGGAACAGTAACAATGGATGTTGCTAAAGCAATTGATGATGTTAAAAAAGGAAAGGTTGAATACCGTGCTGACAAAGAAGGAAACGTACATTCAATTTTAGGAAAAGCTTCATTTACTGTTGAACAATTACAAGATAACTTTAATGCTATCTTAGATGCAGTTCAAAAAGCAAAACCTCAAACTGTTAAAGGTGAATACATGCTAAATGTAACTATCTCAACAACAATGGGTCCTGGAATTAAAGTTTTAGCTCCAGGAATGAAAGGATCATTCGCTGATTCTAAAAAATAAGACCAATAAAGGAATTATTTGATAAAAACCACCATGGTGGTTTTTTGTTTGTATAATTTAGGTATAGGAGAATCATGGAAAAAGGTTATATACAAATTTATTGTGGTGAAGGTAAGGGTAAAACTTCAGTTTTGAATGGAATGGTTTTAAGAGCACTTGGTGCTGGGAAGACTATTGATTATGTTCGTTTTTTAAAAAATAGACCAACTAGTGAAAATATTATTTTAGAGAAATTAGGAATTCACATTAAATCTTTTTACCATTTCTCAACCAAGTTTGTTTGAGAAATGGATCCAAAAGAAGTTGAAACGTTCAAACATGAAACTTTACAAGGATATGAATATTTTAAAAATCAATTAAAAAATGAAAACTTAGATATTTTACTTGCTGATGAAATTTTGGGAGCTGTGCAAAATGGATTTATTAATAAACACGATTTAGTTGAAGCACTAAAAAACAAATCAACCCATTTAGAAGTTGCAATGTCGGGGAGATATTCATTTCCTGAGTTAAATCAAGTGGCCCACTTAATCTCAGAAATTAAACCAATCAAACATTATCTTGATGAAGGTGTGATTGCGCGTGAAGGAATTGAATTTTAAAAAGTAGTCAATGTTTGATATAACATGAATGATGCTAACCCAAACCGCACTCCAAAGACACAGTGATGCACCCAACAGTGTTTGGACTTCAACATAAAATAATGGCTAAAACAAGCAAAAGTAATTAACATTAAAACCACAAAACTTTAAAAAAACAAAATCGACTTCGTGTTTTATTTAATAACATGTTATTATTATATTGCTATTAGTTACCTAAGACAGTGGCTGAACATTAGTTCTTAATTTGCTACCGAGGAGACAAAACGTTTTAAAATAAAACTTTTTTGTTTTTTCCTCGGGTCTTACCCGAGGTTTTTAATAGATAGAAAGGGTTTTATGAAATTAGAAAGACCAGCTCATAGTAAGAAAAATGAAGTTGTTGTTGAAATCACAAACAAACTAAAATCTAATGGAGTAGCAATTGCGGAATATAAATTTTTAACAGTTGCTCAAATGACTCAATTACGTCGTTTATGTTTAGAACATAACATCGACATTAAAGTTTACAAAGATTCTTTAGTTCGCAGGGCGGCTAAAGAAGCGGGATTAGATGGATTAGAAGCATTCTTAACTCAACAAAATGTTTTCTTATTTTCAGAAGATCCAATTGCACCAGCAAAATTAGTTGCTAACTTCGCAAAAACTAATGAAAAATTAGTTTTAAAAGCCGGAGTTTATGAAGGTGCAGTAATGGATACCAAAGCAATCAATGAAGTGGCATCAATTCCTTCAAAAGATGAATTATACAGTATGTTCGCATCTTCATTGATCTACCCACTACGTCAATTTATGTTAGTAACTAAAGAAGTTGCTAAACTAAAATCAGAATAAAAATAAAGAAAAGGAAAATACAATCATGGCTATTACAAAAGACGATATTATTAAAGCTTTAGAAGAAATGAAATTAACTGAATTAAACGATTTAGTTAAAGCAATCGAAGAACACTTTGGAGTTGTTGCAGCAGCAGCAGTTGCAGCACCAGCTGCAGCCGCAACAAATGCAGCACCATCAGAAGTAAGTGTTGTTATTACAGCAATCGGAGAACAAAAAGTTAACTTAATCAAAGCTGTTAAAGAATTAACAGGATTAGGATTAATGGATGCTAAAAAAATGGTAGATGGAGCAGTTCCAATTACTGTTAAAGAAAACGTTAAAACTGAAGATGCAGAAGCAATGAAAGAAGCTTTAGTTGCTGCTGGAGCAACAGTTACATTAAAATAATTTAAAAGATTCTAAGCTCTTAAAAAACACCAATTTTGGTGTTTTTTTGTACCTTAATAGTGGATTTATCCACAAAATTACCCATAGATTATTGAAATTTATCAATTAAGTATTATACTTAAAAGATTGAGATTAGTTTAGCTAGCTAAGAACTTCTACTATTCTCTGGGTCTATTGTTGGAAGAATTGGAGAATACGAGTGGTTGGTTTAGACTATTTTCTAAATGATAAATGAGTAAAGAGAACAAGCAAAAATTTAGATAATGACATGTACTTTACAAACTTGCCAGTGTCGCATAATAGTAAATTTCATTTTACATTTAAAAGACAAGTAAGTAGTGATCGTTTTTTATATGATTATTTAAAAGCTTACGAAGTTCCCCGGGATTCAAACATTTCAAAAGATGTGAAATTGATGGATTTTTTAAGCTTATTAGCCATTGAAGAAAATCTTGATCAAGGTGACTACACCAAAACGGTGCAAAGCATTATTGAAATTGATAGTGGAAAAAAACCTAAAACCCGTGAGGAGTTTAAAATTTGAAACCTGATTGAAATTTGGGACTTAATTGAAAATGACAGTTTCCAAATTAATGAAGATAACTATGAACTAATTGTACATATTTTATTCAGGAACATGGGTTTTGACTTAGATATTAAAGCTGATTATTATCGCAATCTTAAAACTTCTACACCATTCAAAAATTTGTTAAATCCACAAACCAAAATCATAGACAAAGAAATACAGGGGTTTTTAAATTATATTAAAAACTTAAATCAAAAAGATATTGGCGGAATTACTCAAGCTGGTGTAATCTTAAATGCTTTCTTGTTTATTTATCCATACAAAGAATTCAGTATTACGCTCGCCTTTATTTTTGCGAGATGATACTTAAAAAGAAATTCTTGGAACATTCCAATTGTCAATCCAATGCATAGCTTTGGTATTCATTGGGATAAATTTATCAAGAAAGTGAATGAAAGTTTTGAAAAACTTAATCTTGATTCACTTTTAGAATTTGAAAAAGAAATTATTAAAAGCGGAGTTAATGATACTTATTGTTTATACTTATTTGATAATTTTATTCAATCAGATCAAAGTGGAACAACACCAGTTTTTCCAAAATTCATTGATAAAGTGATTGCAGCAAAAATTATTCTTTTAAATACAAATGTTTTAAAAGAAGAAAAAATCGCCAATAGTTTGCAAATTAGAAATTTCCAATTTGCCAAAGAAAAAGAGATTAAATCTGTCATTCAAAAAATGTTAGATTTAAAATTCTTAGCTAAAAAAGAAGAGAAACAATCAAGTTTTTTTGAACTAAATGACCAGTTTTTACAAAAAATAAGATTGCTATTAAAAGAAAAATAGGAGAAAAAATGAGCTATAAAATTAAAAAAATTAATCGTAGTGTGGAAAGAAGAGACTATACTAAGTTTTCTTCTAACTTACCACTACCTAATTTAGTTGAAGTACAACTTGAAACTTTTGATTGATTCAAACACAAAGGTATTCAAGAAGTTTTTGATGAAGTTTTCCCAGTTCTTTCAAGTGATGGAACTGCGGTTTTAACTATGGAAAATTGAGAATTCCGTGAACCAAGAACAACTATGTCAGTTGCTAGAACTGAATCAAAAATTTATGACGCACCAATTTATGCTAATTTAAAATTAGCAGTTTCTGCCCAAGAAGAAATTGCTAGAGAAATTGATGGTGTGTTTGTTAAAGATGTGAAAAAATTAATCACTGAATGATTAAAAGAAAAAGCAGAAAATAAATCAGTTGCTTTCAAACAAAATGCTGGAAACACTTATTTCTTCGAAATTAAAGTGAGAGGAGTAGCAACTCCCGATTCTGTGCAAATTGATATTCTTGAAGAAAAAGAAACTTCATTAATTGTTAATGCCTCAATTTATAAATCAGGAGAAGTTTTCTTAGGTGAATTTCCAATGATGACTAATTCTGGAACTTTTATTATTAATGGATCACAAAAAGTTATTGTTTCACAATTGGTTCGTTCACCAGGAGCATATTTTGATAAAACTTTAAACCGTAAAAATGGAGAAATTATTTATTCAGCAGATATTATTCCATCAAGAGGAACATGATTAGAATTTGAAACTGAAACTAAAAAAGCTTTAAACAACAAACCAATTTCTTCATTCTATGTCAAAATTGATAAATCACGTAAATCAACTGCAACTTCATTATTGACAACTTTAGGATTGGAAAAATCTCATGTTTTAGATTTATTTGATGATGTTTCATTATTAACAAATACATATGAACAAGACAACTTAACTGGAGATTGAGATTTAGATTGAGATAACCAAGTTCAAGAAATTTATAAAAAAATCCGTCAAGGTGAAACTGCAACTGCTGAAGGAGCATCTAAATTTATTTATGGATTATTATTTGATAAACGTAAATATGACTTAGCAAAAGCTGGTCGTTTTAAATTACAAGAAAAATTATCAGTTGCTAACCGTTTAATTGGTCGTATTTTAGCTGAAGATATTGTTGATAAAAAAGGTAATGTTTTAGTGCCTAAAGATACTGAAATTGTGAAAGCAAATTTCCAAGAAATTAAACACATTCTTCAAGCAGATGTTATGACTCAAGATGTTAAATTCGCCAACGAAATTGCGGGAGCTAGAAAAGTTCAAAAAGTAAGAGTTTATGCTGACAATGATCAACGTAAAGCAACTGTTGCAATTATCGGGGTTCCATTTAACAACAAGGAAGAATTCTTAACAGTACCAGATATTCTTGCTTCTATTTCTTACGCCATTAATTTAGGAAACTTAATTGGTGAAGTTGATGATATTGACCACTTAGGAAACCGTCGTGTGCGTACAGTTGGGGAATTATTACAAAACCAATTTAGAATTGGTATGATGCGTATTGAAAAAAACGTTAAAGAAAAATTAGCGACATCAAATCTATACAAAATCAAACCTTCAACAATTATTAATAACAAACCACTAACTGCGATTATTGGTGAGTTCTTTAACTTGTCACAACTATCACAATTCATGGACCAAATTAACCCACTTTCAGAGTTAACAAACAAACGTCGTTTAACTGCTCTAGGGCCTGGGGGATTAAGTCGTGATCGTGCTGGATTAGAAGTTCGTGACGTTCACCCATCTCACTATGGAAGAATTTGTCCAATTGAAACTCCAGAAGGACCAAACATTGGATTGATTAACAACCTTTCAACTTATGCAAAAGTTAATGAATACGGATTTATTACGACTCCATACCGTAAAGTGGTTGATGGTGTTATTCAAAATGATATTGTTGATTATTTAACAGCCGATGAAGAACATAACTTTGTGATTTCACAATCTGGTGTTAAACAAGATGACAATGGTAAGATTTTAAACAAAACTGTGGTTGCTCGTTTCCGCGGTGGAGATATGATCGCCAACACAGAAGATGTTGATTATATTGATGTGTCACCAAAACAAATTGTTTCTGTGGCAACCAGTGCGATTCCGTTCTTAGAAAATGATGACGCCAACCGTGCTTTAATGGGTGCTAACATGCAACGTCAAGCTGTCCCACTAATTAATCCTGAATCTCCAATTGTGGGAACAGGAATTGAATTTGAAGCAGCGAGAGATTCAGGAGCAGCAATTGTTGCTGCTGATAGCGGAATCGTTAAATATGTTGACTCAAAAATCATCACAGTTGAATCAAAAAATGGGATCAAGACTTATGAATTAGCTGATTTCAACCGTTCAAATAATGGAACTGCCTTATTACATTCACCATTAATTAAAGTTGGTGATAAAGTAGAAAAAGGACAAATTATTGCTGATGGTCCATCAATGGAACAAGGTGAATTAGCAATTGGACAAAACGTTGTTGTTGCCTTTACAACTTATAATGGATACAACTTCGAGGATGCTGTTATTATGAGTGAACGTGTTGTCATGGATGACAAGTTTACTTCAATTCACATTGATGAATATGTTATTGAAAGACGTAATACTAAAATCGGACCTGAAGAAATCACTCGTGAAATTCCGAACATTTCAGAAGCTGCAAAAAAATTCTTAGATAGTGATGGAATTGTTGCTCCTGGAACTGAAGTTAGAGTTGGTGATATTTTGGTTGGTAAAGTAACTCCAAAAGGACAAACTCAATTATCTCCAGAAGATAAATTATTACACGCAATCTTTGGTGAAAAATCAAGAAACGTTAAAGACAACTCATTACGTGTTCCAAATGGTGGAGAAGGTACTGTGCAATCAATCAAACGTTTCTCACGTGAAGATGGATATGATTTACCAGCTGACGTTTTAGAAATCATCAAAGTTTACATTGTGCAAAAACGTAAAATTCAAGAAGGTGACAAAATGTCTGGACGTCACGGAAACAAAGGGGTTATTTCAAAAATCCTTCCCGTTGAAGACATGCCACACTTAGAAGATGGAACACTAGTTGATATTCTATTGAACCCACAAGGGGTGCCATCACGTATGAACATTGGGCAAATTCTTGAGATTCACTTAGGAATGGCTGCTCAAAAACTTGGTGTTAAAATTGCAGCACCAGTTTTCGAAGGATTAACTTCAACAGAATTAGATGACATTATGGCTGAAGCTGGAATGACTAACTTTGGAAAAGTTAAATTAATCGATGGTCAAACTGGTGAAGTTATGGATAAACCAATTGCTGTTGGGGTGATGTACATGTTGAAACTATCTCACATGGTTGATGATAAATTACATGCTCGTAACGTTGGACCATACTCATTAATTACTCAACAACCATTAGGGGGAAAAGCTCAAAATGGAGGACAAAGATTTGGTGAAATGGAAGTTTGAGCGTTGGAAGCTTATGGAGCTGCTCACATTCTAAGAGAAATCTTAACTATTAAATCTGATGATATTAAAGGTCGTGCGAAAACTTATGAAGCTATTGTACGTTCAAAACAAATTCCCGAACCTGGAATTCCTGAATCATTCAACGTTTTAACCAAAGAAATTATGGGATTAGGATTTGATATGTATATGGAAGACCAAACTGGTCGTAAATTAGCAATCAATGCATATGATGATGACGAAGTTGACTCTGAATTAGATGCATATCAATCAGGTGATCAATTAGCAAATAATTTCGGATACAAAGATACTGATGGATTAACCGGTGTTGATACTGAAGAAATAGAAAAATCATTTAAATAGGAATTGGAGAAATTATGGAATTTAACAAAAACAAAAAATGGATCAAAATCGAATTAGCTTCTCCAGACACTATTCGTTCTTGATCTCGTGGTGAAGTAACAAAACCCGAAACAATCAACTACAAAACATTAAAAGCAGAAAAAGATGGACTATTTGATGAAAAAATCTTTGGTCCAACCAAGAACTATGAATGTTATTGTGGAAAATATAAAAAAGCTAACCCAATGAACAAAGGAAAAGTTTGTGAACGTTGTGGTGTTGAATTGACTGAGTCAATTGTTCGCCGTGAAAGAATGGGACATATCGAATTAGAAGAACCAGTCACTCATATTTGAATGTTAAAAGTAGCTCCCTCAAGAATTGCAGCAGTTTTAGATTTAAAATCTAAAGAACTAGAAGAAGTTGTTTATTTCGTTAGTCATGTTGTGCTTGAAGTAGGAACTTTAAAACAATTAAAAGTTGGAGAAGTACTAGATCTTGGTTCTTCAAAAGCAACTAAAACTCGTGAAAAATTAGCAACAATTATTAAATCTTTATTAGCATCAATTACTGATCAAGAATCACGTGATTTTAGAAAAGCAACACGTTTATTAGAAGAACTAGATAACACAAGTGTGCCTTTCTCAATCGATGAAGCAACAACTTTGATTGCAAAACACACTGGAGCCAAATTTGGAATTGGTGCCGAAGCAATTGAATATCTACTAAAAAATGTTGATATTCCAAACACAATTGAAACATTGAAAAATGATTTACGTGAAAAATCTGGAAGTGCTGAACAAACAAAAATCATGCGTCGTTTAGAAGTTTTGGATTCATTAAATAAATCTGGAGCAAAAGCTGAATGAATGATTTTACGTACCCTACCAGTGATCCCACCAGACATTCGTCCAATTATTCAATTGGATGGAGGACGTTTTACAACTAGTGAAATCAATGACCTTTACAGAAGAATTATTATTCGAAATGAACGTTTAAAGAAAATTAAAGAAATGGGTGCACCATCAATTATCATTAACAACGAAAAACGTATGTTACAAGAAGCTGTTGATGCCTTATTAGATAACGAACGTAAGCCTCGTCCAGTAATTGGAAAAGACAAACGTCCTTTAAAATCTTTAACTTCAACTTTAAAAGGAAAACAAGGACGTTTCCGTCAAAACCTTTTAGGAAAACGTGTTGACTATTCTGGTCGTTCAGTTATTGCTGTTGGTCCAAATTTAAAAATGTACCAAGCAGGAATTCCTCGTGATATGGCAATCATTTTATTCAAACCATTTGTTGTGCAATGATTACAAGAACATGAATTTGCAGAAAACGTTAAAATTGCTGAAAAAATGATTCAACATAACGATCCAAAAATTTGAGAAGCTTTAGAACAAGTGATCAAAGATCGTCCAGTCTTATTGAACCGTGCCCCAACTCTTCACCGTTTAGGAATTCAAGCTTTTGAACCAAAAATTGTTAAAGGGAAAGCAATCCGTTTGCACCCATTAGTAACCACTGCATTTAACGCCGACTTTGACGGGGACCAAATGGCTGTTCACGTTCCGATTACGAAAGAAGCAATCGGAGAAGCTCGTGCTTTAATGTTAGGATCAAATGCAATTCTTGGGCCAAAAGATGGAAAAGCGATTGTAACCCCAACCCAAGATATGATTCTGGGAAACTACTACTTAACACAAGAAGAAAAAGGTGTTTTAGGAGAAGGAACAATCTTTGCAACAATTGATGAATTAAAAACAGCTTATGCTACTGAAAGTGTTAATTTAAATGCTTTAATTGGAATTGCAACAAGTGCCTTACCAGCAACTAAACTACCAGTTGATGCTAAAGATAAATACTTATTCACCACTGTTGGTAAAGTTTTATTCAACGAAATCTTTACTAAAGATTTCGCTTGAATCAACTCTTCAGCAATCTTTAATGCTGAAACTGAAATTCAAAAATATTTATTACCATACTCAACAAATATTAATGATTTCATTGCGACATATGAAATCAATCAACCAATTAAGAAAAAAGAACTTTCATTAATTATTGAAAAATACTTTGGAATTTATGGAGCACGTAAAACTGCTGAAATGTTAGATAACATGAAAGACTTGGGATACTGATTCTCAACTAAATCTGGAACAACTATTTCAGCTGGAGACGTTGTGGCTTATACAGCTAAATATGATGAGTTTGATGAAGCTGATGAAAAAGTTGCTAAAATTACTGAATACTACAACCAAGGAATGCTAACTGCTGCTGAGAAAAAAATTCGTATTATTGAAGTTTGATCTAATTTAAAAGACCAAATTCAAAAAGAATTAGAAGTAATTCTGCGTCAAGATACTAAAAACCCAGTCTTTGTGATGGCTGATTCTGGTGCTCGTGGAAACGTTTCTAACTTTACTCAACTTGTAGGGATGCGTGGATTGATGAATGATACTAAGGGAGATATTAAAGAAATCCCAATTAAATCATCATTCCGTGAAGGACTATCAGTTTCTGAATACTTTATTTCAACGCATGGTGCTCGTAAAGGGATGGCTGATATTGCCTTAAAAACTGCCGATTCAGGATACTTGACTCGTCGTTTAGTTGACGTTTCACAAGAAATTGTGGTTTCTCGTGAAGACTGTGAATCAATTTCTGGATTTAAAATTTCTTCAATTGTGGATACCAAACACAACAACGTGATTGTGCCATTAAAAGACCGTTTAATTGGACGTTACTCATTTGAAGATATTGAAGATGAAGAAGGTAATATTATTATTGCTAAAGATACTTTGATTACTAAAGAGTTGGCACAATTAGTGGTGAAACATGATATTGATTCAGTTTACATTCGTTCAGTGTTAACTTGTGATAACACCCAAGGTGTTTGTCAAAAATGTTATGGTGTGAACTTAGCAACTGGTGATGTTGTTAAACTTGGAGAACCAGTTGGAGTAATTGCCGCGCAATCAATTGGAGAACCTGGAACACAGCTAACTATGCGTAACTTCCATACTGGAGGGGTTGCTGGGGATGCTGATATTACCCAAGGTCTTCCACGTATTAAAGAACTACTTGACGTCACAACACCAAAAGGATCAGTTGCGATTATTTCACAACTAGATGGGATTGTTAAAGAAGTTATTGATGATGATGGAATTTATGTCATTGTTGTTGAAAACGAACAAGAAGTTAAAAAATACCGTACTCAATTCCAAGCTGTGGTACGTGTTGCTAAAGGTGATACAGTTTATAAAGGCCAAAAACTGACAGAAGGAGCAATTGATTTACGTGAATTGTTAGAAGTTGCTGCTGTTGTTGATGTGCAAAACTACATTCTAAAAGAAGTTCAAAAAGTTTACCGTTTACAAGGGATTGAAATTTCAGATAAATACATCGAAATTATCATTAAACAAATGTTAAACAAAGTACGTGTTCTTGATGGTATGGATTCAGACTTATTACCTGGAGAAATCATCACTAGTCAAGCGTATAAAGATAGTGTTGCCAAATCTCTAATGCAAGGTAAACGTCCAGCGATTGTTAAAACAACAATCTTTGGAATTAAAAAAGCTCCATTAGAATCAGGTTCATGATTATCTTCTGCTTCATTCCAAGATACTGCTCGTGTGTTATCAAAAGCCATTATTGGTGGTAAAGTTGATAAACTACAAGGATTAAAAGAAAACATTATGTTAGGAAACTTAATCCCTGCTGGAACTGGACTAACTGGTGCTGAAGAAGTAATGCGTATTGGTGAAGAATACCATAAAAACGAATATTAAAATTAGATAACTTAATCAGTTAAACATTTTAAAATTCTAAAATACCACTTTTGAGAAACCCTCAAAAGTGGTATTTTTTGTATTTTCTCAACAAATAATTATTAAAATTCTAAAAAAACAGCTTGATTAACTTTAGCACTCACTTATATGATTTTCTCAACAAATATCTAACAACACAAATAAAATTTCTATTTTTCAATTTTTTCGTCGATTTATCTCTATTTTTTTAAAAATATTTTTTATTTTTTTCAATTTTTCATTTTTAAAAGTGTATAAAAAATGATAATAAAACCCAAAAGGAGAATGAAAATGGCTGAATCAATTATATTTGTAGTTGTTGCATTAGAATTTGCATTGTTTGCAATTTTCATTACTTGAGGATATGGCAATTGAAAAAAAACATTAATTTATGATGTGTATAAAAATTTAATAGATTTTTCCAAATTTCCATTATTTTTTAAAAAAGCAAAATGTAAATTATTAATTCATAATTTCGTTTGTTTTTTTCTAACACTAATAGCTTACATCATGTCTGGTTATTATTTTTTCATTATAAATAAAGCACATGCATTTAAAAATGAAGTGATTTGATTCTTTGTCATTAGTTCAATTGGATGAATGCTTTATATTGCACTTACCTCTTATTTTTATTTAAAAACAAGCAAAATCATTGCTTCTGCTAGTCATGTTTATGATATTTGTGATCCTGAATTAGAACACAAATGAAATCAAGAAAATTTTAAAATGGATATAAGCCATTACCAATTAAATGAAATTACTTTAATTCCAAATGCAGGTTTAAGATATCGCAGCTGAAAAAAACAGTTGAATATTGAAACCAAAATATATAATAAAAAGATTCTCAAAGCAAAAACACCAAATAAAAAAATCAAACTTTTTCTTAGTTATTTAAGGATTCATGGTTTATTTATTTGAAGAATCGAAAAATATGGTTCAGGTTGAATTGTGATAAATGGTAAGACAGTTTATATCGATGAATTAAAAAAAGCAGTAATTCAAAACTTCTTTTATTATAAAAATTTAAATAAAGAAACCGAAGCAAGATAATTTATAAAAATGTAGAAAGGAAAAAACAATATGATTGCCACCTTAATCACTTATTCTGTTTTATTAATACTTTGTATTTTTTACACTATTTTGTATGCCATGGGTAATAGGTTAAAAAACAAAATAGTTTATAACATGTTTGAAAAAGAAATAAATTTTAAGCAATTACCTCTCTATTTTAAAACAATGCAATGAAAAAACCTAAGTTACTATTTGGTGTTTATGTTTTCATCTTCGTTAATTTTCATCCTCTTTACTTGTTGGACAATTTTTTTAAGCAAAACAAAAAATGAAGAATTGATAGTTTACCTATCAATAAGTATTGGTTTTTGAATTATTCACCTATTAGTTATCCTATGATTTTGATGAAGAAACAACAAATTAATGTGGTCTCAAAATAAACTATATTTCAATTATGAATGCGAATTAAAAAACAAATTATCCTTAGATAATTTTAAGTTCAATATTAATTATCACAAACCTCATCTCATTACTTTAAAAAACACTAATTGATGAATGATGTATTTGTTCTTAATTCCGACATATGCTTGATTTTTTCCACACTCTTGTCCAAAAAATAAAATTAAAATGTTTGAAGCAAAACTTAATTTTGATTTCAAAAAATGCCAGAAGAAGCTTATGAAGTTACCACATAAAAATAGAGAAACTCAAGAACTTAAGATTTTTATTACTTATTTAAAAAATGTTAGTCTTTTCATTTTTTGAATGGAAAAATTGCATCTTGATAGTATGATTGTCGATCAAAAATTAGTGTACTTCTCTGAGTTTAAAAAAGTTATCATTGAAAATTTCTTTTATTATAAAAATTTAGCAGAAACACAAAAATAGTTTAATTTTAACTCATCAAAGTTAACCCATAACTTTGATGAGTTTTTATCTTCAATATCTTTTGGTTTAGGGACAAATAATTGATAATCTCCATGATTGATAGACTTTAAAATTTAAAGAATTAAAATAAGAGTAGAAACCATTAATGAATGGATAACAGTGCCATTTTTAACATTAGCAGGTGGAAGTGATTATGTTAGAAAATGTGATACATATCATGCTGGTATTTTCATTGGTACATGAGCATTCATGACTTGAGATAGACCATGAGCTGATTCTATTAGCTAAAAAACCAACCAATTCATAAAATTTAGAGAAATTTTATTAACCCTTAAAAAAACAAACTTTTGAGATTAATTAGTAACTAATTTTTCAACAAAAGTTTGTTTTTTATAAATCTAAAGCTTCCATTCCACCATTTAAGACATAAACATTTAAATATCCATGTTTACGAAATGCTCGGGCAGTCATGCCTGAACGATTACCAGCATTACATAAAGTAATCAATTTTTCATTTTTGTTTGGAAAATAATGAGCCATGCGATCCACACATTCGGGATATGGAATATTAATTGAATTTGGAAAAGTATTTAAATACTTTAATTCTTGAGGACTTCTCACATCAAGAACTTTTCAACCTTGATCTAATTTTTCATAAAATTCTTTGACAGTAACATAATCTTTCATATAAACCTCATAATTATTTTAAACCTTATTCTTTTTATTTTCGTTTATTGTTAAAATAATTCTAATGGAGGTATCATGAAAGAAAAAATTTATATCACAAATGATCACACCGGTGTTGACATGAAAAATGCTTTAATCAATCATTTACAAAAAGCAGGCTACGAAGTCGTAGATTTTGGGAATAATGATGGAATTGCTAGCAATTATGCTGAATTAGGCATTCAATTAGCTAAGACTGTTGTTAATGAACCAACTAGTTTAGGGATTGTGATTTGTGGCACTGGAGTTGGAATTTCGGTCGCTGCAAATAAAGTTAAAGGTGCAATTGCTGGTTTGAGTTATGAAACTCAAACAGCGGAATTAATTAAAAAACACAATAACGCGAATATAATAGCATTGGGAGCAAGGTTAATTGCTAATGACAAAGCTATTAAAATTGTTGATACATTTTTAAACACACCGTTTGAAGGTGGAAGACACAAAGAAAGAGTAGAGGTACTTAAAAATTATGCAAAGTAACAAATTAAACCCACTGATCCAAGAATCAATAAACAAAGAATTAAAAAGACAACAAACACATATCGAATTAATCGCTTCAGAAAACTATGTTTCTGAAGCAGTCCTAATTGCCAACGGTTCAATTCTGACTAACAAATATGCTGAAGGACTGCCTGGGAAAAGATATTATGGAGGTTGTGAATTTATTGATGAAATCGAAACATTAGGCATCGAAACAGCCAAAAAATTATTTAATGCTGATCATGCAAATATCCAACCACACTCAGGATCACAAGCCAACGAAGCCGCTTACAAAGCAATCATTAAGCCTGGAGATAAAGTTGTGGCAATGTCATTAGATGCCGGAGGACACTTAACTCATGGTTTTGCT
Organism: Williamsoniiplasma lucivorax ATCC 49196; assembly: GCF_000518285.1. Lineage (GTDB taxonomy): Bacteria > Bacillota_I > Bacilli_A > Mycoplasmatales > Mycoplasmataceae > Williamsoniiplasma > Williamsoniiplasma lucivorax. Next base: position 4,363 of record NZ_JADH01000010.1, on the reverse strand, counting down.
TTAAACTTTTCAGGAAGTTTATACGATTTTAAACATTATGGTGTCAATCGTGAAACTGAATTAATTGATTTTGATGAAGTTGAAAAAATTGTTTTAGAACATAAACCAAAATTAATTGTTGCTGGAGCTAGTGCTTATTCACGAATTATTGATTTCAAAAAATTTAGAGAAATTGCTGATAAAGTTGGAGCAATGTTAATGGTTGATATGGCACACATTGCTGGACTAGTTGCTACTGGTCAACACCCAAACCCAGTTGATTATGCCGACATTGTCACAACAACCACGCATAAAACTTTACGTGGTGCACGTGGAGGGATTATTTTCTGTAAAGCTCAATACGCTAAACAAGTTGATTCAGCAGTTTTCCCAGGATCACAAGGTGGACCTTTAGAAAACCAAATTGCTGGGAAAACCCAAGCTTTATTAGAAGCATCAACTCCGGAATTTGTTGAATACGGAAAACAAATTATTAAAAATAGTAAAGCTGTTGAAGCACGTTTTAAAGAACGTGGCATTAGAATGTTGACTGGTGGAACTGATAACCACTTAATCAACTTTGAAGTGAAAACTGCTTTTAATATCACTGGAAGAAAAGCTGAAAAGATTTTAGAATCAATTGGAATTATTACTAATAAAGAATTACTACCATTTGACACTGAATCACCATACAACACATCAGGTGTGAGAATTGGGACCGCTGCTATGACAACACGTGGTTTTAAAGAAAAAGAATTTATTAAAGTAGCTGATTTAATCGTTAGTGCTTTAGAAGATCATTCAGAAGAAAACATCAACAAATTATCAAAAGAAGTAATTGCTCTTTGTGAACAATTCCCGATTTATCAAAATTTAAAATACTAATTATGAAAACATTTTAAGGTTGTATCTTAAAATGTTTTTTCTTTAATCTTTAACAAAAAACAGCATTTTCAAATGCTGTTTTCAATATTTGCTATGTCAAACTATATTGTTGGTAATCAGATTTAAACCATAAAAAAGAACTCATATGAATCTTAGCTATGGCTAAGATTGAATACAGAGTTCATTTTTATATTTGGTCTTTATCAATAGTTTTGATTTCTAGATTTAAAACACATATTAATAATTATTTTACTAATGGAAAACACACGAGACAGAATAAACCATTTTGAAAGAAACAAGAATTTAATAAATAATTATAATTCACAAGGTAGTTTAGACACTTATAATAATTAAGTTTTTAAGAACAGAAAGGAAATTTATTTAATAAACATTATTACTAAGCTAACAGCCGAATATAATAACTTTCGCTAACGAAAGCACAAGAACAACTATTAATTTAATGATGTTAATAATTGAAAAAATATTAAATCATATAATATACAAAGGGTAAGAAAGAGTAAAAACTAACAACCAACTTGGAAAGCCAAGAAGAAACGAATTTTTGAAAATTTTTATAATCTGAAATCTACTATTTTTTAAAAGAACAAATAATAGCAACTAAAAATCAATTAATTCAAAACTTGTCTTTTGACACTGTTTTTTTAATTGCTAACCCTATTATACACTTCTAAGATAATAGTTAAGTGAAAAACGCTATTTTAGAAAAAGTTTTCTTTTATGCTAAATAGTTTGATAAAAAGAAAAACCAGTTATTTTCTTAAAAGATCATTGGTTAAGTTTGTTTAGATCTTAGTAATCATGCCAAATAAAAACAATTAGAGGCTTTATAATAATTTTGCTCTTGTAACACTTGGCTCTTTAATCATGTCCAATTTCGCTTTGTTAGCGATTCTTTTTAACGAAATATTATTTTCAGATGGTAATAAATTTTCTTTTTTTAATACTATATTATTGCAAATAAAAAAAAATCAATAATAGTAATTGTTATGGAGTGACATAAAGACTAGAGTATGTTAAGGACACCACCTTGAAAAAGGCGGTGTCCTTAAGTTAATATATTCTGAAAAATAATAGGCAAAAAACAAATTTTTTGCCTCAGGTTTTGGGAATCGAATTGATTTTATAGATGATTAATAACTTATAAAATATTATGATTCATTTTATGCTCACATCAAATAGGAGAAGAATGAAAAAATTATTAATGATGTTGGGATCTGTGCTTGTAGCAGCAGCATCAACTTCGACGATTGTGGCTTGCTCTTGCAGTCCACACTCAAAAAACAACACCCGCAATGGTAATCAAATGCAAAGATTTAATGTGGATTTAGGTATCTTAGGTGATATCACGCCAGACACTATTATTGCAAAATTTAAAACCTTAAATGCAAGCATGAGTGAAGCAACAATAGCTATAAAAACCGGGACTACTCCCACAAATGAACAAGCAACCTTAAAAATTAATGGTTCTTATCAAGGTGAAGTCGTGGTTAGTTATATCTTCAGAAAAGACATTGGGTTAATGGAAAGCTTAAGGTTTGCACCTGGAGAACCATCTTGAAAAGCAAAACAAATGATTAGAACCGCAATTAACTCGATGTCAGGTTTTGGTTCGGTTAAAGATGCTGACCTTACATTTCAAGGGGCCGGAATTGAAACTGGAAGATTATATGAAGGAGAAATAACTGTCCAAGCTAAAGGTTCATCAAATAAAATTAAAGGTTTAAAAGTGCTTGAAGTAGGAAAAACAGACCTTGCAAATATACAATTAAGTCTTGCTCCAGATATACCCCTGAGTATGGCGAAAGTACATGTTATAAATGCAATCAATAGATTACCAGGTGTTAGCTCTATTAGTGAGGCAGATGATTTTGACATTAGTGGAACTGGGATTAATGGTGCAAATTTAGCTGAACAAGGAAGTTTTACAATAAGAGCTAAAGCTTCATCAAATAAAATTAAAGGTTCAATTACTATTGAATTAACAAAAGCAAACATCACAAATATTCAACCCAAATTGCATGTTGGAGCGACTTTATTAGAGGCTAATACAATTATTAGAGCTGCGATAAATAATTTACCGGGTGTTGGTTTTGTTACTGATAATGATTTTGTTCTAAGTGGAGACGGAATCGTGGATGAGAAATTGGCTGAAGGAAGTGTAACAATAACGGCTTCTAATTCAACGAAAAAAATTATCGGTACAGTTACTATCTTGCTAGCAAAAGTAAATATTGCAAATCTCCAAGTTTCATTGGGACCTGAATCATCATTAATAGATGTAAGAACCGCAATTAGAAATGCGATGAATAATTTACCAGGTGTAAGTTTTATCCAAGATACAGATTTTGTTTTGAGTGAAGAAAGATTTACAAATGGAAAACTAACTGAAGGAGACTTGAGAATAACGGCGTCTACTTCATCAAATAAAATTAAGGGTTCAGTGACAATACAAGTGACAAAACACAACATTGCAAATCTTCAAGTGCCTTTGGCAATTGGGATGACATTAACAAATGCAAAAAGTGCAATTAGAACTGCGATGAATAATTTACCAGGTGTAAGTTTTATCGAAGATACAGATTTTGTTTTGAGTGAAGAGGGAATTGCGAATGAAAAATTATCTGAAGGAAATTTAGTGATTACAGCTGCAGAATCATCAAAAAAAATTACAGGTGCAACAACTATCTCAATAGTGAAACACAACATTGCAAATCTGAAATTAAAACTTATTCCAAATCTATCACTTGCAGAAGCTAAGCATCTTGTTAATGAAAAAATTAAGACTTTACTAGATGTTGCTGATATAACTGATGCGGATTATAAATTGAGTGGGCCAGCATTCGTGAATGGGAACTTAATTGAGGGAGAGCTAACCATAACAGCTGCATCTACATCAAACTTAATCAAGGGTGTATTGACTATTCAATTAGTAAAAGCAGATATTACAAACATGGAAGTTTCTATAATGTTTGGAACATCTTTAGAAAATGTGAAAAATTTGGTTAGAGCGGAATTAAATAAATTAGAAGGTTTTGGTTTTGCTCGTGAAGAAGATTATGAACTAACTGGATCAGCAATTAATGGTGAAAACATCATTGAGGGAGAGTTGATAATTTCAGCTTCAGTTGGAACAGGTAAAATAACAGGTGCAGTTACTATTAAACACGGAAAAATAAATTCTACATTTTATGAATTAATAGCGCTAGCGGAAGCTGGCGTTTTTCAATTCAATACTTTTTGTTTTCTTTTAAAATTATATCACTCTATATATTCTGATATATACTTATGAATTTCATTAAATTTCATTTTGGCAGTAGCTAAATGATTTAAATATTCTCCTTTTAAGCAACCAAAGAAATATTCAACTTCTCGGTTATCTAATGAATTCCCAACCCTTCCCATTGAAGTTTTGGCATTAATAGTTTTTAATTTATCAAGAACTTTATAACTAGAATATTGAAAACAATAATCAGAATGA
>NZ_JADH01000009.1 GCF_000518285.1 Williamsoniiplasma lucivorax ATCC 49196 | reverse complement strand
ATGTTCAAGAATTTCATTTTTTTGTTCTTCTGTTAAATCATTAATAATTTGGGGAATATCAGAGTCATCTCTTTTATTTAGTCTTCCTGAACCTTTTTTACTTTTAAATGCTTCCATACCTAAATTATCTAATAATTTTGCTTTTTTTCTAATTCAACGTCTAAGTTCTTTTAAATTTGGGTTGTGTTTTCTTATCTTTAAGTATGATTTTACAGCATCACTTATTCCCTGTTTTTTATATATTTCTATAACATTAATTCATTGTTGTTTAGTTAGTTGTTTTGGCATAAAAAATTCCACACTTTCTTTTTTGATTGTGTAGAATTATTTTTTCCGTGTTTACTATTGAGGTGCTAAAAAAACATATTAATCAAGCTGAGGATTTAACTATTGATCTAGGTCCATTAAATGATAATCAAAAAGCAACCATTATTAATGCATTTATTCAACAAAACAGAGGTAAGGGTGTTGATATTGGTGATATCGAAATCATAAACGAACCAGACACCACTAGTGCGACAATTGGTGTGAAAACTACATTAAACACTCATAAAGGTAGTGTGCAAGTTAATTATCAAGTTCGTAAAACTATTAGCACAATTTCAGGACTAGACTTAGATTTGGGACAATTAAATGATAATCAAAAAGCAACCATTATTCAGGAATTTATCGATCAAAACCCTGATAAAGATTTACTTGCTAGTGATTTAGAAATTCAAACTTATCCAAGTGGTGATTCTGCAACAATAAAAGTAAAAACCGATTCAGGAACTCACAAAGGTGAAGTAATTGTAACTTTCACAACTGAATAAAGAATGTAAATTGGTGAACTACCAAAAACTTATTCATCAGTAAATTACGATTATTTATCTTTATTAATTTAAGAAATCAATGGTTTAAAAGCCATTGATTTCTTTTTAAAAATTTACTTTTTAATGATTTTTGGTTTATTTTTTGATTGGTATATTTGATTACAAACCATCATTTAACCCCTATTTTATGGTGGTTTTTATGGTTGAAACTTGATTTTTGATTATCTTGTTGGTTATATGTTTAATTTTTTCACCAACATACAAAAGTCTAAAATTAAATTAATTACTAAAAACTGAAATAAATTAAATAAAATTTGTCAAAAATAAAGCACATTTTTAAGGGTTAAAGATCACCACTTTAAAATTAAGCGGTTTGAAAACTAGGAAATAGAAATCAATAAATAGAGTACTAGATATGCAAAAATGTTTCATAAATAGGCAATAAACTAATGTTTTGTTAAATAAAAACAGGTGAAATATAGTAAATAAAAAACTAAGAATATAACTTATATTTAAGCATTTCAGAGCGCACATTATTAAAAAAACATCCTTATTATGAGTATTCAGAATTAAATTTAAAACTTATAAGATTAATTTTTGATTGGTTTTTGATTGGTTTCTTTTGGTACCAACCACCACTTAACCCTTATTTTATGGTGATTTTTTTGGTTTTTGATTGGTTTTTGATTATCTTTTGGTTTGGAGACTAACTCTTAAATGAAGCAAGTAAAGGGGTGAAAAAACAAAAATACTAAAGCTAAATTCCTATGTTTTTATTTGCTTATTTAGGTTGTTCTTTCATCATTTCAATAAGTATAAAGTTTAGTTAAATTAATATCCAAAACTAGAGTTAGGGGTTTAAATAACTCATTAGTGATGGTCTATCTTTATTAAATATTAAAATGCAGTTACTTAAATTTTAAAAGACAAAGAATAAGTAATTAGTTAACAATAATTTAAATTAATGTCGAATCATTGTATTTTAAATACGTATTTATGGGGGTTAAATGACGATTAAGCTGGGTATGAAAAGAAATAAATGTGGATCTATCTGTTTCACCCTTAGTTAGTGCTAATAGATGTCATTAACTAAACTAATCAATCGAGAAGAAGATGAAGAAGCATTATTTAATGCAAACCAGGACTATCATTTTTGATCACCAATAACAGAAATGCAAAAACAAAATTTCAATAAAAAAAGGATATCAAGTTTTTTTGATATTGGACAAAATATGTTTTTTTAGTCCGTTTTTCAATGGCTATTATGACATAAAGAGATAGTTTTTGATTTGATATTTGATTGATTAAATTTTGGAACAATCACCATTTAACCCTTATTTTATAAGGTTTTTTATGGTTTTAATTTGGTTTTAATTTGATTTTTGATTTTGCAATCGGTGATTAATTTCAATGATAAAAAGATTTTAGTTAAAAAAACTTATTTTACAACTTTTAACGAAATAAAGGCTCATTTTTGTTTCTTAACCATTAAGATCTAAAACATCAAAACAATGCAGTAATATTCATATAGCTTATAGGTATTGATTATTTTTATACCATGAATTTTATTCACCTCATCTAAAGTTTTTTATTTTTTTGAAGAAAGCAATGATTAAAAAAACACAAAATTGATTATTAATTTTAGACCCAAAATCTTAATCAAGATTTTAAAAAATAAAATTAAATTTAAAGAATAATTTGTTTGTAGTTGGGTTTTTATTGTTTTATGATTAAACAGAATAAGGAGAAAAAAATGGCTTTTACAGAATTCAAACATCCATTAATTTTGGACAAACTAACAAGAATGAGAAAATCAGATACCTCAACAAAAGATTTTAGAGAAAACCTTAATGAAATTGCTGGGCTAATGGTTTATGAAATTGCTCGTGATATTCCGGTAAGCAAAATAAGCATAAATACACCGATGGGTAAAACTTATGGTTTCACGATTGACATGCCAGTTGTGATTGTGCCAATCTTAAGAGCTGGGTTAGGAATGGTTAGCGGGATTCAACAATTAATCCCAACTGCTCGTATTGCTCATATTGGTTTATATCGTGATGAAGAAACTTTAAAAACACACCAATATTTCGCTAAAACCACAAAAGACATAACTGAAGCTTATACTTTAATTGTTGATCCAATGTTAGCTACTGGAGGGAGTGCCATCACTGCCATTGACATTGTCAAGAAATGGGGTGCTAAACAAATTAAGTTCATTTGTTTAGTGGCGGCTCCTGAAGGGGTTAAGGCTTTACAAAAAGCTCATCCCGAAATTGAAATCTATGCAGCAGCATTAGATGAAAAATTAGATGAGAAAGGATATATCGTTCCAGGTCTTGGTGATGCTGGGGATCGAATCTTTGGTACTAAGTAGAATAAAAAACTATGGAAAATAGAAGTAATATGCTATTTATTTTTTTGTTTTTAAAAACATAGGAGTATCATTAGATTAATGGAGTGAGTGTATATGAATAATTTCATTCATAAAGTTGGAAATTTGTGAACTAACAAAAAGTGAAAAATAATTCCATATATTTCACTTTTTACATTAGTGGCAATAGTAGCATTAGTTTTGACTATCTTGGTTGGAGTTAAAACTATTGGCTGAAATTGAATAACAGGTTTTACTTTGGGATTAATTTTTGCTTTTATAGGAATTTATGTTGTGATTTTCGCAACTAAAAAATTAATTAGCACAGAGAATTATTTTCTATACTATTTCTTTTATGTTTTAAGAATTGGTATATATGCTGCTCCATTAATAATTGGATTTTTAATCCCAACACCCATTTTTAACTGAATAGGAATTTTACTTGGTTTAACACCAATCATTTTGATTCCTTTATTTAAAAATGAAATTTTGTAAACAGGAAGGAGATAGTATGCAATTGAATTTTTTGGCTGGTCCAAATCTATTTGGTGGCATGTGAGATGTTCAAGTCCAATTGCTTTCAATTTTTTTAACAACTTTGATTATTTGCATTATATCAATTATCTATAATGTCAAAATTCGTAATCACAAAGTTGGTGAGCACCTAAGTGGTTTTTTAGTTTTAATTGAAATGTATGTTGGCTCAATTGAAAATATGGTTGTTTCAATCATGGGTAAAAAATATCGTAAACTCACACCATATGCTTTATATTTAATTAGTTATATTGTAGTGTCATCAATGACATCCTTAATCGGAATTGAATCAGCCATGACTTCTTACACAGTGACTTTATCAATGGGGTTTGTGACATTTATTTTTATTTATTATTTCGGATTCAAATATCAAAAACTTGCTTATTTGAAAAGATATATTAACCCAATTGAATTGATCACTCAATTTACCCCATTAATTTCCATCTCTTTCCGTTTATTTGGGAACTTATTAGGTGGAGCAATTATTATGGGTCTTGTCTATGCCTTAGGAATAGGCATGCAAGCTAGTTGGGGTGGAGGAGATATCGATGTCATTTGAGATCCCCACAATCCAGGATATTGAAAAGCACAACAAGATTACTTTTGATCGGGATTCAATATTCTCACCACACTGTTCACACCTTTCTTCCACTTATACTTTGATATGTTCGATTCGGTAATTCAGTCAATTGTCTTTACGATGTTGACGCTGTCATATTGATCGGAGGCAATGGGTGAACATGGAGAATCATCTGATATTGAGAGAAATGTCATCGAAACAGATAAAAAATTATTTAAAACAAAACAAGAAAAGACACAAGTTGTGTCAATTTAAAAGGAGAACAAAATGTTATTAACAGATTTTATTACAAACGTTTATGCTAATGTATTTAGCTCATTCTTGGTTATTATGCCAAACTTATATGCAGAAATGAGTGTTGGAGAGGGATTAAGATTCCTTGGAGCTGGAGTTGCTGCTATTGGAATTTTAGGAGCCGGAATTGGACAAGGAGTTGTTGGACAAGGAGCTTGTTTGGCAATTGGTCGTAACCCAGAAATGGCTTCAAAAATTACTTCAACAATGATTATTGCCGCTGGAATCGCAGAATCAGGAGCTATTTATGCTCTAGTTATTGCCATTCTATTGATTTTCGTTGTTGGTGGATAGAAAACTAATTTAAAGGAGGAAGAATATGGTGCTAATCAATCCGATACTCGCTACAACAGCGGGTGTCCCAGATGTTATTGGTTTATTATTCCCTAATATTCCAAACTTTATTGCGCACGTTCTTGCAACAATCGTGATTGTGCTAGTTTTATCAAAATTAGTTTACAAACCATTTAGAAAAGCAGTTGATGCTCGTCGAGCAAAAATTAATGAATTATTAAATGAGGTTGTTGAAAAACAAATTCAAGCAAATAAAGATCGCAAAGAAGCTGAGCAATTTTTAAAAGATGCAAAAAATGAATCTTTAACTATTATTAAAAATGCTCGTTTGGATGCCAATTCACAAAAAGCTGATATTTTAGAATCTGCCAATATTGAAGCGACAAACTTACAAAATCATGCCAAATCTTCAATTATTCGAGAAAGAGAAAAAGCGCAAGATGAAATCAAACAAACAATTATTGAAACAGCAATGTCAGCCGCTTCTAAAATTTTAGAAGAAAACATTGATGAAGAAAAAAACAAAAAAATTGTTGATGATTTTATCAAGAACTTAAAATAACTTATGATTTTAAACGAAAGTGTAATTGATAGTTGAGGAGAAGCTTTAAAAAGAATTGCGATCCAAACTAAACAGGTTGATCGCTTCTTACAGGAATCTAACGTGATTATTGAAGCTTTAAAAGATAAAGAAGATTTTGTAAAAATATTAACAATTCAGAACCCTGAATTTGAAAAAAAGAAAAAAGAAATTATTGATGAAACATTCACCCAAAACGGTGTGAATGAATATTTCATCAATGCATTTAAAATATTATGTGATGAAGGAACATTTAGTTATGCACGTTGAATTTTAAAAAACATGCGTAAAAAATTACTTAACCTACAAAATATTATTTTTGGTGTTGCTTGATCAACCACACCATTAGATGAAAAACAAATTAATGAAATGCAAGCCAAGTTAACTAAAAAATTTGATAAAGAAATTCATTTAGTTAATAAGATTGATCCAAAATTAATTGGTGGGGTAATGATTTCAATTGCCAACCACATTTATGATGGTTCAATTAAGGGTCAAATTGATCAAATTAAAAACCAAGTGTTGGGTAAAAAGTAGAATGAGAGGACAATTATAATGCCTTTAAAAATTAAAGAAATTTCTGAAATTATTGAAATGCAAATTAAGAATTACGGAAAAAAAGTTGTGGAATCTGAACAAGGAACAGTTGTCACAGTTGGTGATGGTGTTGCTTTAATTTATGGTTTAGACAAAGCAATGATGGGTGAATTATTGATCTTCCCAAATGATGTTTATGGAATGGTTTTAAACCTTGAAGAAGGTGCTATTGGTTGTGTGATTGTCGGAGATGATTCACTACTTAAAGAAGGCGATATTGTTCGCCGTACTGAAAAAGTTGTTGAAACACCAGTTGGTGATGCGATGATTGGACGTGTTGTGAATGCACTTGGGCAACCAATTGATGATAATGGTCCAATTAAAACAACTAAAAGTCGTCCAGTAGAAAAAATTGCCACTGGAGTTATGGCTCGTAAATCAGTTGACCAACCACTTGAAACAGGATTGTTAGCAATCGATGCCACAATCCCAATTGGACGTGGTCAACGTGAATTAATTATCGGTGATCGTCAAACTGGAAAAACAGCTATTGCTATTGATACAATCGTCAATCAAAAAGGAACTGGTGTGAAATGTATTTATGTTTCAATCGGTCAAAAAGATTCAACAATTGCTCAAGTTGTTGAAAAACTAAAAGCACATGGTGCCATGGCGTATACAACAATTGTTAATGCCGGAGCTAGTGCAAGTGCACCTTTACAATACATCGCCCCTTATACAGGTGTAACAATTGCTGAAGAGTGAATGGAAAATGGTGAAGATGTTTTAATCGTTTATGACGACCTATCAAAACATGCGGTTGCTTATCGTGAAATGTCATTACTATTACGTCGTCCACCAGGACGTGAAGCGTACCCAGGGGATGTTTTCTATCTCCACTCACGTCTTTTAGAAAGAGCTGCTCGTTTAAATGATAATTATGGAGGTGGTTCAATTACCGCACTACCAATTATTGAAACACAAGCAGGAGATATTTCTGCTTATATTCCAACCAATGTGATTTCAATTACTGATGGGCAAATTTTCTTATCAACTAACTTATTTAATGCTGGAGTTCGTCCGGCGGTGAATATTGGATTATCTGTTAGTCGTGTTGGTTCATCAGCACAAATCAAATCAATTAAACAAGTTGCTGGAACTTTAAAATTAGAATTAGCACAATACTATGAATTAGAATCGTTTGCTAAATTTGGATCAGATTTAGATGAAACAACCAAAGCAACTCTTGATCATGGGAGTCGCATTATTGAAATATTAAAACAAAAACAATTCTCACCACTTGCTCAAGTTGATGAAGCGATTTTATTATTAGCAATTAAAACAAAATTAATCAAATGATTAGGTGTGAATCATATGCAAGATTTTAAAATCGAATTGTTATCACATTTCAAAAAAGATGCTCAAGCAACAAAATTAAGACAAAAATTAGAAACCAACCAAGCTTTTGATGATGAATTAACAAAACAAATTACTCAAGAAATTGGTCAAGTAGTTCTTAAACTAACTAAAGCAATTCATGAATACCAACCAACCAACTATGGAACTCAAGAAGAGTTTGATAAACTAGGTAAATAATGGCAAATTTAAGTGGTTTAAAAGCTGAAATCCAAGCTGTTAAAGATATTGGTAAAATCACCAATGCTATGCAATTGGTGGCAACTGCTAAATTACGTAGAGTTGGTAAAAAAGTTGTCCAAACACAAGAATATGTTGCTGAAGTTTATAGTGTGTTTAATGAAATCATTAAACAAACTAAAGATTCAATTTATTTATTGAAACCAGGACAAGAAATTAAAAAAACATTATGAATTGTTATTAATTCCAATTTGGGTTTAGCTGGTGGGTATAACTCAAACATTAATAAAATGGTTTTTTCAAGATTAAAACCCAATGATGAAATTTTTGCAATTGGAAGTAAGGCAATTTCATTTTATAAAAATCGTAAAGTTCCTATTCGTCACACATTAACTAATGTCGATGTGAATTTTACAAGTACTGATGCCCAAAAACTTGGCCAACAAATTATGGAACTTTTCACTAATAAAGAATTTGATCAAATTAATTTAGCATATACCAAATTCATCAATAATGTTACTTTTGAACCAACAACATTAACATTGTTCCCGATCATTAAAGATGAAGAGGTAACCAAGAAAATCCAAGCAGAAGTTCAATTTGAACCATCAGCACAATTAATTTTAGAAACAACTGTGAACTTATATTTAAATACAGTTTTATATGGAACAATTGTAGAATCACAAGTTTCAGAGCAAGCCTCAAGAAGAATGGCGATGGAAAATGCAACAAACAATGGTAGTGATTTAGTACAAAATTTAAGTATTAAATATAACCGCGCAAGACAAGGTGCAATTACTCAAGAGATTAATGAAATTGTGTCTGGAGCAAATGCTCAAAATGATAAATAGGAGAAAGATATGGCAAAAACAACAACAAAAGTTAGCGAAGTAAAAAAACCAGTTCAAGCTAAAAAACCAGTTGCCAAAAAAGAAGCGGCAACTAAAAAAACAACAACAGCTAAAAAAGCTCCTGTGAAAAAAGAAGCATCTGTTAAAACAACAACAACCAAAACAACTACTACTAAAAAATTAGTTGCTAGCAATGGTGCAAAAATTATTGCCCAAAATTTTGATGCCAACAAATACAAAAATAAAAATGTTGGAAAAATTGTCCAAGTTTTAGGACCAGTTGTCGACGTTAAATTTTCAGAAAAAGACATCCCAGCTATTTACAATGCATTAGTTGTCAATAATCATGGTGTTGAATTAACTCTTGAAGTTGAACAACATATTGGAGATGAAGTAATTAGAACAATTGCCATGGGACCAACTGATGGATTAATTAGAGGTCAAGAAGTAATTGATACTGGTTCTGCAATCACAGCACCAGTTGGGAAAGCAGTTTTAGGAAGAATGTTTAATGTGACAGGTCATCCAATTGATGAAAAACCTGAACCGATTACACCAAGAAAACCAATTCATCGTGATGCACCAGCATACGATGAATTGGTGACATCTGCTGAAATTTTAGAAACAGGAATTAAAGTGGTTGATTTAATGGTGCCGTTTGCTAAAGGTGGAAAAGTTGGTTTATTTGGTGGGGCAGGAGTTGGTAAAACTGTCTTGATTCAAGAATTAATTAATAACATTGCTAAAGCACACAATGGAGTTAGTGTCTTTGCTGGAGTTGGCGAAAGAACTCGTGAAGGAAATGACTTGTATCATGAATTTATCGAAGCCGGAGTTCTAGACAAAACTTCATTAGTTTTTGGACAAATGAATGAACCACCAGGAGCTCGTATGCGTGTGGCTTTAACTGGTTTAACAATTGCTGAACATTTCCGTGATGAAGATAATATGGATGTTCTATTATTTATTGATAACATCTTTAGATTTACTCAAGCAGGATCAGAGGTATCAGCCTTATTAGGACGTATGCCTTCAGCTGTTGGGTACCAACCAACTTTATCAACTGAAATGGGAGCATTACAAGAACGTATTACTTCAACTAAAAAAGGTTCAATTACTTCAGTGCAAGCAGTTTATGTGCCAGCTGATGACTTAACTGATCCAGCCCCAGCAACAACCTTCACCCACTTAGATGGAAGAATTGTGCTTGATCGTGGGATTGCCTCACTAGGAATTTATCCAGCCATTGACCCACTAGCATCATCATCAAGAATGCTTGATGCTGGAGTGATTGGAGACGAACATTACAATGTAGCCACAACAGTTCAAACAACTCTTCAAAAATACAAAGAATTACAATCAATTATTGCTATTCTTGGAATGGATGAATTAAGTGAAGAAGACAAGTTGATTGTTAACCGTGCTCGTAAAATCCGTAACTTCTTATCTCAACCATTCTTTGTTGGGGAAAAATTTACAGGAAGACCTGGAGTTTATGTCAAAGTTGCTGACACAATCCGTTCATTTAAATCAATTTTAAATGGTGAATGTGATGAAATTCCTGAAGTGTTATTTATGAATGCTGGAACTATTGATGAAGTTTTTGAAAGATTCAACGCCCAAGTCAAAATGCAAAAAGGATAATTATGGGAATCAAATTAAAAATAGTGACCCCAAATGGTATCTTTATTAATGATAAAGAAGTTGATATTGTTAATGTTCAAACCATTGATGGTGATATGGGAATTATGCAAAACATTATCCCAATTGTTTCAGCTTTAAAAATTGGAACTTTAAGCTATCGTGTGAAAGGTGTGCCAACTTATGTTCATGTCCATCGTGGCATTGTCAAAACTGATGGTATTCAATGCAAAATCATTACTGAAAGCTTATACTTAGTTGATGCTCAAAAGAATAGAATCGATACACCAGATCATCTTGATTAGCCTTTCGTTATTGAAATGTATAAAATAAAATTAATTTAAGAAATTTTAAGAGATTTTTAAAAGAAGGCTGCAGCCTCCTTTTTATTTTTTAGATATTTAATTCATAAGTATTAAATATCTAAAAAACAAGATCTTTATCACCGAGGCATATTGATTAAGAACTTATTTAAAAAATTTAAAAAATTTAAAAAATTTATTAATTTCAAAATTCTTAAGAATTTTGGCAAATAAGAAACACAATATCCTTTTTTTGATGAAAAATTTGTATTTTTTTGGTCAAAATCCCAAATTTAAGGGCAAAAATTGTTTTTTTTATCAAAAAAAGTCATATTTTTAAATTATGTATTTTTTTGTAAAAAAGATAAAATTACACAATGAGTGCACGAGACACTCTCGAGAAAGGAACAAAAAAATGTACAAATTATTATATGCAGGGATTCAACTGAAAGTAGGTTCAATTGAATTATTCTAAAAATAATGATCCAATAATTGAATTTAAAAATGTTGCAAAACAATTTAAAAACACTAGAGGAATTAAAGATATTTCCCTTTCAATAGTTAATCCTAACAATATTGTTGGATTAATCGGGAATAATGGAGTTGGTAAAACTACTCTTTTAAAAACACTTTTTAGAGAATATGCCATCCAAAATGGGAGTATTTTCATTAAGGGTGAACCTTTATCAAATAAGCATTTGAAAAAAATGGCTTTTTTCCCTGACCAAAACAACTTTCCTAAACATTTTAATATTATTGAATTTGCTAAATTTTCAGCTGAATTAAAAGGGATAAAATACAAAGTATATAAAGACAAATTAGAACAACTTATTGATTTTTTAAAGTTAGGAGAATTAAGAAAAAGCAAGTTCGCCAATCTTTCGACCGGACAGCAAAAAAGAGCTCTACTTTTAAGTGTGTTAATTACAAAACCAGAAATTATTGCTTTGGATGAACCAACAGCTAATTTAGATGTTGAATCAAGAATTGAATTTCATAATATATTGAGAATTTTAGCTAAAGAATTAAACATTTGTATTATCATCACAAGTCACATCATTGATGAGATGGAGAACTTGATTAATAAAGTTGTTCTAATTAAAGAAGGAAAAGTTGTTTATGATAATAATTATTCACTTGAAAAAGATGGTAAATTAGAAAAATTATATAACAATTACATTGTTTTGAACAAAGTTCAAAAAAAGAATGGCGAAAGCAAAAAAGAACAAGCCGATTCATATGCTTCAGCACTAGTTAACATTTTTAAGAAAAATGAGGAAGAGAAATAAAATGAAGTTACCAATTTTTAAATATTTCTTTAAATCGACGCTAAAATCAAAATTTCTATTAATTAGTTCTGGTGTAATCGGTTTGACTTTTTTAGTCATATTAGTTATTTTTACATTTTCATTGCAAAGTAATTCTAGTACATTGAATGCCAGCCCTTCAGCGCTAAGAATAATTCTATTTGTAATTGGTATTTTGCAAATAACTGTAATTAATACATTTGTGTTTGCTAAATATTTTTCAAATTCCACAAAAGATGGGACAATGAGTTTAGAAATTAGAAGTGGTATTTCTAAAACGCAAATGTTTTTTCAAAGAATTTTACTTTCTAAAGTTTGAACGGTGTCATGATACTTATTTTTTTCCTTAATGATAGTAATTTTTGCCATAGCTTCACCTTCTGATCCATTCAAAATATTATTATTCAACTTATCTCTCGGTTTCATTGTTGTTTTTCTATATGATTTATTTTTAACAGCAATTTTATCATTTGTCTCATCATTTGGTTCAACTGTAATTTTAGGAATTTTATCCACTTTAGTATTATTATTGGGTGTCATCACGCCAATGGTTCCGGAATTGGTTAGAATAACTGACAAAACAGGTTTAACAAATTATACAACACAAGCATATAGAGACCATGAAACTTTCCTTATTTCAAATAAGGTTCGAAACTTAGCTAAAAAATATGAAAAACTTGAACATAAAAGTTTCACAAATACTATGTTGAAATCTTATGTTGGTTTATCAGAAGCGATTGTTAAGGTTCGTCAGTATGTTCCAGTAGACACTCCGACAACACTAGAACAAAAGGAAATTTATGCTATTGCCTTATCTGGTTTGTTAACAGAATTTTCCCAAGGAATTATAAAACAGGGTGTTAAGTATGAATATGAAAATGAAGAAGAAATCAATAGAAATCCTATTTTAAAATATTTAAACAATGTTAAAAAACTACATGATTTAGGTAAGGAGCCCTATAATTTTGCTAACCATTATGGACAAAACACTTGGACTAAAAGTTTTTATTATAACAAAATTGGTCATGGCCCAAATGAAACTTTTGTCTTTAATTTTGATTCTAAATTTGGATTTAATAATCTTATAAAAGAAATTCCTAATAAAATAGAAAATCAAGAAGGATATAACATGGATGAAATAAAAGAATTTAATGAAATTATTAACCAAATAGTCAAAGAATCTTTTATTAATTTTGATGCACGATTACCAATTGATGATATTCAAAACTGAACTAATTGAGTATTTGAAGTTGATAATCAAGCCAACAACAAGAATGAATGATTAGAATATGTAAATATTTCTATTGGTGCTCGAATGTATCAAACAGCATTTATTAAAGCAATTAATTCACCTATTAATTTACCGTTACCTAATAAAAATAAAGATAATTCATACCCATATACTTTAGATGAATATTACGAAAAAGTCAGAGTACAATTATATGCGAATCCTTGGACAATGTTTGACACCATCTTAACTAGTAATTATTATGGTGGTGATATTTTAGGTAATAAAATCGCAATGACTTCTATGAATCAACCATGAATAAATGATGAAATTATTCTTAAAAAGAACACAGCAAAACCTAAAAAAGATGAAGGTGATATCTTCAACTCAATCGATGACGGTTTTGCAATTGAATTAGAAATTAAAGGTAAAATTTTTAATCCCTTTCTTGCAATTGGTGTTTATGCATTAATTTTTATTATTTTAATAATGGTTTCTTACTTAACTTTTAGAAAAACTATGAAAAAATAAAAAACTAAAAATAAAGCTAAAAAAGGAGCAAATCAATGCTCCTTTTTTAGCTTTATTAAATGCTATTCAGCATTTTTATTTTGGCATTTTTTGACTCAAATAGCATCGGCATTGCCTTTTTTTACTTGAGGTTTAAATTCCTTTTTCTTAATTTCTTCAATCTTTTTTAAAGCACTACCTGTGAAAGCTCACATCTTGTGTTTTTTCAAGAAAGTTAAATAACCATATCAGTTAACCTTTAGAGGTCTTAGATCAATTCGACCTAAATTTAAGTTTCTTTGGATTGTGGCAATTCTTTTGTTTAAAAGAATTTGTTCTTTATTTTCAACAAATTTTTGTGCTACATTAGCAGGCAACTCATCAATGTGTTTATACACATTTTCAATAGTGCCATATTTTTTCAAGATGCTTGTTGCTGTGTTGTAGTGTAAGCACTTAATTCCTTTAATGTTGTCTGATGAATCTCCCATCAAACTTTTTAAATCTGGAACTTGTGCTGGTTCACAACCAATTTTTTCAATAACATCTCTAGTTTCAATAAATTCTGGTTTTTCTTTTTTACTTGTTCTTGTAATAATTTTTGTATTGTCGCTTACTAATTGAAAAGTATCTTTATCGTTTGAAAGAATGTGTACATTATAACCGAGTTTGCATGCAATGTTCACAATTGTGCCCATCACATCATCACCCTCATATTCTTCTTTTTCATATCACGGAATTCTTGCTGCTGTTAGAAACTCTCTTATTATTTGCATTTGCGGAATTAATTCCTCTGGAGTATCTTTTCTTTTGGCTTTGTATTCAGGATATAAGTCGCGTCTTCAGCATCCATTTCCAACGTCAAAGGTCACTATGATAGTGTGGTAAATTCCCATCTCTATTAAGCTATTTATTTTGGCTACAAATGTGTAGATGGCGTTAATTGGAACACCATCTCTGTTAACGGCAAGAGTTTTACGTTTTAATGATCCATAAAATCCTTTATGTAATAAATGATACCCGTCGATTAGTAAAATCGTACGTTGTTCATTGTCTATTATCATTTTGCTTCCTTACTATGATATTGTATCACTTTAATTGAAAATGAAAGTACTTTCCTAACTAAATTAAACTTCTTTGTTATTTTTAATTATGAAAAATTTTTTTCATTTTTCTCATAACTAAATTAACATTACTTTAATGTTTTAAAGACTAATTTATAGTTTTGACCCCCTACATTAGATGTCATTTTCTTCTTTAAATTGGTGAACTTTATCAACTTATAATAAATTATTTAAAAGTTCAATACCCAACATAAAGTATCTACCTTTAAATATTTCAACAAGACTATAATCTCATTGATTTAAATTAAAGGCATACACAAGAAAACCCCTAATCAATAGATAAGGTTTAAAATCCTTATCTGAATTTATTTTACCTTTTTAGTTGGCTGATTGTAAGAAAATACTCATAATTTCTAAATTAATTAAACTGAAATTTTCATTATCAAAAAGTCGGTCATTTTGATAATGAAAATTTAAAGTGACATGTTCAGCAAATTCACGAGTCAAAACTTCAATTTTTGCTCTTCTTAAAAAATTTTCTAAATTTTTTAAATCAGTAATCCCGACATCAACACGATATGCAAAACCTTTGACCATTTCAATTAATTCGATGTCTTTGATTGGTTTGCTTGCTGCTTGACTATAAGCACGAGCTAGTGGACCAGCACCCAGTTTAATGCCCCCAAAATAACGGACGACTAAAATACAAAGATTGGTTAAATTATTTTTTTCAATAACATTTAAAATTTGCTTACCAGCCACCCCACTTGGTTCATGATCGTCACTCATCCCGATGATAGGAAAAGTAATCCCAATTTTATAAGCATAACAATTATGGGTGGCATCTTGTTGGGAATATGTTTTTAAAAATTGGTCTAATTCATTTCGAGAAGTAACTTTGCCAATGATTGTAATAAATTTAGATTTTTTAATTTCAGAAGTATTTGTATAAAAATCGTTCTTAATCACCAACATAGTCTCTCCTTTTAATGAATATTTTACTTAATTATTTTATAATTAAATAATGATTGGAGATATTAATAATGGCAAGTGATAAAAGATGAATTAAACGCTTTGGTAAAGTTGCTGATCAAATTTTGGCCTTAGAGCCAAAAATGGCAGCTTTAAACGATGAAGATTTTAAAATTAAAACTGAAGAATTTAAACAAAGAATTAGCGATGGTGAAGACATCGATGATTTATTAGTGGAAGCTTATGCAGTGGTTCGTGAGGCAGCGAAGCGTATTTTAGGATTGAATACTTACCGAGTGCAATTGATTGGGGCAATTATTTTAAATAGTGGAGATATTGCAGAAATGAGAACTGGGGAAGGTAAAACTTTAACTGGTTTATTTCCAGCTTACTTAAATGCTTTAACTGGTAAAGGTGTGCACATTGTGACTGTTAACGAATACTTATCTCAACGTGATAGTGAAATCAACGGAAGAGTTTATAACCTTTTAGGAATTACTGTCGGATTGAATGGTGCTAATTTACCTAAATCAATGAAAAAAGAAGCTTATGCCCAAGATGTTACATATACAACCAACTCTGAATTAGGGTTTGATTATCTAAGAGATAACATGGCCCAAGATCCAAGTGCCAAAGTTCAAAGAGGTTTGAACTTTGCCATTATTGATGAGGCTGACTCAATTTTAATTGACGAAGCAAGAACCCCGTTAATTATTTCTGGTGGATATAGTGACCGTAAAAACATGTATGAAATTGCTGATAAATTTTCTACCACAGTTAAATTAAAAGAAGACTTAGATATTGATTTAGAATCAAAACAAGTTTTTTTAACTGAACAAGGAATGCAAAAAGCCAAAGAATACTTCTCTTTAGATAATCTTTTTGATATTAATAATACTGAATTATTTCACTTAATTATGAATGCTTTGAAAGCACAATTTACTTTTAAAGAAGGTGTTGAATATACAGTTCGTGATAATGAAATTGTTTTAATTGACCAATTTACAGGAAGAATCATGGAAGGACGTTCATATTCTGATGGCCTTCAACAAGCTTTACAAGCTAAAGAACACGTGGAAATTGAAGAAGAAACAACAACACTTGCCACAATTACTTACCAAAACTTTTATCGTTTATATGCAAAACTTTCAGGGATGACCGGAACTGCTAAAACTGAAGAAGAAGAATTTATTAAAATTTATAATACTCGTGTGATTTGTACACCAACAAACCGTGCAGTGATTCGAAAAGATGAAAATGATTTCACCTTTGGAACCAAACATGCAGCTTTAAAAAAATTAGTAGCTGATGTTAAAATGATTCACGAAATTGGTAACCCGATTCTGATTGGAACAACTTCAGTTGAGTCATCTGAACAAATTTCCCACTATTTAGAAAAAGCTGGTTTAAAATTTGAAATGATTAATGCCAAAAACCATTCAAGAGAAGCTGAAATTGTCGCTAAAGCTGGTCAAAGGGGAGCAATCACCTTATCAACTAACATGGCTGGTCGTGGAACCGACATTAAACTAAGTGAAGAAGTTAAAGGTTTAGGTGGATTATATGTCTTTGGGGTGGAACGAAATGAAGCCCGACGCATTGATAACCAATTACGTGGAAGATCTGGACGTCAAGGTGATCCTGGAAAATCAAGATTCTATATTTCAATGGAAGATGATATGATGGTCCGTTTCACCACTCCTAAATTAAGAGAAAGACTAAAAAGTTTAGGTGATGACCACATTGATTCCAGAATGTTTACCAGATCTGTCACTAATGCTCAAAAGAAATTAGAAGGAATGAACTTCGATCAACGTAAAGATGTTTTAGATTACGATAATATTTTGGCCCAACAACGTGAAGCAATGTATGCACAACGTGATGAAATTCTTTTTGCTCAAGACCAAAAACCAGTCATTAAGAAATTCCAAATTACGACTGCTTATGAATTAATCATTAAAAATTCAAAAACTGTACGTGGTGAAAAAACCATTGATACCCAAGCTTTACTTAAAGCTCTTGATGGCAATTTCGTCGCTCATGGTGTTTTCAAAATTAGTGATTTTGAAAACAAAGAAAATCTTGCTTTAGCAAAAGAAATTGCTGAAGAAATGATGAAATTTTATAAAAATAGAGTTGCTGATGTTCCAGAAGATGTTGTTCTTCCAATGGAAAGACAAACTATTCTGAATGCTTTTGATGAATATTGAACTAGACATATTAACATTGCTTCAAAATTACGATCAGGAATTTATTTACAACAATATGCCCAAAATAACCCCTTAGCTGAATACATTGAACAAGCCACAACCTTGTTTAATAAAACCAAAATTGCAATTGCTTATGAAGTTGTTGATAAATTATCACGAATCGTGATTCGTGAAGATGCTGAACCAGAACCACAAGAAGAAATCCATATCACTGATCGTGATATTGACCAAATTCTCGAAACTAATGGTTTAACAAAAGACCATTTAAATCGTGAAGATTTAAATAAGAAATTTACCGAATTGATGGAAGCGAATGAAGGTAATCATGAAGTGCAAAAACAACTAGCTTTACACCATGATATTTTATTAGGATTGTTAATTGAAATTGAACGCCGAACTGGACAAAAACTTGATACTAATCAAAAACGTCAAGAAGTCGAAATTACGCAAACCCAAATTGAAGAAATGGCGAAAGCAATCAACATCAAAGACTTTAATAAAATGACTGTCCAAGAAGTTGAAGAAAATTTTGAAAAAATGATGGCCAATCCGGATGAACCAAAAACTGAAGAAGTGATTATGAGTTTAAATTTTGTTAAAGAAATTTTAACTAATGTTGCTAAACAAATGGCAATCATGCGAGCTGATGGTGATGATGACCGACCACCAACTGCTAAAAAAGTTAGAACTAAGAAAAAACAATCTGAAAAAGAAGATGTGATTAGTAAAACTAGGTTAGGTTAACCTTCTATATCTTGACTAGGAAATATTTCTAGTCAATTTTGAATTTTAGAAAGGAGAAAGTGTAATGTTTAAACAAAATCAAAAATTCGAATTAATTTCCAAACATCAACCAGCTGGTGACCAACCAAAAGCAATTGAGCAATTAGTTGCTGGTTTGCAAGTAAACAAAAAGCACCAAGTTTTACTTGGTGCAACTGGAACTGGAAAAACTTTTACGATTGCTAATGTGATTAATCAAGTTAATCGTCAAACATTAGTTCTGGCACACAATAAAACATTGGCGATGCAGCTTTATTATGAATTTAAAGAATTATTTCCCAACAATCGTGTTGAGTATTTTGTTTCGAACTTTGACTTTTTTCAACCCGAAGCTTATATTCCTTCGAAAGACCTTTATATTGATAAAGATGCTCGTCAAAACATTGAATTAGATATGATGAGACTAAGTGCAATGAATGCACTAGTCACTCGCAACGACACAATTGTTGTAGCCTCAGTTGCCGCGATTTATGCTAGCCAAAATCCAGTTGATTATGCTGATGCATTTTTTGAATTAAATCTAAATCAACAAATTTCTAAACGTGATTTATTATCTTTTTTAGTGCAAACTGGTTACACAAGAAATGAAATCGAAAATGCTCCCGGGACTTTTAGTGCTAAAGGTGACATTATTAAAATTGTCCCTGGTTGAACTGCGAACATGATGTTTCGACTTTCGATGTTTGATAATGAAATCGAAATGATTGATATTTTAGACACACTAACTGGTGCTGTGATTAATAAAACGAGAACCATCACAGTTTATCCTGCCCAAGCTTATGTGACTCCGAAAGATAAGTTGAAAAAGGCAATTCAAAATATCAAAAAAGAACTAGATGAGAGATTACACTACTTTGTTGAAAAAGGTTTATTATTAGAAGCTGAACGTTTGGAACAACGAACAAAATATGATCTTGAATCATTAGCAGAATTTGGTTTTACCTCAGGGATTGAAAACTATTCAGCACAATTAGATTTTCGTGAACCAGGGCAAAGACCTTATACTTTGCTGGATTATTTCCAAAAAGATTTTTTAACTATTATTGATGAATCACATATTATGGTTTCTCAAATCAAGGGGATGTACAACACTGATCGTTCAAGAAAAACAACTCTTGTTGATTATGGTTTTAGGCTGCCGAGCGCTTTAGATAACCGACCATTAAATCAAGATGAATTTTTCTCACTGCAAAACCAAATTATTTATACATCAGCAACCCCTGGTGATTTTGAACTAGAGAAAACCAATAATCAATTTGTGCAACAAATTATTCGTCCAACTGGTTTGTTAGACCCAATTATTGAAGTGAGAAAAAGTGTTGGTCAAATTGAAGATATTATTGCCGAAATTGCCAAAAGAAAAGCGAATAACGAACGTGTGTTCGTCACCACTTTAACAATTAGAATGAGTGAAGATTTAACTAATTATATGCAAGAACGTGGTGTCAAAGTTGCTTACTTGCATTCAGAATTAAAAACCTTGGAACGTAGTGAAATCTTAAATGATTTAAGAAAAGGGGTTTATGATTGCATCATTGGAGTTAACCTTTTAAGAGAAGGTTTAGATTTACCAGAAGTCAGTTTAGTCTGCATTCTTGATGCTGATAAACAAGGGTTCTTAAGAAATGCCAGATCACTGATTCAAACAACTGGTCGAGCTGCTCGTAATGTTAATGGTTTAGTTATTTTTTATGCTGATACAATTTCTGATGCCATGAAACAAGCAATTGATGAGACTAATCGTAGAAGAACAATTCAAGAAGCGTATAATATAGAAAACAATATTACACCAAAAACAATCACCAAGAGTTTAGCTGACACAGTTTTAACTGATAAAGCATTGAAAATTATGAAAAAAATTAATACAGTTAAAACTGTGAAAACTAAAAAAGAATTGATTCAACAAACAATTGATCAAATTAGAACTGAAATGTTACAAGCCGCAAAAGAACTAGATTTTGAAACAGCAGCAACATTAAGGGATGCAATTATTGAATTAGAACAACAAAAGAATGGATAACAAAAATGAGTAAAAATAAAATTATTATTAAAGGTGCCCGAGAAAACAATTTAAAAAATATTGATTTAGAAATTCCTAAAGAAAAGTTCATCGTTTTTACTGGTTTATCAGGTTCTGGTAAATCTTCTTTAGCATTTAACACAATTTATGCTGAAGGTAAAAGAAGATATATCGAATCACTTTCAGCCTATGCTCGACAATTTTTGGGCGGGAATGAAAAACCTGATGTAGATTCGATTGAGGGTTTATCACCTTCCATTTCCATTGACCAAAAAACCACATCACATAACCCACGTTCAACTGTCGGAACCGTGACTGAAGTTTATGATTATTTACGTTTGTTGTATGCCAGAATTGGGGTACCTTATTGTATTAATGGCCATGGTGTGATTAATGCTAGTTCAATTAAAGAGATTACTTTGAATGTCCAAAAAAGTACTCAAGAAAATGAACAAATTTATATTTTAGCTCCCATTGCTCGTGATAAAAAAGGAACTTTTAAAACAGAATTAGAAAAACTTGAACAAGAAGGTTTTCTTCGTGTTCAAGTTGATGGAGAAATTAAATTATTAACTGAAGAAATCCATTTAGATAAAAACACAAGACATAATCTTGATATTGTGATTGATCGAATTGTTTATCGTGATGATGAAGAAATTCATTCAAGAATGTATGCTGCGATGGAACTAGCAATTAAATATTCTGATGGATTAATTAAAATACATTACCCCAAGACAAAACACAAAGAAGATAAGTTTTTTTCCACATCATATTCATGTAGTACTTGTGGTTTTACCATTCCAGAAATGGAACCTAGACTATTTTCTTTTAATGCTCCTCTTGGAGCTTGTGAAACTTGTAATGGGTTAGGAGTTAATTTATCAGCTGATTCAGATTTAATTATTCCTGATAAAAGTTTAAGTATTAAACAAGGTGGAATTTTATATTTAAAAAACACAGTCGGCACTGATAATTTAGAATGACAAAGATTTAGAACTTTATGTGATTATTACTATATTGATCAAGAACTACCAATTGAAAAATTAACACCAAAACAACTGCGTGTGATTTTAAATGGTAGTGATGAAGAGTTGGAAATTAAGCTGGTTTCAGCTAGTGGGAATCGTTATGATAAATTTGATTATGTTGAAGGGATTGCTTCTTTAATTAATCGTCGTTATTTTGAAACCACCAGTGAAGATGCACGAAAATATTACACCAAATATATGGCTTCAATTACTTGTACAGGATGTAAAGGAGCGAGATTAAACCCGACTGCTTTATCAATTAAAATTGAAGAAAAATCGATTTATGAATTTACTGAAATGACAATTGATCAAGAATTAGATTTTATTTTAAAAGTTAAATTAACTGAAAACCAAATCAAAATCTCGGAATTGGTTTTAAAAGAAATTATTTCACGAATTAGTTTTTTAAATGAAGTTGGTTTAAGTTATTTAAACTTATCAAGAAGTGCCACCACTTTGAGTGGTGGTGAAGGGCAACGAATTAGGTTAGCCAAACAAATTGGTTCACAGCTAACTGGGATTTTATATGTTTTAGATGAACCAAGTATTGGTTTGCATCAAAAAGATAATGATCGTTTATTAAGCACTTTAAAACACTTAAGAGATTTAGGCAATACTTTGATTGTTGTCGAACATGATGAAGATACAATGAAACAAGCTGACTGAATTGTTGATATTGGTCCTGGTTCTGGAGAACATGGTGGAGAAATTGTTTTTAATGGAACTTATCAAGATATTTTAAATGCTGACCATTCTATTACTGGTCAATATTTAGCGCACAAATTAACAATTCCAGTGCCCAAACATGCTCGTGGAGGGAATGGCAAAAAATTAGAAATTATTAAAGCTAGTGAAAACAATTTAAAAAATATTAATGTGACTGTTCCTTTGAATAAATTTATTTGTATAACTGGGGTTAGTGGTAGTGGAAAATCAACTCTACTAGAAGATATTATTTACAAAGGCATTCATAAATATATTTCTAAAACAGTCGTTACAACTGGGAAATATGAACAAATTAAAGGTTTAGAAAATATCGATAAAGCGATTTATATTTCCCAAGAACCAATTGGGAAAACCCCGCGTAGTAATCCAGCCACTTATACTGGTGTTTTTGATGATATTCGTGATTTGTTTGCTGAAACTAATGAAGCAAAAATTCGTGGTTATAAAAAAGGAAGATTTTCTTTTAATGTTCCTGGGGGAAGATGCGAACATTGTCAAGGCGATGGTGTGATTACGATCTCAATGCAATTTATGCCAAGTGTTGAAGTAGTTTGTGAAATTTGTGAAGGCCGACGTTACAATAGTGAAACTTTACAAGTTAAATATAAAGGGAAAAACATCAATGATGTTTTAAATATGAATATTGAAGAAGCGTTGTTATTCTTCTTTAATATTCCACAAATCAAGCAAAAACTACAAGCTATTTTTGAGGTTGGTTTAGGCTATATTCGTCTTGGTCAATCAGCCACAACTTTAAGTGGAGGAGAAGCTCAAAGAGTTAAATTATCAACTTACTTATTGAAAAAAGCAACTGGCAAAACTGTTTTTTTATTAGATGAACCAACCACTGGTTTACATATTGATGATGTCAAACGTTTAATTGAAGTTTTAAATAAATTAGTTAACTTAGGGAACACCGTGATTGCTATTGAGCATAATTTAGATTTTATTAAAGTGGCTGATTATATTATTGATTTAGGACCTGGAGGAGGCACACTTGGTGGGCAAATCGTCGCGACTGGAACACCACAACAAGTTGCTAGTGTGAAAAATTCTTATACTGGAGAATATTTAAAGAGGTATTTAAATGATTAAAGTTGATCAAGAACTAATTCCAATAAGAGAACGATTTGCTCAAGAATACAATTTGTCTAAAGTATTAAAAAAATGAAATCATCCCGAAAAAAATATTCCCACAATTAATGTGGTTGGAACCAATGGTAAAGGTTCTACCTCATTTTTACTTTCACAAAATTTAAAACAAAAATATTCCAAAGTTGGTTTATTTATTTCGCCAGCTTTTATTTATCACAATGAAAGAATTCAAATTAATAATGAAATGATTAGTGATCAAGATTTAAGAAAATATTTAGCAATGATTGAAGAAGATATTCAAGAATATAAGTTAACTTTTTTTGAAATCTGAACTTTAATCATGATCCTCTATTTTAATGATCAAAAAGTAGATATTGCAGTTGTTGAAGCTGGAATTGGTGGAGTTAAGGATTCAACTAATCTAATGTCCGACCAACTTATGACATTACTAACTTCGGTTTCGCTTGACCACACTGATGTTTTAGGTGCAGATGTGGAACACATTTTGAAACAGAAATTAGGTATTGTCAAACCGAAAACAATTTTAATTATTTCTATTGATAACTTGAAATACAAAAAAACGATTGATAAAATTTTACAAGTTAAAGATATAAAAGTTATCTGAGCTAAGAAATTTGTTGATCCAATTTATTATCAACAAGGCAATAAAGGATTGGTGTTTGAAACATTAAAGATTTTAGAAATTAAGAATTATGATTTAACGATAATCCCCTTTTTAGGAAGATATACAGAATTAAAATCATCACCCAAATGAGTTATTGATGGAGCCCATAATTTGGATGGAATTGCTCAATTAATTCAAACAACGCAAAAACAAAATTGACAACCAATTGTTTTGTTTGGTTCCAGTTCACATAAAAATCATCAAGAAATTTTGGCTTTATTAAAGCAAAATTTCACAAAAGTTTTTATTACTAATTTTGATCATCTAAAATCTTGAGATATAGGTCAAATAAATATAGCTAATAAAGTGAAGGATTGAAAACAGTTTTTGATCGAAAACAATGATAAAGACATTTTAATTTGTGGGAGTTTGTATTTTATTCCACTAGTTTATGAATGATTTTATAATAGGGGGTAAAAATGTATTTTATATTAACAAACACAATTGCTATTTCAGCAATTGTCATCTTCTTTATTGGAGCAGTATTTATTGAAAAATTTTCTTATAAGAGATTAACAATTTTTAATATTTCAGCAATGGGCATGCTTGTTGCATTAAGTATTGTTTTGACTAATGTTATTGGTTACAACATTAGAATTATGGGCTCATCATTTATGATTGGTAATTTTGTTATTTTTTTATCAGGAATGCTTTTTGGACCACTTGCCGGCATTATTAACGCTATGGCTGCTGATTTAACTGGGTTTATTATTAATTCAGCTGGAGAATTCAATGCTGGATATATGTTTATCAAAGTAATGTATGGTGTAATGGGGGCCATGGTTTTTTTAGACCGTAAAACAAGTTGATGAATTATTAAAACAATTGTTTACATGGCGATATGTTCAATATTGCACTTAATGGTCTTTAATCCGATTTTAATATTATCAAAAAGCCCGCAAATCACTTCGGTTGGAAGCTTCTTCCATTATTATTGATTATATCTAGGTGGAATTTCAATCACAGGAAGTGTTGGTATTCCAAAACCGTTGCTCTTTATCGTTCAATGTCCAATATATGCTTCAATGGTTATTGTTTCATTTAGAGTTACCTACTTTTTGGTTGCTCGTGTGAGCAATCGTGAACAAACAGTTTGATGTGCCAAACACGGTGATTTAACATCAATTCTTCGTAAAGTGAAAAAACTGAGAATTGGGCATAAAAAGAAAACACAAAACTTTGAAGACGTGGCCCATCAAAAAAGTGATGAAATTATTAAATCATAATTAAAATCACTTTTTAGTAATAAATTTAAGTTATCCCTTGTTATATTAGTTAATTTTGTTTAGTTACACCAAAATTAAATTTTGGTAGTCAATTACCTTGTAAATTAGTTCCAAGGGCAAATTCTTTTGCATTGCTTACTTGTTTTACATTTCAATTACTTAAATTTTGATTAAATGAAGAAGCATATCTAAACATTGAATTCATATTTCTTACTTTTGAAGTTTCTCATTGAGAAATGTTTTGATTAAATGAAGAAGCATCATTAAACATGTTTGACATACTAATTACTTTAGAAACTTGCCATTTACCAATGTTTTGATTAAATTTTCAAGATCCGTTAAACATAAAATCCATATAAATAATATTGCTTGTGTCTCATAATGTTATGTCACCATTAAAATCGTGAGCATCTTTAAAAAGTGAATTTAATGATGTTATTTTTTTAATAATATAATTTGGAACTTCAATAACTGTATTGGGTAATTTATGTGCTACTGTATTATATGAACCAATGTGAGCAATTATTTTAGTCTTCTCAGGAATTATGCTATTAGTGCCATTAATTTCGCCAGTTAATGGATCAATAAAGATTGTATTTGTTTGATTTTCCTTATTCAAAACTTGGAAAACTCGTAATTCACCTAAAGATATATTATTATCTGTTGAAACAAAAATAAATTCTTTTGTTTTTCATTTTTCATTATATCTTCCTTCGGTTACTTTTATAGAACCCATGGGAGCTATACCCTTGTCTCTAATAGCCGCCTCTAAAGAGTATCCATACCATCATTCATTTTCCTTTTCATAAACTAACTTTTGCAATTCACGTTTTAAATTTTGAATTTCATTTTCAATAGTTTCATTAATAAAAGTTAATTCAATTTGACCTTTGTAAATTCCAACACCTTTTAAAATAGCGCTTGTTTTGGTTATGTTTGTAATTTCAAATGAAATATTATTATTTTCTAATATATTATTAATAACTTGAAATTTATGTTTAATACTTTCACTAGTAGGATTTGAAATCAAGCCTAAATCAGTTTTTCATTTAAGGGTTTGTGCTAATTCATTAATATCTTTTTTTAAATCAAATTTAATGATCACATTACCATAATTTGGCTTAATACCTCGAACTTTAGCAGTTCCAGAATATGCATCACTTTGAATGTTATAAATCTCAAAATTTGTATTCCCAGCTGCTGGGTTTTTATCGAGTATTCCTTCTTTAATATCATCGTCTTTTGCAAAATTTAAATATCCTATATATGTTTTTGTAATTAATTTTTCAATATTATTTTCTGCTTGTGAAGATTTAAAGTTAACAATCACTTCTCCAACATAAAGGCCGTTTCCAATTATTTTTGCACTTGTATTATCAATTAAAACAATGTCGAAAGTTGCACTAGCAGCTTCTGGGTTATTTTGTAAAATTGCATTTCTAATAGTTAAAATATTAACTTCTCCAATTTCTCCTAAATATTGATTTTTAATGACATCTTTAATATTTTTTTGTGGGCTCGGAGAAACTGATAATGGGTTAAAGCTAATATCTACTTTTCCATAGTATTCGCCCTCACCTTCTAATGTCATTTTTCTGGCACGATTTAAACTTTCCATTGAGAATTCAGCCTTTTCAGCTCCTGGGTTTTTAGCTAAAATGTTCTTTTTAATTGTTGAGTCTTTCGCATTAGGTATATCTCCCAAATCTCTTATTAAGATTAATTTAGAAATATCACGTTCATTATCTTCTGGTTTGTCTAGATTTAAGTTGTTAAATTTTATTTCTGCACGTCCTGTGTAATTGCCGTACCCTATAATGAAAGCAGCATTCGGTGACAAAACTTCAACATTGTAAGTAGCTTTTGTTAATTCTGGATTTTTAGCATTTAATAAATTTTCAATTGTCTTTTTTTCAATATTTGGAACAGAACCTAAATCTGCAATTTTCAAAATCTCATTAATATTGACTTTTGATTTTGGTAAATCGAATTTAATTGTGACTTCACCAAAATACTTATTTTCACCTTCTAATTTAACCTCTTTTTTATTGACATTAATCTCCATTGAGAATTCAGCTTCTTCAGCAGCAGGGTTTTTAACTAAAATGTTCTTTTTAATTGTTGAGTTTTTCTTATTGGGAATAATACCTAAATTTTTTATCCCAATTAATTTAGATATATCTAATTCATTTGGATTTGGATTAGGAAGATTTAAATTGTTAAAGGTTACAGTAACTTCGCCACTATATTCATCAATTCCTTTTATAAGAACAGTTGAAGAACTTGTTATGTTCATTTTAAAAAAAGCATTTTTTAAATTTGGGTTTTTGATTTTAATAATTTTTTCTAAATTATTGATTTCTGCATTAGCTACGTCACCTAGATCTGTAATGTCCAAAAGTGTATTAATATTTATTTTTTCTTCTTTAATTAGAGAATTGGTAATGTTGGGTGTTTTTTGTGAAAACCCAACCACGGGTATAATACCCACAGAAGCAACAAAAATGCCGTTTAATAAAACAAGTAATTTTTTCATAATTTTTTCCTTTCATATGTTTTGTTTTAAAATGAGATTGTCCCAAAAAATAATTTACATGTGTTACACATCTATAATAAATGTAAAAAACAGAAATTTAAAATTTCATAATTACGTTATATATTTTAATAGTTTTTGTTTTTGCTACTAGTTAAGTATTGTAATGCTTTTTTATAATTCGCCTTACTCTTGAGAATTGATCTCATAAATATTATATAGCTTTTTAAAGTTTAAAATCAATAGAAACAATAACTTTATTAACGATTGTGATTATCGTAAATTATCGTGTTCATCGAATTTATTTTAAAAAAACGGAAACAGCATGTTTCCATTTATAAATTTAGTATTTAAAACAAAATTTTACGACATTTTTATTCACTAATTGAAATATTAAGAACATTATTTGATACGGTAATTAAAAATAACCTCGTGTTCTCCAATATACATATCAACCCCGACAATATATGCAATTCCACCTTTTACATCAGGGGTCCCACTGGGTTGGCCATAACTGATATTGGCTATTTCAAAACTCTCTCTTATTAAACCATTTTCTCTATAAAGATATAATAATACTTTAATCAGATCTTCTTTGTTTGGCTTCTTCGAAAAATTAGGTAAAACAGTTGCCCCATCACCAAATACCGATTTAATTGTAAATCTAGGTCTTAATTGCCATTTTCACTCTTCAACATTAGTAAAAGTTATAGCATTTGTGACCCCACTCACATTTCATTCTGATAAATCATTGCGATAGGAATTTGCATTTTCAAACATTTGATGCATATCTGTTACTTTTGAAGTGTCTCAAACTTTAATACCATTTGGTAATAATTTAGTTGAAATATCTTGATTAAAAACTTCTGCATTTTGAAACATTTCAGCCATATTTTCGACATTTTCAGTATTTCAATTTCCGATAGGACCATTAAATTTTCTTGCATCAGCAAACATCCCAACCATTTTTTTGACATTTTTTGTATTTCAATTGTTTAAATTTTGATTAAATTCATATGCTATATTAAACATTTTTTCCATATTTTCAACATTTCCAGTATTTCATGAATTAATGTTGTCATTAAATTCCTTTGTTAGTCTAAACATATTACTTAAATCAATTATTTGAGTGCTTATATAATTAGGAACTCTTAAAATAGTTTGTGGCATTTGATATCCCTTTTTAAGATCATCTCACCCAATATGAATAACTTCTTTAGTTCCTTCTGGGGCACTACCTTGTTTTGCTTTTATGCTCTTTACCTTTTCATCAAAATAAATTGTTTTTGATTGGTTATTTCTATCCAAAACTTGAAATGCTCTAATCTCACCACTATATTTTGCATTTTCATTATTTTGCGCATTACCAATTACTTTAAATTCTCTAACGTGCAAATCAGTATTGTCTCCTGTATGGCTAATTGTTATTTGATCTTTACCATATTGATTATTAATTTTGTCTTGTAAATCATTAGCACTTCAAAAATCACTATCTTTTTTTCCAATCTGTTCGCGAAGTCAATCATAAATAACACTAACATTTTCTGTTTTATCTGCCGATCATTGATGCTCAATATTAATACTTCCATAGTATGGAAGCTGATTATTTGTTTCTCGATTACCCACGAATTTTCAATTATCAAGGTGAGATTCGAAATTATTTAATTGTGTTTTTGGTAACATTTCTACTGTCACACCTTCATATTTTTCTTGTACTTTTTTTTGCAATTCTGTTTTATCTCAAGAATGATTCATTATTTGACTTGGGTCTATAATTTGCGGATTTAATATTTTTTTTAATTCTTGTTCGATATCTTTAATATCAGTTCCAATTTCAACTTTTTCAACTTGAATAGTAAATGAATTTTTAATTAATTTACTTGTTGTGGTTGCTTGAACCATAATTATGGTGTTTTCTTGTGGATTGCCATCAATTTTATAATCAATGTTCAACTTAGCATTTGGAGATTTTTTTATGATTTTCTCAGCCACTTTTTCTTCAACCTCACTAATGGTTGTAGTGTTTAAAACACCAATAATTTGAATGTCTGAAATATCTTGTAATTTAGTTGGACTTGGTGGATTTGGACCAATTGGTTCAGTTGTTGAATTTGATTCACGAATTCATAACACAAATCCACCAGTTAGATGTTCACCTTTAGCTGCAACATTAACACTTCCTTGATCAACCACTACACCACCTTGAACTAAGTTATCTAAACCATCAATTGTATAATCAGTGTTAATTTGTGCCTCTGAATAAAAACGACTTATTTCAGTTTGAATTCTATTTAAAACAATTTGTTTAGAATCTTTAACTTTAATATCATTAATTTGTACCTTTGAAATATCTTCTTTATCAGATTTTTTAACATTAATAGTAAATGCACCTTTAATTCATTTACTTAGACTTGTTGCTTTAACAGTGATAATTCTATTTTTTTGTGGATTACCAGATATTGTGTAATCAAGACCAAAAATAGCACCTTGTGCTTTCTTATTGATCGCTTCACTAACTATTTTTTTAACCTGATCTATATTTGTATTATTGAAGACATTAGTGATTAAAATTTTAGAGATATCTTCTTTGTGATGGTTTGGACCTGGATTAGTTGGGTTTGGTGGCAACGGGGTTGTTGTTGAATCATTTTCTCTGATTTCTAAAATAAATCCACCAACCAAATGGTCCCCGATAGCAACAACACTAATTGCTCCTTCTTGTTCAATGGTTTTATTTGTCACCAAAAGTTCTAAACCCTCAATGACATAATCGCCATTAATTTCTGCTTGAGAATAAAGTGTTTTAATTTTGGTTCCGATTTTAGACAAGACATGTTGTTCCTGATCACCCACTTTTACATCAGTAATTTGGATTCTGGAGATGTCTTTTTTTTCATCTTGGGGATCAATACGAATCCCGCATGCAACAACGGTTGCGACACTTCCACTAATGAGAAGCACACTTGATAATAGGCTTAATAACTTTTTCATTATTTATAACCTCCCTCAATATTAATTATAAAATCCAAAGTTATTGCTTTTTATTAACAAAGAAATAGGGATTTAGATATTGGGGTTG
This sequence comes from Williamsoniiplasma lucivorax ATCC 49196, assembly GCF_000518285.1. Lineage (GTDB taxonomy): Bacteria > Bacillota_I > Bacilli_A > Mycoplasmatales > Mycoplasmataceae > Williamsoniiplasma > Williamsoniiplasma lucivorax. Next base: position 24,889 of record NZ_JADH01000009.1, on the reverse strand, counting down.
CAAGAACTGAATTATAAAATTGGTCATGCCACCTAAAAAGGTAAAATAATCTTATAAGATGTAAAAATGACGCATATAGAATTAATATTAAGTGAGTGAAAAAGAATTTAAAATTGTTTTGAAAATGGCAACGGTTTAATTGGCAAATACTACCCTAAAAAACCAACTTTTTACTAGTAGATGAGAATGAATTAACCCAAAACTTAATTGAATTAAACAGCCATTTAAGAAAATACCTGAATTGAATTCTTCAATTCAAGTGTTTCATGAAGAAATGGTGCAACCAATTTTATAGTTTAGCATTTATTTTAAATATTCCAGTTTCTAATTATATTGTCTAATCATCATAATTGATTTTGATTTCATAACAACAATTATTTTTTTTCTCCTATTTCAATGTTAATTAAGACCCACACCAACCAAATATATAATCAAAGAGTAGGAGGATTGGTGAGGAAATTATTAGTAGTATTATCAATTTAATAATGATTATAAGTTGTGTTACAACTATTGGTTTGTGAGATTGGTTTTGATTAATTAGTAGAGCCAAATGATTGATATCAATTACATGTAATTGAGTAATGATGAACAAGATGTTTTAAATAAAATTTAAAACAAAATCAAGCATATTTATAAACCAGTAAACAGTAAAATTTTAGATAAAGTGGTTGAGAAAAAAATATTGTGAGAATAAACAAAACATTTAGATTGTAACTAGTTTGCACTAAACATTCTTAGAGGAAGAAGGAATGAAGAAATGAATAAAACAAAACAAAACAAGAAAATAGCAAGAACAATATTTTGAATATTTTTAGTAGTCAGTTTAGCAGCACTTTTGCTAGGTATTTTTATTAAGTGGTTAAACATTGACACATCACACATCAGTAGTTGAACAATTAGTAATATGTTTTCTCCGCTCAAGGAAAATAGTTGATCATTAAGCTCGGCATTTCCTTATAAATGACTAGGGTCTAGTTGGGTAGTTATTGATCAATGGTGATTTGATGGTAGCAATATTAATCCGACAAACTTTGTTTATAACATTGCAGCTAATTATGCTATTTTAATCGTGGCAACCACAGCAATGGGTGTGGCTTTGATAGCATTAATTGTTTCATTTTTCACAAAAAATAATCGTGATCAACATGTTATCCATGAAATGAAAGGTGAAAATAATAATCCCAATCCAATTCAAGTTATTTTTAATGCCCAACCAAATTTTAACCAAACAGAAAAAACCAAAGCAATTAATAATTCAGAAATTAAAAAAGTACCCGAAATGATAGTTATTCCTGAACCAGAAACCAAAGCAATCAATAATAATTATCAACATGAATATGATTATTTAGCTAAACTAGAAGCTAAATATGCAACTGAATTAAAACAACAAGAAGCAAAAGAAAGACTAGAACAAGTAAAACATGAAGAAGCATTAAGAAATGCTGTTCAAGATGCAGAAAGAGAAAAAATTCTTAAAATGTTTGAAGAAAGAATGCTGAAAAAAAGTCAAATGTCTGTTCAAGAAAGAGCTAAAATTGATGGATCGGCCAGCATTCTTGAACCAAGAAGCGAACTTCAAAAACATGCCAATCAAATGCGTTCATTAGTGGGACCAAATCATAAAAGTATGCAAAATGCCGATTTACGTGGGATGACTAAAAAAGAACTCATTAAATACATGCGTAACATCGCTAATGTTCTTAATAAATAAAAAGATATCAGCAGTTTAAGATTGATGCTGAGAACAAGCAAAACTTATTATAAGATTCACAACTTCACAAAAGTTTGTGATTTTTTTATCCATAAAATCACTTTTTCATTGTTTTATGAATCGTGTAAAATAAAATATCAAAAACCAATTTTGAACGCAAACCAAGTATAATCTATATAAGAAAAGAGAGCGAAAATGAAAAAACTTTTTTTATGTGATATTGCAAGCAAATTTAATTTAGAAATTTTATCTGGTCAAGATAAAATTTCTCACACTCAAATCAAATCATATGGTTTGAACCGTGCTGGTTTAGAATTGGCTGGTTTTTTTGAAACAATGACAGATAATTTAAGACGTCTTGTCCTACTATCTTCAAAAGAATTTCATTATATGCAGCAATTTGATGATGCTGTGAAAACTGAAAAATATGAAACATTAATTAAGTGTGGGATTCCTGGGATTATCGTAACTAAAAAATTTCATGACCCACAATTAGTTGCTGTTGCTCAAAAATTAAATTTTCCATTATTGTTTGCAAATATGGATATTTCAACATCAACTTTAACTAAAAAAATTCTTGATGAATATGATGATTATTTTGCTCCTCAACTAGAGATGCATGCATCTCTAGTGAATATCTTTGGTAAAGGAATTTTAATTACTGGAGCTAGTGGGATTGGTAAATCAGAAACTACGATGGATATTATTAAAAGAAACCATATGTTTGTTGGTGATGACCGCATTGTTTTAATTAATAAAAATAATAAAATTTATGGGAAATCACATCCGATTTTACAAAATTTAATTGAAATGAGAGGAATTGGGATTGTTGATGTTTCTTGAACTAATGGGTATCAAGCAATTATGACTGAAACTGAAATTAATATGCAAATAGAATTAATTCCTTTTGGTCAACACGGAATTGATGATACAGACCGTTTAGGGAATGAATATAAAAATGTGAGCATTTTAGATCAAAACATTCCATATTTAAAAATCCCAGTTAAAGCTGGAAGAAATATTGCTAATTTAATTGAAACAGCAGTCGCACAATTGAAAATTAAAGAAACTGGTAAAGCCAAAGATGTCGTCGAATTAGTTGGGCAAAGAATGGAAGATTTTATTGACGACAAATAGAGAGAGGTAATATGTTAGGAACAACCTATTGAGATTGATTTACACAACATGGTGATCCAAGTGCTGAGCGCTCTTTTTTTGGTGTCATTCCAGCCTATCCTGTTTTTATGTTTATCGGGGTGGCTGTGACGATTCTTTTAGCTGTTATTCGTTTTAAACAAAAAGGTGTGCCCTTACGAGAATTGGAATTAGCTATTTTTATCACAGTCCCCCCAGGAGTTCTTGGGGCATCACTGTTTGGAAAAATGTTTATTCCGAACATGGTTTGATACCGCACCTTTTTCTTTTGAGAACCAGGAATGTCGTTATTTGGTTGTTTGTTATTAGGAATGACTGCTGGCTTTGTCTGGTTCTATCTTCGTTCTAAAAAAACCCAAATTTCAATGTGGGTTTATGCTGATTGTATTATCCCCAACATTTTAATTGGTCAAGCAATTGGTCGTTGGGGGAATCTCTTTAATCACGAAATTATGGGTCAAGAAGTGAGTTATGAACAACTTAGTTGATTACCAGAATGAATTAAAAATAAATTATTTTATTTTCCGAATTTAAGTGAATTCCATCTGACTGGGGATTGATGAAATCATCTCGAAAGTTTACCAGATGGTGCCAAAGATATCTTAAAGAAAGATATTGTTTACCATCAACCACTATTCTTATATGAAAGTGTGGCCAACATTTTTATATGAGTACTAATTACTTTTGGTGTAGAAAATATTGGTCGCATCTTTTCCAAACCAAAACCATGAGATTTACAACCTAAAGGTTATCCTGGTTGGTATAACAAACAATTTAAAACATTAAAAGAAACTGACCTTGTTGATGTTCAAACACAATTACCAGTGAAATATAAACATGTCAAAGTGCAAACCGAAACTGGTGAAGAGATCGAAATTAAATTAGGTTTTTATCAAGCTTGAAACAAAGCATATTACTGGTATGTTCCTAGTGAAGAGGCGACTCGCAAAATTGAAAATAAAGAAATTGAACAGCAAAACACCTTAGAGGTTGGTTTAAAAAATTTAAAAAAACTGAAAGCTAACCACAAATTAAAAATGTTAAAAATCAAAACAGATTACAAACATAAATTGAATAATCAACCCACCAAATCAGCCAAGTATGCTGATTTGGTCAAAGTAAAGCAAAAAACAGAACGTGAAGAAGACATCCAATTTTCAAACAAGAAACAAGAGATATATAATCTAATTGGGGATTGAACAAGAGTATTTAAAGGCAAACCAACAAGCCGAGAGCTGGAATTAATTCATAATCCAAATCAATATTTAGTCATCCGTTCTGGAGTGAGCACTGGATGTTATATTGTTGGTTATTTAATTCTTAGAATTGTTCTAGAAACCCAAAGAAAATTAGAAGAGTTATTTATTCAGAACAGTTTAATTTTAGACTTTATGGTGCTAGCATTAATCTTACTTGCAGGTATTGCAATTATAATAATGGCGCAATGAATTGCACCATATCGATATAGAGAGGTACATTGATTATATGAAAAATCATACTAATGAAATGATTGAAGTTTTAATTATCGGAGGAGGTCCAGCTGGATTAACTGCTGCAGTTTATGCTGCTCGTGGGGGAGCTAAAACAGTCATTATTGAAAAAGAATTCCCGGGTGGAAAAATGGTTAAAACTGATTTAATTGAAAACTATCCTGGTTTTGAATCAATCCAAGGACCAGATTTGTCTAGCAAAATGTATGAGCAAGCAATGAAATGAAATACAGAATTCATTTTCAATGAAGCACAACATATTAAACCAACAGGTAAGCATTTTGAAGTCCATTGTATTGATGGATCAATTTTAGAAGCTAAATCAGTCATTTTAGCAACCGGAACTAAAGAAAATCAATTAGGTATTCCTGGTGAAGAAGAATTATATGGTAAAGGAGTTTCTTATTGTGCAGTTTGTGATGGTGCCTTTCATAAAGGCAAACCTGTCGCTGTTGTTGGGGGAGGTTATTCTGCTGTTCAAGAAGGAACTTACCTTACTAAATTTGTCAGCAAATTATATGTTATCGTGCGTAAAGATTACTTCCGAGTGGATAACCAAACTTTAAAAGATTTTCTTGCTAACCCAAAAGTGGAAGTTTTATTTCAAACTGTGACCACTAAAATTAATGGAACTGATAAAGTTGAATCAATTACAATTCGTGATGTGAATGGGGTTGAACGTGATTTAGAAGTTAGTGCAATTTTCCCATATATCGGAGCTAACCCTTTAACAAAAGCTGTTGAAAGTTTAGAATTAGTGAATAAAGAAGGTTATGTCAGCAAGACTGATGAAAAGCTAGAAACACCAATTCCGGGACTATTTGCAGCTGGGGATGTTCGTGAAAAAGAACTTCGTCAAATTGCCACAGCCGTTGGTGACGGTTCAATTACAGGACAAATGGCATTAGAGTTCTTGTATAATATAAGAAAAAAATAAAAAAGGAGCAATGCGATGTTTGAAGAATGATTAGGTGAGGATTGAAAATTAGTCTCCACACCAGATATTAAAGCCGATTATGGTGGGTTCCATGTTTATGCATTCACAATGACTTTAGGAATGGTCTTTGCCATTCTTTATTCAATCTATAAATTCCGAAAAAAAGGTTTAAGTCTTTCAGCGATTGCAATTGGAACTGTTTTTATTATTCCTGCCTCTTTATTTGGTGCTAGTTTTTTTGGAAAACTAAATTACGATCATAAAGGAATTGAAGATTTTGTTGGATTTTTAAAATTATTTGCTTTTTGAGATGGAGGAATGTCAATTCATGGAGGAGTTTATGGAGGAATCATTGTTGGTTTACCCGTCCTATTCTTTATCGGGCGAAAAACGAAGGTTTCGCTTTTAACTTATACTGATGCCATTTTACCAAACGTTTTATTAGGTCAAATTATTGGACGTTGAGGTAACTTTTTCAACCATGAACTAACTGGACCAAAATGATTCCAAGTTGGGATGCTAACTGGATCTTCGGGGGGTGAGACAGTTGATATTAGTCAAATTAGTATTGATCACTATCAATACTTATATGATGGACCATTTGGTTGACTTTTTAAAAACACTTTAGCCATGGATAAGTCAACAGGTGAAGTTTGACAAATGCAACCAATTTTCTTAATTGAATCACTAGCTTTATTGCTTGTTTGAATAATCATCACTTTTATTATCCCTAATATTGGAAAATGATTAGGACCAAAACCAGCCAAAAAACATCCAGGACAATATGTGATTAATTGAGGATTTACTTGTTTACACTTTATTGCTCCATGATTAAAATCAGACACCAAAAAAACATTTTCACAAGTTTGGGATAATGCCTACTATAAAAATGTTAATGAAAAAGCAAAAGAAGGATTTATTTTAACAAGCCAAGCAATTCAGGAATCATCAGCTTCCAAATTGCAAAAAAGATGAAAAACAAACACTGCTTTAATCAAAGCTAATAATCCAGATAAATATTGAATTCCGAAAGTGGGGATGGAAGCATTTGCCTTCATCTTTGGTTGAAATGTTGTGCGTTTTGTTTTAGAGATGTCGAGATCTCAAGATGGATTATTTGTGATGTACAATATGCCATTGTCATTGACCCTGATTGGGTTAAGTGCCTTGATTGGGTTGTTGGGAATGATTATTACCCAAATTGGGGTCCCTCAACTCTTTAGAAGAACTGGTTACATTTATGAAAAAGAATATTTCTTGATCAATGCACCAACTAATATTGTATTAAAAACCGAAACAACTATTAGTGATAAAAATAAATTGAAACAAGAAAAAGCGAAAGCTAAACTTGAAAAATTAGAAGCTAAAAATAAATAGAAAAAAAGGTGAGAAATCATGTCATTTGCTTTAGAAGTAAAAGAAGAGATTATTTCTCACTCTTTTACACCCCTTCAAAAACAAACACTACTTTGTGGTTTTATTAAATATAATGCTGAATTAATTTACACTAACACAGGAGTTAAATTAAGGTTAAATACGATTTCTAATCGCATTGCCCGCACTATTCTTTCAATGTGTAAAGAATTGTTTCATGGTGAAATTGAAGTGTCGATTGTGCAATCACAAGCTTTAAAAAAACAAAAAACTTTTCAAATCACTTTAGTTGGTAATGTCGAAGCTTTTTTAAAAGAAATCCAAGTTTATGATGAACAGAATCAAAAAATCATTGAAATTATTGATCCTCAAGTTTTAAAAACTGATGACCTTTTACGAGCTTATGTGGCTGGATTATTTATTGCGATTGGCTCGGTCAATTCCCCAGAAACCATTAATTATCACTTAGAAGTGCAATTTAAAGAAAAAGCCAGTGCTACTTATTTTCAAAACTTATTAAATAAAAAATATGCTTTTGATTTCAAGATTTTGCAACGCAGTGATAACAAATTCTTATGTTATGTTAAAAAATCTTCGATGGTTTCTGATTTCATTAAATTAATTGATGCCCCAGTTTCTGTGATGGCATTTGAAAATGAAAGAATTTCTCGTGACCTTTTAAATAACATTAATCGTATTCAAAACATTGATATTTCTAACCAAACGAAAACTTTAATCACTGCCGAAAAACAAATTAAACAAATTAATTGATTAAAGCACAAAGGTTTATTCAGCGAATTGTCTGATAAAGCTAAAACACTAGCTAATTTAAGGCTTGAGAACCCAGAAATGTCTTATGTTGAGTTAGAACAAGAAATGCACAATAAAGGCTATAAAATCACGAAATCTGGGGTAAGTAATATTTTTAGAACAATTGAAAAAATTTCAGAGGTTTAAAGACATGCAAAATGAACATCCAAATATTTTAGAAATCATTGCTGACAATGTGAAAAAAATTCGTCATCAACAACAAATTAGTCAAGAGGAATTATCATTTCGATCTGGTTTAAATAAAAACTATATTTCAGCAATTGAATGTGCGAGACGTAATCTTTCAATGCAATCCTTGGTGAAATTAGCACAAGGATTAGAAGTGAAAGTAATCGACCTTTTAGAGGAATAAAAAAACTTGTTTGATTGCAAACAAGTTTTTTAATTATAAAGCTAAATCTTTTTTGTTAAAGTTTCAAATTGTTAAATAAACCAATCCAGCACATAAAATAAGATTAATGAAGAAAGCACTAATGAATCACGGAAGTTGTGATAAATTTATTTTTGCCACTCTAAAACCTTCGATTAGATAATGGTTTTGAAGAGTAAGGGGGTAAAAGTTCAAAATATTAACATTTAATGACTGAATGGCGATATATTTAACATTTCCCATTCAACTTAGCGGGTTAGTAATTTGACCTTTAGTTGAACTTAACATAATCATAACAAAAGTTGCTAACATATAAACAATAATTCCAGCATTGATAAATTTACTTAAACGACCATAATTAACTAATGCCACACAGATTACTGTAAAAATAATTGGTAATAAGAACAAGAAAGAAATAAACATCACTGCTTGTAAAATTACAAAACCAAAATGTTGTTTGGCATCAATAGCTTGTGATGATCAAATAAGAATAAAAACTAGTGATGGTGTTAAAATAATTAAGTCAACGATTCAAACAAAAACAATTTTTGAAAGAATAATTTGTCTTCTTGCTAATGGAGCGGTCATTCATAAACTAATTTCTCCGGTTTTCATTTCTTTATTAATGACATGGTAAATCATAGTTGTTGTCACAATTGAAAAGAAAAGAATGCCAACAATTCCAAAAATAAATGTTCCTAGCATATCTGAAATTGGATCACTTAATACTTTATATTCATTATCAACTTGTCCGGCTGGGGCAATTGTGATGGGCAGATGAGATAAAGTTAGTTTAGTAATAGTCATAATAAAAATAGTGATGACTAATCAAACAATTCCAAATACTAAAATAGGTACCCAGTTATTTTTTAAATGAGTATTAATTTTGATTTTGCTTGGTAAAAAACCTTGTAATTTCATTATAAAGCATCTGCCTTCCCGAAGATACTTTGGAATTTTTGATTTAATTTTTCAATATCTTTATCTTCTACTTCGTACTGTTCAATCAATTTTCCTTCTTTAATAAAACCAATATGGCTTGAAAGCTTGATTACTTCTTCAAAGATGTGTGAACAAATAATGATCGTTGTTTTATGTTCTTTTTTTAATTTAAAAATTAATTCATTAAAACGGTCTTGCATCACTGGGTCTAACCCAGATGTTGGTTCATCTAAAACTAAAAATCTTGGTTTATTCATCACAGCAGCAATGACGGCGATTTTTTGTTTCATCCCTTTTGACATTTTTTTAATTTTCTTGGTCACATCAATTTCAAAATGTTTAATTAATTTTTCCACAAAATCTCATTCAGTTTCTGGTTTTAATTTAGCAACTAATTTTAAATATTGTAAACCGGTGAATGTATCATATAAACTAATTTCTCCAGCAACATAACCAGTGAATTTCATGATTTCTTCCCGTTTTTTTCATGGATCAAAGCCATTGATTGTAATGTTTCCACTTGTTGAATGAATAAAACCTAGTAGTTGTCTAATTAGTGTGGTTTTACCAGCTCCATTAGGTCCAACAATTCCTAAAGTTTCACCTTCTTTTAGTGAAAGATTAATATCAAAGTTTCCGACTTTTTCTCCGTACTTTTTCGTTAAATTTGTTATTTGAATCATAATTTAATTTAAAGTCCTCCTTCTTTTTAATAAATAAGAAAAATTATTTCGCTTAAATTTTTCTTAAATTGATTTTAACTACTTTTAGCTGTAGATTCACCAAATTACACTTTATTTGGAATTTTAAATCATAAATTCTTTATGTTTAAAATTCCAAACAGTTAATCATGTAATCACAGTTCCCAAACCAAGATTAATGAAAACTGATGTAATAATTCATCACGTTTGTGGTTTGAGCATGATGAGCTTAACCACATTTTTTTCTGTGTCACTGACAACTAATTCAAAAGCAAAAACGTTGACTAAGAGTGATTGAATAGAAATGTATTTAATATATTTCATCCATTGCAAGTGCCCAAAAGTTTTGCTTTCAGATAAGTTATTAATCATCGTTGTGGCGACGACATATAAAATTACTCCACCAATGACAAACTTATCTAAACGTTCTTTTTCAGTTAATAACGTACTTAATAAAACAAAAACCCCAGTAAACATTAACATGTAAATTGTAAATAAAAATAATTGTAAAAAGACATCACCAATATAAAGGTGGGCATCAGTGGCAATTGCTGAAAAAATCACAATTGGGACAATAGTTGGAGCTAGCACCATTAAATTAACTAATCAAATAAAAATAATCTTCGACATCATGATTTGAGTTCTCGAAATACTTGAAGTCATTCATAAGGTGATATAACCTTCACGAATTTCTCTTCTAATGACATAATCAATAATCGAAGTACAAATAATGGAAAACCCAACAATTGCAATTGGAGACAGAACAATTGAACCTAAAATATAAGATAGTGATTGTTTATAACCTTCTCCAGTCACAGGCATAATAGTAATGTGATCATTTAAAAGTGTTAAAAATAAGTTAACTACCACAAGCACAAACCAAGCCAAAATTTCATAAGCAATAATTTTATGATTGGCTTTTAAATGGGTGTTAATAATCGTTTTTCCATTTTTTAAAAATGAGTTATGTTGCATCATGATGATTTTTCTTTCTAATAATTTTTTGTTGGTAAACAACAAACTAACAAGCTAAATGAATTTTAAAAATTTATACTAGCAATGTTAATTTTACCATTAAACACACTATTTATAAATTTCCCGACCAACAAAAATATGACAAAGATTTGATAAGATAATTTTTATTCCAATTATTTTTTGTGAGGGTGTAGTATTATTAATATGAATAGGAAAGAGAGTGTTTATGGACTTTTTAAATCTTTTAGCAGAATCAGGTAAAACAAGCAAGGGTACTGAAAACACTATTGTTTTTGTTTTTGAAATTTTAATGATGATTATCTCGATTATTATGATTATTGTTGGGATGTTACAAAATAAAAAATCTCAAACTGGGTTAAGTGCCCTTAATGGTGGTAATGAAGAATTGTTTTCTAACACTAAAGAACGTGGTTTCGAACGCACAATGTCACTTTGGATGATGTCACTAGGAATTATTTTCTTTGTCTTAACAATTATCATTTCCATATTAACAAACACTGTTTTAAAATAGTGTTTTATTTTATAGTAGAAAAATAAGGTTTACCAATGCAAAAAGAAATTCTAAAAGTTTTAAAAACAAATCATTGTCAACTATCGCTTGACAATTTAGCCCACAAATTAAATGTTCATGATTTAGCTCAATTAAATACCGCTTTAATTGATTTAAATCATGAATTTAAAGTTATTCAAACCCAAACCCAAAATGTTTATCTTTTAGAAGATTCATTTTATAAAGCTGGCACATTAAGAATGAATCCTAAAGGTTTTGGGTTTGTTTCAGATTTGACTAATCCTGATGCTGAAAACGATTTTGTCCCCCCAACCATGACTAATGGAGCGATTAGTGGGGATGTTGTTGTTTATAAAGTTTTACAAAATGGTAATGATAATAAAACCTTTGCCCAAATTGTTGAAATTGCTACACGTGATAAAGAATTTGTGATTGGGGAAATTGTTCAATCTCGTGATGGACGTTTTTTAGACTTTATTCCCACAGATTTAACATTAGCTAACTTAAGAACAGTGATGGTCAATAAAAAAGATTTCGATTTAAAACCAAACATGTTAATTAAAGCAAAAATTTTAGAAGCTAAAGATCGCAAATTATTTGTCCGTTTAAAAAAAATTATTGGTGATTCTACAAAAGCAGCAGACCGTATTTTTTCGATTGCCGAAGAATTTAATATTAAAACTGAATTTCATTTTAAAACAATCAAGAATGCTGAAGAAGTTAATATTCCTGTCATTCAAGAAAAAGCTGAAATGCAAAGAAGAGCTCAAACTTCTTTAATTGATACTTTGCTTGTCACAATTGATGGAGCTGATTCTAAAGATTTAGATGATTCAATTTATGTGGAAAAAACGCCTCAAGGTTATAAATTAATTGTGGCGATTGCTGATGTTTCGCATTATGTAAAACCAAGAACTCCTCTGGATAATGAAGCATTGTCAAGAGGGAATTCCACATATTTAGCAAATAAAGTGATTCCGATGTTACCAAAAATTTTAAGTGATGATTTATGTTCTTTAAATCCAAATACTGAAAAGTTTGCCCTAGCTTGTGAAATGGAATTTGATAACGCTGGGAAAATGCTGACCAAAAAAGTTTATGAAACAATTATGATTTCAAAAGCAAGATTAACTTATCATGAAGTTAATGAATATTTTGCTAACAAAATTTGAACTAAACAAGATGAAGTGGCTAAGATGTTAGATGTGGCTAAAGAACTTCATTTATTAATTGGTCAAATTAAAGAAAGTAATGGAATGATTAACTTAGACGTTCGTGAAGCTAAAATTGTGATGGACAAAAACTCTAATGTTGTGGAAATTAAAGCTCGTGAAACTGGTGAATCTGAAAAACTAATTGAAAACTTTATGGTCAGTGCGAATGAAGCAGTGGCTGAATTAGTTTTTGAAAAAGAATTACCATTTGTTTACCGTAATCACCAAAAACCTCAAGAAGAAGAATTGGTGGAATGATATGCGACAATTAAATCATTTGGAATTGATCCTAAATTAACGAATGCCCAAATGATTGATCCAAAAAATTTAAATAAAACTTTACGTCAAATTGATAATCAAATTAGTGACCCAATTCAGAATGAATTGTTACATTTATCATTGTTAAGACATATGGAAAAAGCTAAATATGGTTTAGAAAATATTGGTCACTTTGGATTAGCATCAAAATGCTATACTCACTTTACTTCGCCGATTCGTCGTTATTCAGATTTAATGGTCCATCGTTATTTAAAACAATATATTATCCAAAATGATACTCGTGAATTTGGTTTAGAACGCAATGAAGAATTCATTAGCAAAGCTTGCCCAATTATTAACGACACAGAACAAACATCAGTTGATTGTGAACGTGAAGTTATCAAAGTTTGTATGGTTGAATATTTGACCAACAAAGTTGGTCAAGTCTTTGATGGAACGATTTCCATTGCTTTAAAATTTGGGTTCTTTGTTCAATTAGAAAACATGGTTGAAGGTTTAGTCCATATCTCAACACTTGGAGATGGGTTAGTCTATGATGAAAAACATTATACTTTAACTAAACCTGATAATACATTCTATCGTATGGGGCAAAAAGTTAAAGTTAAACTAGTTGGTGCTGATTTGAAAAAACGCACGATTGATTTTGAACTAGTAAAATAATAAAAAGGGGGATTTTATGGGTGAAATGATTATTGCACAAAATAAAAAAGCTTATTTTAACTATGAAATCCTGGAAAAAATTGAAGCAGGATTAGTTTTAAGTGGTCCTGAAATTAAATCAATTCGTGCTCGTGATGTTTCCTTAGAAGGTAGTTTTATCTTAATTAGAAAAGATGAGTGCTTTATTTTAAATATGCATATTAAAAAATATGAGTATGCTAATTATGTGGCTGGGATTGAAGAAGATCGCACCCGTAAACTTTTACTTCATAGAAAACAAATTAAAAGATTAGAAGAAGAAGTTAAACTTAAAAAACTTGCTCTTATTCCTTTAAAACTCTATTTTAAAGATGGTTTAGTTAAACTGGAAATTGGGTTAGGTAAAGGGAAGAAACTTTATGATAAACGTGAAACAATTAAAAAACGTGATTTAGAACGCAAGATCAAAACTAATAAATATTAATTGCACCTTATTCATTATTGAATAAGGTTTTTATAAGCAAAATTTTGCAAAAAAGAACAAAAAAAAGACCGATCAAAAATGAAAAAATTTTATTGCTTAAAAATAAAATTTTTCATTTTTTTTGTATTTTTTCTTTAAAAAATGCCCTTTTTTGCCCTTTTTTTAGAAAATTTTTCCATTTTTGAAAAATTTTGACTTGACAAAAAAATAAAAAAATAAGACAATCAAATGGTTATTCTAATTAAAAGAATAAGAGAATAGGAAAGAAAAGGAAGATAATAAAATGAAAAAATTATTAACATTATTAGGTTCATTTGGGCTGGTAGCTGGAACTGCTGCAACTGTTGTAGCTTGTGGTCCAACAGAAACAACACAAGATACTGGTAAACCAGACGGAGAAGGAAACGGAACTGACGGAGAAGGAAACGGAACTGACGGAGAAGGAAACGGAACTGAAGGAGAAGGAAACGGAACTGAAGGAGAAGGAAACGGAACTGAAGGAGAAGAAAACGGAACTGACCCAGAAACAGAAGGTGGAACCACAGATCCTGAAACACCTGGAACTGAAGAAGACAAAAAATAATAAAATCTACAAGATTTTAATTATAAGATTCATTGTAAAATGAATCTTTTTTTATGCTTTAAAATAAGATTAGTTTTCAAATCTAAATTGCAAATTAGCTAAAAGTAGTTTTTAATTCTAATTGATTAAGAAATTTTAAATGCATGAATTTAAAAATGAAAGCTTTTTATTTTTATTATTTACCTAAAACTTTATATAATTAGATTAAGTAGAGGTAATGTTATGGAATGATGAGTTTGGCTAATTGTGGTAATCTTATTTATTTTTGCATTTATCTCAAGTCTTTGATTTGCTTTTTCATCATTATGAATGCGTGCCAAGCTATCAAAAACTCATCGTGAACAAAAATGATATACCAACTTAAGACAAAGAGATGCGATCAAATTAAACCAAATTGATCATTTAAAAAATGTTGACCAACCAATTATTTTATTAATGGTTGCTGGTAAAAAATGAACATTTGATGATGATTTCATTCCGATGAAATTAATTGCTACTCACAACTTCAAAGAAGAATTAATCAAGTTTAATCAAAATATTGAACAAGATCATAATCTTCTTCAATATTTAAAATATACAAATCAAACAGTTGATGATCTACGATTTTTTGTATTAGAAAAAATCGAAGATCATAAGTCAATTGATAAACATTTAACACATTGGAAACATATTATTAAGGTTAACGATAAATTTTTCCAAAAAAACGCCTAAATACCTAAACTTTGTTCTAAAAAGTATTTTTATTTCGGGTGATAAATGTTTTAATAAGAGGTGAGGGAAATTATTTTGATGTTAGCTATTATGAACCAAAATCAGATCATTGGTCTGTCTTTATTAGTCATCGGTATTTTAATAACACTTATTTTTATCGGTTTGTTTTTTTGAATTAAAAAGCAAACTGAAAGAATGAGTAACTTTCGCATAAACAATCAAGAATCAAAATCAGTTTGGGAATTCACTAAAAAGAACTTCCCGTTGGTTTTGATTGTTTTTGGAATTATGCTTGTTGTTGCCGGAATTTCTATGCTAGCCAAATAACTTCTTTTATAGAAAAATTACAAAGGAGACTTTTTTAATGTTAAAACTAAACGTTAAAACAAAAGAAAAAGTAGCTAAACCGAAGCCTGTCCGCGAAAAGAAAAATCGTGGTTCAGGAATCATGGCTATTTTATCTACAATGAGTAGAGCCTTCTTGTTACCAATCGCATTATTACCAATCGCAGGGGTATTCTTAGGAATTGGAGCATTAATTGCTTCAAAGACACCAGAATTATCAGCTGGGTGATATATTGGTTCAACAATTAAAGCAATGGGGGACGTAGCATTTGGAAACTTACCAATTCTATTTGCAATGTCAGTTGCCTTAGCCTACTCAAAAGAATCAGGAATTGCTGGATTAACAGCTGTTGTTGGATTCTTAGTTATGAATGCAATGCAAGGTGCATTGCTAACACACCACCCAAAAGATGGTGATATTCAAGCATATTACACACTGTTATTTTATAATGGATCATCAGAATGACTGAAAGTTCCAGAAAAATTAGTTACCCAAAACTTAGGGGTTACTTCATTAAATACAGGAGTATTTGCCGGAATTTTTGTTGGTGCACTTTCTGCTTTCTCATACAATAAATTCAAAGAAAAAAAATTACCTGCAGGAATTAATTTCTTTGAAGGGAAAAAACTTGTACCAATCGTAACCTTCTTTATGGTTATCCCATTATCATTTATTTTCATGTTAACATGACCAATTATTGGTAGTGGTTTAGCAGCATTTGGAACATGAACAGGAACATTGCCAAATGGTGTTGATTCATTCGTGTTTGAAATTGCTGAACGTTCATTAGTCCCATTTGGACTACACCACGTGTTCTATGCACCATTATGATGAACTAATGCTGGTGGGAACATTGAAGAACAATTAACTGCTGCTGGGAAATTATGAGATGCTAATGCATTAGCAATTTTAAATAAATCATGATTACCAGAATTCTTAAGTGGAGAACAATTAAATTATGCACAATGAGTGTCTCAATACTTAACAATGCCGAAACATGCAAACATAACTGCTGCTATGAAACCTAGTGAAGCTATGCAAACAATTATTGATTTCTGAAAAACACAAGGACTTGTAGGTAATGACTTGTTAAGTGCTCACGGGGATCAAACAATGATGTATAAAGTTAATGGTGGGTTAAACTTAATTAACTATACATTATTAGAAAACATCGGACTAAACCTAGGGCGTTTCCAATCTGGTAAATTTGGATTTATGTTATTAGGACTACCAATGGCTGGAATCGCAATGTGATTAACTGTGCCAGAAGAAAACCAAAAAAATGTTATGGGGATTTACTTCTCAGCTGCCTTTACTTGTTTCTTAACAGGAATTACAGAACCATTAGAATACTCATTCCTATTCTTAGCGCCATGATTATTCTATGGAGTACATATGCCGTTAGCGTCAATTTCATTCCTTCTAGCAGGAGCATTACAAACTCACGTTTCAATGACTGTTTCTGGGGGAATCATTGACTACATCGTCTTTGGAATTGTTCCATACTTCTCAGGAGCAATGAAATGACAATCAGCATTCGGAATCTTAATGGTCGCAGTTATTATGGCACCACTTTACTTCTTTGCCTTCTTCTTCGCTGTCCGATACGGAAAAGTTGAAGTGCCAGGTCGTGAAGGAGCTAAATTATTTACTAAAGATGACGTTAAAAGTAAAAAAGCTGCTAAAGATAAAAAAGCCGCTAAAGCTGACAAATTAATTGCTAAAGAAAAAGCTGAAGAAAACCACACACCAATTGAAGAACCAATCAAAGTTGCTGTGCAAAAAGCAGTTGAAGAACAAGTGGTTGTTCAAAAAGTTGAACCAAAAGTTGAAGTTGTACCAGTTATCACTGAAGCGGCTGAACCAAAAGTTGAAGCTAAAAAACCAGTTGTAACTGAAAAAGCTGAAGCTAAAACTGAAGCAAAAAAACCAGTTGCTAAAAAAGCACCTGCTAAAAAAGCAGTTGTCAAAAAACCAGTTGTCAAAAAACCAGTTGCTAAAAAAGCTGAAGCAAAAACCGAAATAGATCAAGCTGCTCAAGATCTACTTAAAAAATATGAAAAAACATTAGCTGATAAAAAACCAGTTGATGTTGCAGCACATGCTAAATTAGATGTTAAAGAACGTGCTAAAGTTGATGGATCAGCTGAAATTACTGAACCAAGAAGCGAATTACAAAAACACGCCTCAGCTTTACGTGAACAAGCTAAACAAGCTGGAGTTAAATTAAAAACAGTAAACTTACGTGATATGACTAAAAAAGAAGTTATTGAATTCATTAAAAATACTGCTACAAAAATTAATTCTAACTAAACATAAAATTAAGAGTTAAGTCTAGATTTTATTAATGAATAACGCCAGCTTAGCGCTGGCGTTTTTTCGTGGACAAATTGATAAAAAGACAATTCATTTTTGACTCAAAGTTTAGGTCATTATATATTACTTTTTTTCAAAAAAATTAAAAAAATCCTTAAAAATTAAAAAAAATTGGGTAAATCTTAACTTTTTTTGATTTTTTTGCGTAAATTATTGATTTTTATAATTGCTATTGATATGTAATAAGCAATGGTACTAGCCATTATAAGTAGGAGGGACTTATGAAAAAATTATTAATGATATTAGGAAGTTTAGGAGTAGTGGCGAGTAGTGCTGCAACTGTGGTAGCTTGTGATAAAGGTACAAAAAATGACAAAGTTGATGAACTAAAAAAAGAATTAGCAAGTATTGGGGAAATGATTAAAGAACAAGAAAAAAGTAGAGAACCAAATGCTAAAGGTTTGAAAGAAATCAAACAATTAATCGAAAAATTTCAAAATATTAAAAACAATGAAGAAGCAATTAAAGCACTTGCAGAATTAAAAGTTGCTAAAGAAAAATTATTAAAAACAATTAATGTTCCAGAAAACCCAGAAATTATTAAAGGGGCGATTAGTAAAAAATTAAATGCAATTAATGCCAATAACCCACTTTTAATTCCAACTAAGATAGCTTTAAATGAAGTGGAAGATCAAAATCATAATGCCGTTGTTCAAGCCTTAAAAACATTTTTGAAAGCAAAAATAGCTAATTTAAACCTTGAAAAATTAACCATTACAATTAAGGAAAATCAATTTGCAAAACTTGGAAATGATGTTATCACCCTTGGAAATCTAAAAGCTGATGTTAAATATAATGATGAAGTTATTAAAGCTGATGGTTGAAGCCTTCCTTATGCTTCTGAATACTTAAAACAAGGTAAAGATATAATTCAGTCATTAGAACAAGGGATTTTTAAAGAGGCTGGTAACATTAAAATTCCAGATTCACTTCCAATGGTTGGAGGGCAATCTCTTAACGAATTTTTAAAATTTGTTGGTTTGCTTGTTGATAAAATAATTCCAACAAAAATTCCAACCAATTTTAGTGAACAAGATTCTGATTATAAAACAATGCATGGTTTATTTGATATGGTAAAAAGTTTCGCAAACGAAATTTGAACTAAAGAAATCAAACTAGAACTAAACACAAGTTTCCAATTGTCTATAATGGGTGCCCAACAGGAATTGATAATTAAAGGTATGTTAAAAACAAGTCTTGAAAAAATAGTTAGCAACATAATGCCAGTAATTATTAATTTTAAAAACTTTATTAATAATCAACCAAATAAGGACTTAATCTCAAATTTATTAAAATATATTGTCTCTAAACCAACATCTTACAATGATGATGGCTATGGTGAATTGTTTGAGAACATTAAAGATAATAAGGACAAAAAAGTTGAGTTTAAATCTAATTTCGAAGCGATTTTATTCTTTTTATTAGAAGGTTGAAAAGACAAGGATGGTAAACAAATCACTCAAGGTCAACCATTAGAATTTTACTTAAACATAGTTGGTATGCAAGAAGCTAATTTTGCTTTCTTTGAAAAAACAATTGCAGGCAAAAACTATATACCATTTAACGTGTTAATTGAACCATCAGAATTAATTAAAATTATTTTTGGTTTAGCTGCAATTCAAGAAAATAGTGTCGTAAAAGCTACTTTACTAGGTGGCGCAATTAGAGATTTTGAACTACCAATTGGTAAATTATTAGGTTCTAGCTTAATTAAAATGCTTTTAGCAATGGACACAAGTGCAAATTTTGATGATCATGTCCAAATGACATTAGATAAATTTGAGGCTGAAATTCAAGTTTTACATGATAAAAACTGAACAAAATTGACCCCAGAAAACTTACAAACAGCTGAAGAAATGAGAATTATTGTTAAATCAGTTGCATACACATTAAAAGATAATGAGGGTCAACATCCAATTAAAAAAATTCTGCATCCAAGCGATCGAAATGTTTTTGAATTCAAACTTAATATTAGTGGTGAATTTTTAAACCCAAAAAAATAAAGCAAAATCAACAGCATTAATAATCATTCTTTAAAAGATGAAAAAGATAATAAATGAAGTCCAATGTTGCCAAAAATTATTGTAAAAATAAAACATAAGTGGAAGAATAGCTTCCACTTTTTTGAAGCAAAAATGCTACCAAAAATACAAAACAAAATTGCTATTTTTGTATTAAACAAAATAAATTAATTTTGTCAGTATTAAAAATTTTAAGCCATTATATATGAAATATTTTTAAAAAAAGAATAAGTCTCAAAAAATAAAAAAATAAAATTTCAAGTCGAGGTTTTTTTTATAATTTTGGTCAAATCTCTTGCTTTTTAAACTTGCTATTGCTAATTAATATAGCGATGGTTTTATTTAACCGTACATATGTAGGAGAGAATATGAAAAAATTATTAATGCTATTAGGAAGCTTCGGCGTGGTCACAAGTAGTGTGGCAACTGTCATAGCTTGTAATGGGAGTGCAAAAAATGACAAAATTGCAGAATTAAAAAAAGAGATTCAAAACATTGAGAAACTGCTTGCAGATTATGAAAAAGGAACAGGGGCTAAAAAAGATTCCGGGACATTAAAAGCATTAATTGCAAGATGTAAACAAATCACAAATATTGATGAGGCTACTAGAGCTTTAGATAACTTGATAGCGGCAAAAAATAGCTTTTTTGCTAACACCCCAGCTGTTCCTGTTAACCCAGTTCCTGCTGACCCAGAAATAGCAAATAGACAAGGGCTAACCAGACAATTAGATAAAATTAATGATGCTGACCCAATTTTAATTGAGACTAATGTGGCATTAAATGAACAATCAGTAAAACCAATTGGTGATGAAGTTAAAAAAGCTATTGAAGCAAGATTAAGAGTTAAGATGCCACAATTAAATATTGATAAATTAGAAATTACAACATCAACAAATACTTTTGCTGCATTAGAAGATAATGAAATTACATTTGGGCAAATACAAGTTGCTGTGAAATATGATCGTGTTGATCTTAAAGTAGGTGGGTGAAACATCCCTTATGCTTCTGAATATTTAAAACAAAGTAAAACTTTTATCGACCAACTAGAAGAAGGAATTACAAAAAGAGCTTCTAATTTGAAAATACCCAACCTAATTCCGATATCTGGGGTTTCTGGTACAACTATTGGTGAAATGTTAGCGGGATTAGGTCCAATATTAAATCTGGCAATTCCATCACAATTACCAGTTGCTTTTGATCAACAAGATGCCAATTATGCTGCAATTACTGGCTTATTTTCAACATTAACAACAATGGCGGGGACAGATTGAAATAAAGAAATTACATTTACTAAAGAAGTTCGACAAAATGCTGGTCAAGCGTTAGGAGAAATGACAGTTAAAATTGATATCCGAACTAATGTTGAAAAATTAATTAAAAACTTAATGCCAACCTTGATTAATTTTAAAAATTTTATCAGTACCCAAAATAACAAAGAACTTACTTTAAATTTATTGAAATATTTAAAAGCTGCACCAGCTTCTTATAACCGAGATGGATATGCAGAAGCATTTACAGGAATCACACACAATAGTCAAGCAGTTGTTTTTGCATCTAATTTAGAAGTGATTTTATTCAATCTATTAGAAGGTTGAAAAAGCCGTGCTGGTGTGTCGATTACTCAAGGGCAACCACTACAATTTAGTTTTGCCTTAGAAACCAAAGGAACTACTAAACGTAAATTGGAATTTGATCTTGATTATCTAGGAAAAACAGTTGGAAGTAAAAAATATACAGCTTTACAAAGCCTTCTTAAACCTGCTGAAATCTTTAAAATTCTTTTTGGTTTAGCTGCAATTAATCAAGATACTAAAAAAGAGATAGAAATTTCTGGATTGAAAATCCCCTTACCAATCGGTTCTTTATTAGGGACTAATTTAATCGGTTCAGTTTTAGCAGTTGATACAAGCAATACTTTTGCTGATCACGTTAAAATAACGTTAAATAAATTTAATGCAGAAATGCAAGTTACAACAGATGGTGAAACATGAGTACAAATGAGTGAAGCAAATATTCGAACTGCCACACAAATAAGAATCGTGCTACTTTCAGTTGAATATACATTAACAGATAAAGAAGGTGGTCATACCATTCAAAAAACTATGTCTGATGAGGAAAACGAACTTCCAATCTTTGCATTCATCTTTGATATTGATGGCTCATTCTTACGTCCAAAGACTACTTCAACCACTCAAACCCCTACTAGTGGATCTACAAGTTCCGGATCTGATTCATAATTAAGCAAAAACAAATTTATCACTTTTCAAAAGAATAAATTTGTTTTTGTTTTTTGCACTATAATAATAGTGCGGGGATGTCCTGGTTTCGACAGGATAACTTTGTTTTAAGATAGCAGTGGTTTGGTAGACCATAATACTTCTAGGCGAAATAAACGCAGAAAAAAAATCAGAAAATTTTGATATGCCAGCAAACTTTATGATGCCAAGTGCATCAGCTGGGGCAGTAGCTTTTGCTGCTTAATTAACTTAAGTTAATACAGATCAATCGCTAGTTATGTTTTAAGCTTCATAACCTAGTCAGATAACCCAAGTTTAATAGAGGACAATATCGTGGTTGTTTGTTCTCGAAATTCAAATCACGAATGGATTTTAACTTTTTGTTAGTTTTAGTTAAGGTTCATAAGTTATAAAATTGACTAAACTGTAGAAATCTTTTAATGAACTATTTTGGACGCGAGTTCGATTCTCGCCATCTCCACCATTATCGAAAATAACCTCACCACTTGTTGGTGAGTTTTTATTTAAGATAAACCCTATTGCTTGCCTAATTGTCACCTTATTTAAAAATAGCTTGCTATTTTCTTGTTCAAAAGGTGAGGTATAACTGAACTAAAAAACAAAAAGCATTCTTTTTTGTTAATATATAATATATTAAAAGGAGACATATGATCGAAATATCCGACCTGAAAGAGCAGTTATTACAAGCAGCTCAACAAAACAATTTAAATACTGTGAGAACTTTAGCAAAATCTGCTCAACAAGCCGATTTTGCCGAAGCTCTAGGAGAGTTAGAAGATAAATTAATTATTCGTGTTTTTAGAATGTTAAACAAAGAAGAAGAAAGCGAAATTTTTTCTTATTTAGATCCAGAAATCCAAAAATTAATTATGACTTCATTTACCCCAAAAGAGGTTGAAGGGATTGTTAAGGATTTATATAGTGATGATTTAGTCTCATTAATTGATGAATTACCAGCCACAATTGTTAAAAAAGTTCTAAGAGCAGTTTCCCCAGAAACTAGAGCTGAAATTAACAGTATTTTAAAATATGATGAAGATTCAGCTGGCGGGATTATGAGTGTTAACTTCATTAGTGTTAAAGAAGATGATTCGATTGAAAAAGCAATTAAAAAAGTGCGCGAAGTTCATGAAAATTTTGAAACTGTCGATATTTTATTTGTCTTGGATGAATATGAACATTTAAAAGGGACTGTTCAATTAAAAGATTTAATTTTTAATCAACCAAAAGCTAAAATTGCAGATGTGATGGATACAAGACTTTTATATGTTAATTCCAAAGCTGACCAAGAAGAAGTAGCAAATACTTTTAAACGTTATGATGCTGCTTGTATTCCAGTTGTTGATGATTTGAATAAAATGGTTGGGATGATTACTTTTGATGATGTTGTTGATGTGATTGATGAAGAAATTGCTGAAGACATTAATAAAATGACCGGAATTAAACATGATGAACTCAATTATTTTGATTTAAGCATTTTTAAAATGTTTAAATCAAGAACATTGTGATTAGTTCTTTTATTAATTTTTGGAACAATTACGCAAGTTTTAACCACAGTTTTTTATAATTTATATCTAGCTGATATTAATGAGATGGTTTTAACATCTAAAGCATATGTTGGCATTGTTTTATTAGCCCCAATGGCAATTGTGATCGCCGGGGTTGTTGGGTTATATGGAACCCAATCTGCTTCAATTATGGTCCGAGCCTTGACAATGGGGGAGATCAAGAAAAAAGAGATTAAAAAAATTCTTGTGAAAGAATTAATGATTACAATCATCATTGCTTCTGTTTTAATTGTGATTAATCTGGTGCGTATCTTAATTGTTTATATTGTCCAAATTGGCACAATTAATCTGCAATTTTGAGAAGTGTTTGGTACTTCATCAATCACAATCGCCATTTCCATTATTGTGGCTGGTGTGATTGGGACAATGTCTCCTATTATTGCTAAAGCTTTTAAATTGGACCCAGCAAGTGCAAGCGGACCAGTCATTACTTTGGTTTTAGATATTATTACGATTTCAGTCTTTTTTGGTTTAGGATTAGTCTTTGCTTAAGGTTTGTTATGCGATTAAGAAATAAACAATGAACGCATGATTTTTTAAAAAAGCATGCCCAATATTTAATTGACTGAAATGAAAATAAAAAAATTAATGCGCAAAACTTTTTTGGTAACAACAACCCAATTTATTTAGAAATTGGTGCTGGTAAAGGACAATTTATTATTGCTAATGCAATCCAAAATCCGCACATTAATTACATTGCAATGGAAAAAGAAACCACAGTTGTGGGAGTAGCTTTAAAAAGAGCAATCCAAACACTTGGTGAAGAAAAGATGACAAATCTTAAGTTTTTAAACAAGTTTGCTGAGAACTTATTATTAATGTTTGAACAAAATAGTGTTGATCATCTTTTTTTAAATTTCTCTGACCCATGACCAAAAGCTAAACACTTTAAAAAAAGATTAACTTACACGGGATTTTTAGATATCTATGCCCAAATTTTAAAACCAAATGGCATTTTACAATTCAAAACTGATAATGATGGCTTATTTGCTTTTAGTTTAGAACAAATCACCCAACGCCCCAACTGAAAATTAATTGTGCAAACTGATGATTTATATGATGATGAGCAATTGTTAGTGAACAACATTCCCACCGAATATGAAACTAAGTTTCACCAAATGAATAAAAACATCAACATGTTAAGCATTCAAAATTTAAAAAAATAACTTTGCTTTAATGAACATCTAAAATAAAGTAGACACAAAAAAACAACATTTTTGTGTAATAAAATACTTTAGAAAGGATGTTTTTTATATGGCAAAACAATGAACAAAAGAAGAAAAAATTAAAATATTATCTGAATTATCAAGTTCTAATGCTTCTACTATTGCTAAAAAATACAATATTAGCAGAGATAGTATTCTACGTTGAAACCGTCAAGTAAAAAAA
>NZ_JADH01000008.1 GCF_000518285.1 Williamsoniiplasma lucivorax ATCC 49196 | reverse complement strand
TTTGGAATTTACACAAAATTCTTTACAGACCCTCATTTTGTTCATGAATTAAATTTTTGATGTTTTTAATAATATTTTCATTTTTTAAACTGACATCACCTAACAGGTTAATTGGTTTTGAAAAAGCTAATTCACCAATTTGTAAATCATCATAAGTGTTTTGATAGAATGCTTCTTTAACATAATAATATGCAATTGTTGTTAAAAATTGCACAATATTTTTTTTGTCAATTTCTTCTGAAAAGTTTTTTACTTTATCTTTTAAATTGATTGAATAATTCAAATTTTTTTGAACATTCATTGTTGGTGGAATGATACTTACCCCACAATTACTTAGCATTAAGGTTATTAATAAAGTTTTCATAAGAGTTCTCCTTTTTAAAATAAGAAATATCATAGTTTTATGTTATGGAAAAATAAGTTAATTTTGAAACGGTAATAACATAAAGTTACATAAATATTATTCCACTTTAATTTTTAAAAACATTTATACAGGAAAAAAAACATTTTTTTATCATAAGAGGGTCTGTAAAGAATTTTGTGTAAATTCCAAACATAACATTAACTTCGTAGTAAGTTAATAGTAAAGAATGGAGATAACACATGAAAAAACAACCAAAAGATTCTTTTGAACAAGGTCTAGATCTAATATTAGAAAATGAAAAAGATTTTTCAAAAATCTTTAATGAAGACAACGATTGAAAAAGTGCCTAGTTATCTTAACCCACAAATAACTAGTTTACGAGGTTTATTTGCTTCTGCAACATTATTTAATCAAAATTTATCCACTTGAGATACATCGCGAGTAACTAATATGCGCAGTGTCTTTTTTGAAGCATCAGCATTTAATCAAGATTTATCTACTTGAGATACATCACAAGTAACGAATATGACATCGATGTTTTATGATGCATCAGCATTTAACCAAGATTTATCTGCTTGAAACACCTCACAAGTTACCACGATGAAACATATGTTTTCTGGTGCATCTGCATTTAATGGTGAACTTGCAAATTGAAACACCTCACAAGTTACTAATATGTCAGCAATGTTTCAAGGGTCGAAAGCATTTGTAGGCGATCTTGCAAAATGAGATACATCAAAAGTAACTGATATGAGCTTTATGTTTTGTTATGCTAAGCAATTTAATGGTAATCTTGCAAAATGAAATACTGCAAGTGTCACCACCAGGAGGTCAATGTTTTTAAAAGCTTTAAAATTCAATCAAGATATTTCTGATTGAAAAACTCTCAGTGTGACTAATATGGGGGATATATTTTCAACTGCGATATCATTTAATCAAGATCTAGGAAAATGAGATACCAGCAATGTGACCAATATGGGCTACATGTTTGATAATGCTCATGCATTTAATCAAGGTCTTTCTAATTGAGATGTTGCAAAAGTTAATTGAAAAAACTTTTTTAGTAATAACAAAAATTGACATGAAAGTGATAGACCATTTTTTAATTAAAGAAGAATAAGGTCGAAATAATAATTAGCTTAAAATTTCTTTAGTTCATTCACATTGTCATGTGAATGAACTTTCTTCTTTTAAAAAAGTTTTCAATTTCCAAATTATGATTGTTAAAAATTTTAATTATTACAAAATAAAAGTAGATTAAGATTTTTCAATTTTGATCAGGAGGTAGAAGATGGATTCTACAAAAAGATGATTTTTTATTAAGCGAACGGCTTAAGCAATTTATTCAATAAATGATTTTCATCAAAATGATAGAACATTAAACAATCATTAAATAATTTTATAAATAAAGGAGAAAGCTAATTATGAAAAAAGATAAAAACAAATATGATGAGTTTTTAAAAATAACATATCAAGCAGTCGGTAGGAAAAGCTAATTTTGGCGATCTTTATCATTGTGTTACTCGGCTAAGATTTAAAATCAAAGATAAAGCTTTAGTCAATGAAGCAGAACTCTTGGCTCAAAAAAAAGACGGATTAGTCAAGGGGATTAATTGGTTGGGTAATGAATTACAAGTCATTATTGGGATGGAAGTTCCCAAAGTCTTCGATGCTTTTAATCGATATTTAGAAACTGTTGCAGACAGTGCTAATCAAAGTAATCTGCCAGTTGATCTGTTTAATCCCGATAATGTTGTCAAAAAAGAAGATTTAAGTTTTGCTACTAAAACATTGAATACTTTAAAAGGATTTATGCTGCCGATGATTCCGGCTGTCATTGGAATGGGAATCATTGTTTCTTTACAAGCAATTTTAGTGTTAGCGAAAGTTATCCCTTCAATTAGTCAAATGACTATTCTTAATCGTGGTGGTAATATTCTTCTGCTTAATAGTTTTTTACAACAAAAAGCAGCATGACTTGCTGGGGGAGGAAATGAAGTCACATTTATCATTGGTTTAATCTTCTACATTGGAGGAACCGGAGCAATGCAGTTTTTAGGTGTTTTAATTCTAATTAATGGCTTTAAATACTTAAAATTAAACCCAGTTTTTGGAGCGGTGTTAGGCTTAATGGTTTGTGCTCCAACATTAATTGTTCAAGGTTGAAGTGTCCCACTTGTTGATGCATGGGGCGGATGAATGAAAATAAAAATTGGTCCAGTGATGGGAAGTATTTTTGTCTTGATTCCAACCGTTTTTTTATTCAAATATGTCAAAATTGTTGTTGATAAAATTGTGCCTAATTTATTAAATAACTTATTTGCTGGAGCAATTGCCTTGTTTATTACCACAATTCTTGTGTTCGTGGCACTTGGTCCAGTGATTGGCATTTTTGAAAATATTTTAGGAAGAGCTGTTAGTTTACTAACCGATATCCCATATGGACTTGGAGTCATGTTTTATGCTTTTGCATGACAATTCTTAGTTATAACTGGAGCTCATGTTGCATTAGTTGTCTTGGTTATGGCGCCATGACTAATTAATTCAACTGCTGGATTTTCAGTTTCAATCCCAATTATGATGGGTTCACAAATAGCTGCCTTTGGACAAATGGGAGCAGGACTTGGTGTGGCTTTCAGAACAAAAGACAAAATGATGAGAAAAACATCAATTGATGCGGCAATTCCATGTTTATTTGGTGTCACAGAACCAATGATTTTTGGAGTTACTTTAATTAAAATTAAAGCTCTAGTTTTTGGTTGTGTGGGAGCAGCAATTGGTGGATTAGTGTTTGGGTTGTTAGGTTCTCCATACTTTAGACAAGGTGGATTAGGGATTTTAGCTGTGATGAATACCATCACAGGTACTCAATCAGAACACAATGGTGGAACTATTGATATTGTTTACACATTATTATGTTTTGGCATTGCTACTTTGGCTGCATTTTTGATTACAGCATTCTTTTTTGAACAAGATTGAAAAGTTAAAACCAAACAAAGCATGAGACGATTAACAAATCTAACATTAAAATACATTGGTTTAAATGGAGTAGACAACACTGAACAAGAAACTCTTAAAAATGAATTAAGTCAAATTGAACATTTGCAAAGTGATAAAATTCATATTAAAAATCAAGAAGAATATTTAAAACAAAATATGAAGTATGATAATTTAATCGCTAAAATGGATAAAATAGAAATTAAATTAATTGGGTTAAAAGAGAAAAATAAAAACCCTCAAGCAATTGAAAAATTGACAAAACACTTAGAGTTGATCAAAAATAAAATTGTGGAAGTGCAAAAATCAATGCAATTAAAATATGAACAAATTTTACCAATCAACAATCAAACAATTGCCTTAATTAATCAAATTTTTGCTACTAAACAACATCACGAGACCTTAATGAACACTAAAAATAATTACATAAATCTTGTTAATAAAATTTATAAAGGTGAGAATCAACAAGAAATGTTGGAAGAAGTTCGCTTAGGAGTGATGATTAAAGAAGAAAGAAAGCAATTAAAAGCAAATGCTCAACAATTAAAACTTGCTACAAAATAATTTTGTAAAATAGAGGTGTGACCATGATAAGGAACAGTACTTATCAAGTTCACTTCTTTTTTAAAGAGAAATGCAAAAATTCTGTTAAAGCATTTTGGAAATATTTTCTAACAAAGAGATAGGAAAATCTAAAAAAATAACAGAAAATAATTATTTTAAGAATTTATCTATTAGAATAATTTAGTAATAAAGAAAAGGAAAAGAGATATGTTTATTAAAAAATTATTGGGAGGACTAACTAACACTATTGTTGTTTTGTCATTCTTCATTATGTTTGCAACATTATTAGGTTTACTAATTTATGGTCTGGTTGCAACATCAGTTCCAACAGAGGCTGAAATAAAAACCTATTTAACTAATCACGAACAATTAATTAATGGTTTAGCAATCGGATTTATTTGTGTTGCTGCTGTGTGTGCATTGTTCTTTGTGATTAAAACTGTGGTATTCATCGTGAGATCAGGGAAAACAATTCTAAAAAGTATAATTTTTATTATTATTTTTGGGGTTTTAGTTGTCGGGGCGCTTGTCATTGGAATTATCATTTATACTAAAGTAACGGGTTCAATTGTTGACTTTACACAATTTAAAGACTTCTTTAATTTCATTGATGGAAAACAACTTTTAGGAGCAACATCTCCAGCAACAATCTTATTAATTACTGGGACTGCCGTTTCTGGATTAGGATTAATTGCTGCTATTGTAAGTTGCTTTAAAGGTAACAATAAACAAGTTGAAGAATCACCAAAAGCAAAAAAAGCAAATAAAGTTCAAACTAAAGCTGCTTAATTTGCAATACAAACAAAAAGACAAGCAAAAAAAGTTGCTTGTTTTTTTCTATAAACTAAAGCTAATTTCGCATTTTTTATCTAAAATTGTTCATCCTTTTGTTTTTAATTTATAATATTAAACGGATTAAGTGGAGAAAATAAAAGATGAATCATAAACCAGTTTTTTTAATTATTGTTGCTGGAGGAACGGCTTCTGGAAAAACTAGCGTCGCGACCAAAATTGCTAACCAAATTTTAAAAGATAAATCTGTTAGTTATTTATCAATGGATAATTACTATAAAGATTTTTCAAATTTAAGTTTTGAAGAAAAACAAAACTTAAACTTTGATCACCCCAATAGTTTTGATGTGGACTTATTAGTTGCTGACCTAAAAAAATTAAAAAGTCGTGTGAAAATTAATGTCCCGCAATATAATTTTGTCACTCATTCTCGTGAAAAAGAATGAATTGAGTTTGCCCCAGCTGATGTTGTTATTTTAGATGGGATTTTAGCTTTACAAATTCAAGAGATTTTTAAATTAGGGGATTTAAAAATCTTTATTAAAACTAGTGATGATATTCGTTTAATTCGCAGATTAGAACGTGATATTAAAGACCGTGGCCGTAGTTTTGATAATGTTATTGAACAATATTTAACAACAGTTAAACCAATGCATGATATTTTTGTTGAACCAAGTATTCAACAAGCCGACATTATTATTCCATTCCATGATGGAAATGAAATTGCCATTGATTTAGTAGCAACTAAAGTTCGTGATATTTTAAGAAATAATAAAAAAGAAGCAGAAAAAATAAATCATTAAAAAGTTGTGTTGGTGAAATCTTGACCAACACAACTTTTTAGTTTTAATGTTCAAACTATCCCAGTTTAACTTACTTAAAGTTTTTAGATATAATTAACTTATCTCAAAAAGATTAGATTAAAGGAGAGTTTATGAAACCAACAAAACCACTAGTCGCCATTACTGGGGCATCTTCAGGAATTGGGAAAGCAACAGCTGAATTATTTGCCGCTCAAGGTTATCCTGTCTTACTCATGGCTCGTCGAGTGCATCTTTTAGATGCACTCGACATCGAACATAAAGTAACTGCTCAAGTTGATGTGACTGACATTGTTCAAATGCGCGACGCCATCAAAAAAGCTGAGGCAATTTATGGTCCAGTTGACTTATTAGTTAATAATGCTGGAATTATGCCAATGGATAAATATGTTGACCAATCCCTAGACGATAAATATGCAACATTAGATGTCAATATTAAAGGGGTTGTTAATGGGATGGATTGTGTCTTGAAAGCGATGAATGCTCGTCAACATGGAACGATTGTGAATTTATCATCAGTGGCTGGTCGTTGAACTTCGATTGATCATGCTTTATATAATGGGGCTAAAACTGCTGTTAATGCAATTACTGAACAAGCACGTCGTGAAAATGGGGAAAACAATGTGCGTTTTATTTTAATTGAGCCAGGTATGGTTGACACTAATTTATTAGATACCACAACTAATCAAGAAGTGTTAGGTGCTTATCTTGTGCATAAAAATCGTTTACAAGGTGGATTAGCAGCTTGTGATATTGCTGATGCTATTTTATACACTTATCAACTTCCGCAACACATTAATATTAAAGAATTATTAATCACGCACACTAAACAAAAAATTTAAACATTAAACTAACACTATTGAGTGTTAGTTTTTTAAAATTTTTAGAACAATTTTTTCATAAGTCAAATAAAATATTATTGAGTGTCAAAAACTCAATGAAGGAGTTAAAAAATGAAAAAAATATTAGCATTACTTGGTAGTGTAGGCATGGTGGGAGCCACTGCTGTGACAGTTGTTGCTTGCAACAAAAGTCAACAAGATATCAATTCAATCAAAAATTTAGATAAAACCTTAGGTTTATTAGAAGATAACAGGACTGATACAATTATCAAAGCTTTTTTACAACAAAATTTCAATAATGATTTTGTTGGGACAGTTGAAGATGATTTTAGAATTGAAGAAAATTCAACAACTAAAACCTCAGCCAAAATTAGCTCCACCAATTACAGTAAAAAGTTTAAAGGTTCAGTTGATGTAACTTTTACAATCATCAAACAAGATATTAGTACGATTAAAGATTTAGATACAACATTAGGGATTTTGGAAGACA
Source organism: Williamsoniiplasma lucivorax ATCC 49196 (assembly GCF_000518285.1). GTDB lineage: Bacteria > Bacillota_I > Bacilli_A > Mycoplasmatales > Mycoplasmataceae > Williamsoniiplasma > Williamsoniiplasma lucivorax. Next base: position 49,908 of record NZ_JADH01000008.1, on the reverse strand, counting down.
ATCAAGATCGTACTATTTATCAAGCTTTTATAACGCAAAATGCCGATAAATTAGAGGGGTTAAACCAGACTAATTTTAGCAATAATTCTAGTTCTGTTCCTGATGAGAACGGGAAATTTGAAAAGTATAAAACAAGATTTAACATCATTGATTCAAATAAGTATGTTGGTCAAATTAATATGGAATATTTTGTCAAAAAGAACATTGATGCAATTGGATTAATCAAACACTTTGTATGACCTATTGATCAAAATGATGGAATGATTGGGCAAGAAATTATTAATCTTTTTTTAGAAAAAAACAAAGAAAAAATACCTAGTTTGAAACGTCATAATTTAAGTATTAATGTTAATGAAGAAAAAACATCAGCTGTAATTAGTGTTTTTTCAGATAATTTGTTCTACAAAGGCACTATCACAATCACTAATGCAGCCACTTTTTAAAAATATAATTAATCAAGAATTATGAAAATAAACCAAGATGTTGATTAGACATCATTGGTTTATTTTCAAATCATTTTTACTTTTGTAAAATAATTTTTTAAGTGTCCATATTTTATTTTTACGATATCATTGACAATTTAACAAAAAGTGAGCCCTTTTATTTTATTTATTGTTACTCTTGCTATAATTAAACAAACTCCAACAGGCTCGAAAGGAGAACGAAATTATGCAAAAAAATATTAATTTTTTGGAGAAAATATTTAATTCCATCGCTACCATCTCATTTCTTTTAGCTTTTAGTATTTTATTAGCTTTGTTAATTAATGGTTCAATACCTAATCAACCTTGACAAAACATTATTAGAGAAAAAGATTTTTTCTCTATCAGTTTAACTTTAGTTATTGTTTTGTTGATTTTCACAATTTTTAGTTTAAAAATTAATTTTGTTTTACAGCAATGGCAATTTAAAAAATTTATAACTAAAGGCAATTTTATTTGTCTCTCAAGAATTATGTTTGCCATTGTTTTATTAATTCTTGTTGTCATTATTTTTAGTGATTTGGACAATTTAGAAATTTTTGTGATTCCAATTCCAACTTTGAATTTTGATGCTTTTCAATTAGTCATTTTTTCTAAAACAATTGTGATGCACCTTTTAATTACAGGAATGGTAATTGCTGGTATAGCAACTTTAATGATGATCAGTAGCTTTACAAAATATGAGAATTTAAAATGATTTTTTTATCCAAATAGCAAAATGAGAATACAACAAAATAATGAAAATTTAAATTAATTAGAACAAGTAATTGTTGAAAAGTGGATAAATACCACTTTTTCATTTTCACTTTAAAAATATTACTTTATAATTAATATGTTAAAAAAGGAGATTTATGGCAAAAGTTACAAATACTTATGATGAGAAAAGTATTCAGGTTCTTGAAGGACTAGAAGCTGTTCGTAAACGTCCTGGAATGTATATAGGTTCAACTGATGTGCGTGGATTGCATCATCTAGTTTGAGAAATTGTTGATAATTCAATTGATGAAGCATTGGCAGGCCACGCGACGGAAATTGATGTGGTTTTAGAAAAAAATGGATCAGTTACAGTTTCAGATAATGGACGTGGTGTGCCAACAGGAATGCATTCAACGGGCAAAAGTGCTGCTGAAGTTATTTTCAGTATTTTACATGCTGGAGGAAAATTTGGTGATGGTGGGTATAAAACATCAGGAGGACTGCATGGAGTTGGTTCAAGTGTTGTTAATGCCTTGTCAAGCAAATTTAAAGTAACGATTTATCGTGATAAAAAAATTCACGAATTAGAATTTGAAAATGGTGGGAAATTAAAAACCCCATTAACTGAAATTGGTAATACTTATAAAACTGGAACCACAGTTAATTTTTTACCAGACACTAAAATTTTTCCAATTGTTAAATTTAATTTTTCGACAATTAGTGAACGTTTAAAAGAATCTGCATTTTTAAACTCTGGTTTAAAAATTACTTTAACTGATGCAACGACTGAGAAAAAAATTGCCTATATGTTTGAAAACGGATTAAATGAATTTATTAAAGATTTAACTGAAGAATTCACTCCCATTACTGACACGATCAAGATTGAAGGGACTAGTGCTAAAATCGAAGTCGAAATTGCTTTAAAATATACCGAAGATTATAATGAAACAATTTTAGGGTTTGCTAACAATGTTAAAACCGGTGATGGTGGAAGTCACATCACTGGTTTTAAATCAGGATTAGTTCGTGCGATGAATGATTATGCCAAAAATTCTAAAATCTTAAAAGATAAAGATCCAAGATTGGATTCAAATGATTTGCGAGAAGGATTAACAGCGATTGTGACTGTCAAAGTCCCGGAAAATTTAATTCAATATGAAGGACAAACTAAGTCAAAATTAGGGACCATTGAAGCCAAAGGGGCAACAGAATCAATTACTTTTAGTCATATGAATTTTTGATTACAAGAAAATAAAGTCCAAGCCACTAAAATTATTGAAAAAGCTTTAATTGCTCGTAAAGCTCGTGATGAAGCTCGTAAAGCTCGTCAAGCAATTCGTGATGCGAAAGGAAAAAGTAATTCCAATCGCACATTGCTAGGAAAATTAACTCCCGCCCAAGGTCGTCGTCGTGAAATTAACGAACTTTATTTAGTTGAAGGGGATTCTGCGGGAGGGAGTGCCAAATCTGGACGTGATCGTAGTTTTCAAGCGATTCTCCCATTACGAGGAAAAGTCATTAATTCAGAAAAAACTAAACTTGTTGATTTAATGAAAAATGAAGAAATTAACATTATTATTAATGCGATTGGGGCTGGAGTTGGTTCTGATTTTGATGTGGCTGATGCTAATTATGGGAAAGTTATTATTATGACTGATGCTGATACTGATGGAGCTCATATTCAAACCTTACTTTTAACTTTCTTTTTCCGTTACATGAAAGAATTAATTCTTTCGAAACATGTCTTCTTAGCACTTCCACCATTATACAAATTGACTTATTCTGATAAGTCAATGCAATATGTGTGAGATGAAATTGAATTAGCCAACATTGCTAAAACTGCTAAAAAGAAATTTGAAATTCAACGTTATAAAGGATTGGGAGAGATGAATGCTGATCAATTATGAGAAACAACGATGGACCCAAGTAAACGTAAATTAATTTTAGTTTCTATTGAAGATGCTTTGGCTGCTGAAAATGCTTTTAAAGTGTTAATGGGTGATGATGTAGAAAAACGTAAAGATTGAATTGATATGAATGTTAAATTCACTTTAGAAGATGAGCAAAAAATTACCATCAATGATCAAGAAAGCAAAAGTCAACAACAAGAGGAAGGACAATAATGGCAAAAAAGAAAATTGATAATTCAAATATTGAAAATGAAAAAGGCATTATTAGTCTTCCTTTAGAAGAACTAATGGGTGACCGTTTTGGTCGTTATGCCAAATATATTATTCAAGAACGTGCCTTACCTGATGTGCGCGATGGGTTAAAACCTGTCCAACGTCGAATTTTGTATGCGATGGGAGACTTAGGTCTTTGATTTGATAAACCATATAAAAAATCTGCTCGTGTTGTTGGGGAAGTAATTGGTAAATATCACCCGCATGGTGATAGTTCGATTTATGAAGCAATGGTAAGGATGAGTCAAACTTGAAAACTCAACATGCCCTTAATTGATATGCAAGGAAACAATGGATCAATTGATGGAGATGGGGCTGCAGCAATGCGTTATACTGAAGCGCGTTTGGCTAAAATTGCTGGTTTGTTATTACAAGATTTAGATAAACAAACTGTGACATTTGCCCCCAACTTTGATGATAGTGAAAAAGAACCAACAGTGCTCCCGGCATATTTTCCCAATATTTTAACTAATGGATCAACAGGAATTGCTGCTGGTTATGCGACTAATATGCCACCGCATAACTTGGGGGAAATCATTGAAGCAATTATTGCTTTAATTAAAACTCCAGGAACAAGAATTGATACCATTCTTGCAATTATTAAAGGACCAGATTTTCCCACTGGAGGAATTGCTCAGGGGATGGATGGGATTCGTGATGCTTTTATTACTGGAAAAGGAAAAGTCATTTTAAATTCCAAATGACATGAAGAACATGGCAATATTGTGATTGATGAAATCCCTTATGAAGTTGTTAAACAAGATTTAGTACGTAAAATTGGTGATGTGATCGATAATAACCAAGGTTTAGGAATTCGTGAAGTACGTGATGAAACTGATCGTCAAGGTTTGCGAATTGTGATTGAATTAGCGGATAATGCCAATGTGCAAACTGTGCGTAAATTTTTATTTAAAAATACCCCCCTTTCAGTTTCTTATAACTACAACAATGTTGTTATTGTTGATAAACAACCAAAACAATTAGGAATTATTCCAATTTTATGAGCTTATCTTGAACACTACAAAGAAGTAACTTTATTGAAATCAAAATTTGATTTAAATAAAGCAGAAAAACGGATTGAAATTGTTGATGGATTAATTAAAGTGATGTCTGTTCTCGATGAAGTGATTGCCATTATCCGTGCTTCAATCAACCGTGCTGATGCGATTCAAAACTTAGTTAAAAGTGAAATTGGTTTTACAGAAGCCCAAGCAACAGCGATTGTTGATATGCGTTTGTACCGTTTAACATCAACAGATATTGTGAAATTAAACGAAGAAAAAGCGAGTCTCACAACCCAAATTGCTTATTTAAAATTAATTATGAATAATGAAGACGAATTAAATAAAGCAATGATTCAAGGGCTAAGAGAAGTTAAAAAAGATTATGCCATTCCCCGTCGTACTGAAATTGTCGAAATTGTCGAAAATCTGGAAGTTGAATTTAAAGATACACTTGTCGAAAAACAATTCCATCTTTGAGTTTCTAAAGATGGGTACATTAAAGCGATTGAAAATAATTTAATTGCTAAAAATGAAATGAACACATTTGGTCGTAAGCCAAATGATATGTGAATTACCAATGCCCAAGTTTCCAATTTAGACCATTTACTTTTAATTTCTAATGTTGGAACTTATTATTCAATTCCTTTATATAAAGTCAATATGAGTAAATGAAGAGAAATGGGCATGCATATTAATACATTAGCGACAATGGATGGGAATGAAGAAATTATTTCAGCTTTCATTGTTTCTGACTTTGCACAATCAACCCAACAAATTTTATTAACTACTAAAAATGGAATGATTAAACGTACCCCAATTTATGATTTAGAAACTAAATTATTTACTCGTGCTTTCAAATTAATGAAGCTTGTTGATGATGATGCAATTGTGAGTGCAAGTTTAGTGTCATCCAAAACTCGTCGTGTTGTGATCATTACCCAAAAAGGTTATGGAGTGAGATATAACATTGAAGATGTTCCTGTCCAAGGAACATCTTCAAAAGGGGTGAAAGCTGCCAATCTAAAAGATGATTTCATTGTGGCTGGTAAACCACTTGAAGATGAAGATGATGTGATGATTTTAACTGATCGTGATAATTATAAACGTCTTGATCAAAATGAAATTGCAATTTTCTTAAGACCAAAACGTGGTATGCGTTTATTCCCAGAACGTAAACGTGGACAAGAAAACATCTTAGTTGGATTTGTTGTTAACAATAACGATGTTGTTCATATTTTAGACGAAAATGATGATTATAAAGAACTTATCATTAATGATATTCGTCGCCAAATGGTCACAAGTGAAACTCATGATTCACCAATCAAAGGCATTGTTAATGCTAGTTTAGAAAAAGATTATATTGTGACTAATGGAGATGTCCCTCCTGAATCTTCATCTTCAATTGAAGATGGTGAAGCTTATGTTTCAAAAGCAGCAAAAAAAGCTAAAAACCAAGAAATCCGTGAAGCTAATCGTGGTAAAGTAACTGCTAAAATTACCATTTCCAAAGACGAAAAAGCAGAAGCAGAACAAAAAATAAATGCAGAATTACCGAGTTTATCAAGTATGCTTGGTGATATTAGTTCTGTTTTAGGGAATTTTACTCCTCAAAAACCAAAAGAAAAACCAAAACCAAAACCAGCTAAAAAAGATGATGAAACTAAAAATGTGCAATTAGACTTTGACGACTTATTTGATGATTAATTTCAACATAGAAATTAAGCAAAATAATAAATATCATTTAGATAACTATATCAATAAATACAACAGCCAATACTTAATATTTGTTTGATATTTAAAATAGAGTAGGGTGTTAAAATGAAATTAACAAAAAAATATTTAGAAGATTTAAAATTAAGAGATGCCTTTAACTCATCTCACATCGAAGGTAACACATTAACTTTTGGTGAAACTTATTGTTTATTATTAGATAATAAAACCCCAAACAGATCTGTTAATTTCGTGAATTAAATGAGGTTCAAAACTATGAATTTACTTAAAATTTTATTGAAAAATCTTTAAGTCATAATAAAACTATGTCTAAAGATTTAATAAGAGACATTCATTTTACTTTGACTAGCAATATTAAAGGTATTGTATCTGGTCAATTTAGAGATCATGATGTTTTAGTTGCTGGTTCAAACACAATTCCACCATCACACAAAAATATCCATCCTTTAATTGAAAACCTTTTATATAAATTTGCATCATTAAATATTGATAATTTATCAGTAGAAAAAAAATATAAAAAAATTATAAGTTTTCATTTAGAGTTTGAATCTATCCATCCATTTCAAGATGGAAATGGAAGAACCGGAAGAAGTCTTATGATTTTTCAATGTTTACAACATGACTTGGCTCCTTTAATCATTAAAGAAACAAAACGAAAAGAATACATATCTTTTGTTAGTCAATCAAGTGAAGAGTACTTTAAAGAGTTGTCTGTTGATGATACTACTAACTTGTTTTATGACCAATTTAAAGAAGATATCATTGAAGAATCTAAAAGATTGAAAATAAGTCAAGATGAACCAGTAATTGAATCAAATGATGATTATGAAATTGTAAATTAATCACTATCAATTAGTAATGGAAATGTTGCAAAAAAATAATTTTAAATACTAAATTTATAAGTGAAAAATTTGGGTCTGTAAAGAGTTTTGTGTAAATTCTTCACAGACCTTTGTTTTTGCTTTTACTTCAATATTTTTTCAAATGAATTCTTCTTTAATAACTTCGATTAGGACATAAAAATATGTATGGTAATTGGTAAAATGTTTTCAGTGAAAGTAATAACAACCATAATGTTTTGTTTTTTTGTTATTGTTTTATGAATGACTTGCTCTATAGTTTCAAAAACGTTTCTTTCCATATCATTAATTATGAGGCTTGTAACGATTCTACTTAATGAACTTCTAAGACAGCATCATTACTAAATCTACACAACAAAAATATTTGAGGATTAATTTCAACTTTCCCTTTTGTTTTTGTTAAAATTATTGGAGGAGGTAAAAACAGATGTCTAAAATATTAGTAATTAATGCATCATCAACTCCTAGTGAAAAATCATATACAAAAGGAGTTGCCGACTTATTTTTAAAAGATTATCTAGAGTTAAATCCCAATGATGAAATTATTCATTTAGATTTAAATAAAGAGAAAATGGCGTCAATTACATTGTCGCAAGCAGACTCTGGTGAATATTGAAATCAAGAAGATGCCCATGCATATATTAAACAATTAAGAGAAGTTGATAAAGTTGTAGTGACTTGTCCAATGAATAACTTTAATATTTCTGGGTTGATGAAAAATTATTTAGATCATGTTTTATTAGCTAATGAAACATTTTCATATAAGTATTCTAAAAAAGGAGATGCAATTGGATTATTACCGCACTTAAAAGTGCAAATAATCACTACTCAAGGAGCACCATTTGGGTGATACCCTTGAGGAAACCATACTGAAAATTTAAAAGGTACATGAGAATTTGTTGGGGCTAAAGTTGGAACACCAATTTTATTAGCCGGAACAAAACTCCCCCCTTTAAATCAGATGAGTCCAGCTGAAGCTGCACTCACACTAAAAGAAGAAATTAAAAAAATAGCAGGAGAATTTTAATGAGACAATCATACGTACCAAGAACGTTTATCTATATCGCCCAAGTCTTTGGGATCGTGATGGGAGTTTGTATGTTTATCGCCGGAGTTGTTGCTTTCAACCCTGGTCGATGAAATACTACCATGAACCCAATCACATCAACAGTGGTTTTAACAATCATTAGTTACTTTGCTTGAAAATCAATTTTTGTAGGAATTTGAATCATCAGATTTGTCAAAAACAATTCTGATGAAGTGATTGCAAACAATAAATTTATTATTTCAGCATTAAGTTTATCATTAAATGGAATTTTCACTCCATTCATCATGACAATGATGCCAAATGTTAATACTACATCAACAATCAGTCCTCGTTACACAATCTCAAATATAATGGGACAAGTTGGCTTTTTTGGAGCTATGATTGGTTTGGCAATGTTATTCATTGGTGGAACAGTCATGGGAAAAATTCCGATGAAAGAATTAATTAGTTCAACAGGACCATTAGTTTTAATGATTTTATTAATTGGATTATTAGCTTTATCAGCACCAACATTCTTCTTGTTCTCATCTAAAAATGCCGAACAAGAATTGGCAGATGCTAACACATCAAAAGCTTCAATCATGAAAGCAATTTCAACAGTTTGATTAGCAATTATTACATTAGAATTAATTGGTGTAATTTTCATGGCTATTATTCGTTTAATTGCCGCAATCCTTGATATGATGAGAGCGTTCTCTGAAGCTGATGGATTTTTCGGATTCATTCTGATCATGAATGCCCTATTCCGTCTAGTATGAACATTTATGTATGTTATGTTAGTTATTAGATTAACAATGGCAACTATCAAAGGAATTTGAAATAAAGAAGGTGTTGTTCATATGCATTCATATGAAGCATTGGCAACAAAACAAGCCGAAGCCGAAAGAACACAAAAAGCTTAATTTGGCTTAATTTGCAAAAAGATAAAAGTTAAAAATCAAGTGATCAAACTTGATTTTTTTTCTTTGTAAATTGCTTAGTTTTAAAAACTTTATTGACTCTCCCAATTTTATTTTTACCTTTTCAGATGCTTATCTAGTAAAATATTTAATATGGAAAACAAAATTATACGTGGTTATTTAACAAGAATCCTAACTAAAAAAGATAGCGGCTGAGCAATGGCACTTTTTTGCATGGAAAAGAATGCTAAAATGCAAATCAAAATCAAAGGTGCGATTGCTAGCATGGAAAAAAAGACACTTTATGAAATTCAAGGAACACTGGAAGAACATGCAATGTATGGAAAAAGTTTTAATGTAACTAGTTTTCGTCCAGCGACGATTAATTCTCCTGATGCTGTGATCCGCTTTTTTTCGAGTGATTTATTTCCTGGTGTTGGGCGTAAATATGCCAAAGTGATTGTTGATTATTTTGGTGAAGACACCATTGCGACAATTAAACTCAATTATGAACAACTCTATCAAGTCCAAGATTTACCACATCATTTAGCAGGGATTGTAGAAAAACAATTAAAAATTCAAGCTGAACAAAACCAATTACAAATTTTATTTTATGAAAATGAATTAAAAATTGACATTTATAATCATGTCAAAACATTGTGTGAATCTGAACAAGAAATTCGTCATATTTTTGAAAATCATTTTTTTAGTTTTGCCCAAAGACTAAAAATTAGACCATTTAATGAAGTTGATAAAATTGCGGTTTATTTTGGTTTAAATCCAAATGCTCCAGAAAGAATTGGTTATTGAATTCAAAAAATAGCCATTGATCTTGCTTTTAATTCAGGCGATACTTACACCACAACAAGCTTAATTAAAAGCAGAACGATGAAAACTTTACAAATTGATGAAGCAGAATTTATTCAAGGTTTAGCCTATGCTTGTGAAAATCAATTAGTGTATATTATTGATGATAAATTTTATGCAAGTGAAGCTTGAGAAGATGAAGAGATGATTGTGCGTAGTTTGATAGAAATGTTAAATAATAAAACCACAACTCCCCCATCCATTGCTTGAGAAAAAGTCTTGGGTGATTTAGAAAAAGCAATGGGGGAAGAAACGGGGATTGTTGATTTCAAATTTGATGAAGACCAAATTAAAGCATTTAAAATCTTTTTAGAAAATCCAATCACTTTAATTACTGGGGGACCTGGAACAGGGAAAACCCGTTTAATTCAAGGAATTGCCAAACTTTATGAAAATGTTTATCATAACACTAATTTTGCCATTGCCACACCAACTGGAAAAGCTAGTGCGCGATTTAAAAAAACTTTGCATTCTTCAATTCCTGGTACCATTCATAAATTATTAGAAGCTGATGAAAAAGATAACTTCAAACGCAATCAATATAATCCTTTAACTCAAGATTTAATTATTATTGATGAGTTTTCGATGGTTGATAATCGTTTATTTGCGCAATTGTTGAGTGCCAAAGGACACTTAAAAAAAATTGTCTTAGTTGGTGATTACAACCAATTACCATCTGTTAGTTACGGAAACATTTTCGAGGATTTAATTCGTTCTAATATGTTTAGAAAAGTCAAATTAAATACCATTCACCGTCAAAAAGAAGGTAATGGCATTATTGCTTTAGCTAAAGCAATTGAAACCCAAACAATTGATGATTTTGATTGAAATGCCCATCCTGAAATTGAAACTTTATTTGATACCAATGTGGAAGGAATGTTAAAAAACATCCAAGTGGATTACCAATTCTATTTGGAAAAAGCCAATTTTTCTGCTTTTGATTACCAAGTGATTGCCCCAATTTATGGAGGTGGCATTGGCATTGAAAATTTAAATACTTTTATTCAAGCAAGCTTTAATAAAAATTTAGTACAAACCAAAGAAGTTTATGATCGTAATCGTTATCGTTTTGCTAAAGAAGACAAGATTATGTATTTAAAAAATGAAGCAGCTTTAGAATTAACAAATGGAGAAATGGGAATTATTCAAAATTTAACATTTGAAAAAAATAAGTTCTTAGAGGCTGAAGTTAAATTTGACAATGATCGCACTGTCTTTTTAAAAACCGAGAACTTTAATGAAGTTTCACTTGGTTATGCTGCCAGTGTGCATAAAACCCAAGGAAGTGAATATAATCGTGTGGTTTTTGTGCTCGAAGCTGGTCATCCATCACCTAACTTTTTAAATCAAAAATTAATTTATACAGCCATTACCCGTGCTAAAGAAAAACTGATGATTGTTGGAGATTTTTACACTTTAATGCAAGCAATTAAAATTAAAGCAAGAAATAGAAAAACAACAATCATTGATAAACTCCACAAGCAAGAAATTTAAGGTATAAAATTAATTTAGAAGAGAGGAACTAAAGATGGTTTTAAAAAATGCGAAAATAGTTCTCGAAGATAGAATTATTGATAATGGATATTTGATTATTGAAAAAGATCGAATTAAAGATATTGCACCTGGTGACACTAATGAAGATGGTTTGGATTTAAAAGGAAAATGAATTTTACCTGGCTTTATTGATTGCCATGTGCATGGTGGATATGGTGTTGATTTTGAAACTGGCAATAAAAATCGTTTTGATTTATTTGCTAAAAGTGTTGGCCAAGAAGGAATTACTAAATATTTACAAGCAAGTGTAACAACCAACATTCCAACCATGGAAAAAAATTACCAAGAATTTGGTGAGTATATGAGTCGTGTGGACCGTAAAGGAGCAATTTGTCTGGGAGCGCATATGGAAGGACCATTTATTTCTCCTGAAAAAAAAGGCGCTCATGATGAAAAACTATTAATCAAACCAAGTGAAGAATTAACTGAAAAAGTCATGCAATGATCAAAAAATAATTTAAAAATGGTGACTTATGCTGCTGATTTACAAGATGGTAGTTACACTAAGTTTTTATTAAGACATAAAATTATTCCTGCTGTTGGCCACACTAACATGACTGCTAAAGAGTTTGAAAAAGAATATTTATTAGCAGTGCGTCATGTGACACATTTATTTAATGGGATGAGTGGGGTTGACCAACATCGTCCAGGTTTAGTGGTAGCTGCTTTTAACCATCAAGATGTTTTAGCTGAAGTTATTAGTGATGGCATTCACTTACAGCCTGAAATTTTACAATTAATTTATAAAATTAAAGGACCAAATCATATTTGCATCATTACTGATGCAATGAATGCTAAAGGCTTGCGTGATGGAAATTACTTATTAGGCAAATTACCAGTTATCAAAACTGGGATGAAGGTGTGTTTGAAATCCAATGGAGCATTAGCTGGATCTGGAGCTACTTTTGATCATAATGTCCGCACGATGAAACAATACACCAATGCAAGCATGCTTGATTTAATTAAAATGAGTTCAATTAATATTGCTAAACAATTAAACATTTATAATAAGACAGGTTCATTAGCGCCAAAAAAATTAGCTGACATTGTCGTGTTAGATCGTGATTTACATGTCGAAATGACCATTGCAGAAGGAAAGGTGATCTATGCAAAACAATTCTAAAAGCTATACGAGATTAAAATATTTAGCTACATTTGCAGCAACTTTGTTAATTGGGGCTTTTGTTTTTGTAGTTATTGCTATTTTTAAAACGTCAATCTCTTGAAAGGTAATTATTAGTGTCGATATTTCATTATGATTTATTGGTTTTGTGGCATTGTTTATTTATTTCTTCTTTCGTTTTAAATTAATGGCCAAAACCAATTATGAACGTAGTCAAAAAGATCTTTTAAAATGATATTTAGCAATCACTTTTTATAGTCTTGCTTTAATCTTTGGTTTAATTAATCTTTTAGTGATGTTTGCAAATGATAAGATTTTAAGCACAGATTTAAAAATAATTGTACTGGTTTTTGGGGGGGTGATGTTTCTCTTTTTAGTGACTGCTTCGATTTTAGAAGCAGCTTCCAGAATTGATGAACATATCTTTATGAATGTCGAAGAACATAAACTAATCCAACAAGAAAAACAGCAAAACAAAAACACTAAAATTTCTGATGAGGAAATTTTAGTCAAGGTGCAAAAACAACGCACGAGTGATGCTGAAACATTCTTAAAAAAAAGCCAAGACAATCCATTTATGAACCAAAATAACCAAAAGGAAAATGAGTAATTTTCCTTTTTTAAATCACCAAATCAGGTTTATAATAATAAAAGTATAAGGGAGAACAAGATACATGAAAAAAACATCAAATAAAGTAGTATTAATTGGAGCAGGAGCTGTTGGAACATCATTTCTTTATGCTGCGATTAATCAAGGATTGGCAAGTGAGTATGTCTTAATTGACGCCTTTCCACAAGCAGCTGAAGGGAATGCGATTGACTTGTCTGATGCAATGTCAATCCTACCATTACCTGTGACTGGGATTAAGGCTGGTGATTATCAAGATTGTCAAGATGCTGACTTAGTTGTGATTACAGCAGGAAGACCACAAAAACCTGGCGAAACCCGCTTAGAGATGGTCGCTGGGAACGCTGTGATTATGCAAGAAATTGCTCAACAAGTCAAAGCTAGTGGATTTAGTGGAATAACAATTATTGCTTCTAACCCTGTTGACGTCTTAACTTTAATTTATCAACAAGTAACAGGGTTTGCTGAAGCCAGAGTCATTGGTTCAGGAACAACTTTAGATTCAGCACGTTTAAGAAGATTAGTTGCTGAAAAACTTGGAGTTGGTGCTCAAGCTGTTGACGCTTATTTTGTTGGAGAACATGGAGATAGTGCTGTACCAGTTTGATCACATGCTGCTATCATGGGGCAACCAATTGCTCAATACATCAAAGATGGCAAAATTACCCAAGCTGAATTAGACCAAATTAGTCATGATGCTGTCAAGATGGCATACAAAATTATTGAATTAAAACGCGCCACTTTCTATGGTATTGGAGCAGCCTTAACTAAAATTGCTCGTGCTATTTTAAGAGACGAAAAAGCCACTTTAATGGTTGGTGCTAAATTAAATAACATTTACAAAAATAGTGATGTTTATTCAGGAGTACCAGCAATCATCGGAGCTCAAGGCATTGAACAAATTATCGAATGAGAATTAACAGCTGACGAACAAATGAAAATGGATGCATCAATTGCAACTTTAAAACTATCAGTTGCTAAAGCTCAAGACGCCATTAAATAATTTAGCAAAGTTTGTAAAGATATCACAACAAATTCCCGACCATTCATTGGTGGGGATTTTTTATTAATCCATCATTTAATTGAACTATTAAAAAAACTATAATGCTTCAAAATCGAAGCATTATAGTTTAGGTGTTTATAGATTTTTGTGCAAATGCATTTTTACTCATGATTTAATTATCACCCTACCTTCAAATTTTAAATAAAGTGGCTTCAAAAAAATCATCTTCATACTAGTTACATTTGAAGTATCTTAATTTGAAATATTGCTATCAAATGTAGATGCATTACTAAATAAAAGAGCATAACTTTTTATTTCGGAGGTCTTTACCGATTTTTGTATATATGAATTTATACAAAAATCATATATACATTTATGTTGAAAAAATATTACGTTATTTTATGATACTGATTTAATTTGGCTCCTTTTAATTTTATTTAAGGAACTCATTTAGGATGTTTTCGAGTATCATTTTGAATTCCTGAATATAAAGCAAAATTTGCGTGAGTTGTTACTTTTGGAACTTGCAAATCAGAAAGATCTCGTGTAAATTCTTTTGCTTGATAAAACATCATATTCATATTAGTTACTTGTTTAGTATTTCAACTGGAAATATCACCATTGAATGCTGATGCACTGTGAAACATGTTAGCCATAGTTGTTACATTTAAAGGGTCTCAATCGGAAATATCTCCATTAAACGCAGATGCTCCCTTAAACACATTTGCCATAATTAACACTTGACTAACGTTTCATTTAAGATCATGATTGAATGATTTAGCGTCTGCAAACATAGATTCCATTTCTAATAAATTTCTAGTGTCTCATTTTGAAATATCACTATTAAATGCTGATGCATTGTGAAACATATATCTCATACTTATTACATTTCAAGTATTTCAATTTGAAAGATCACCATTAAATAATGTTGCACCTTGGAATGTATAGGCCATAATCTCTACATTTGAAGTGTCTCAATTCGAAATGTTACCATTAAATTGAGCAGCATCTTTAAAAAATTCACTTAAACTTTTAATTTCAGGACTGATATAGTTTGGCACTTTTAGGATTGTTCCAGGTGCACGATGGGCTTTTTTCATTTCATCTCAACCAATATGAGCGATTTCTTTTGTTCCTTCAGGAGCTCAATCAGCCCTAATTTGAAAGACGTTTTTTTCAGCATCGATGAAAATTGTTTTATCTTGTTTTTCTTTATTTAAAACATGATATAAAATTATTTCCCCTTCATATTGAAAATTATTAGAACCATCTATTGCTTTACCTGTAATTGTAAATTTACTTACACCTATTTTTTGATCTTCAAGAGAACCTTTAGAATCTATTTTAATTCCATCTTTAATATCTAGATTGGCATTTACGAAAGCCTCTTCTAATTGTTGGATAGTTCAGAGACCGTCTTGTTTTGAATCAATGACTTTTTGTAATTCATTTTCAATTGTAGAAATATGTCTGATTTTTATAAAAAATGTTACTTCAATTGTCCCTTTATAATCACCAATTCCTTTGATTGTGGCTTTATTATTGGTTATAGAAGCTATATCAACTGCAAAATTTTTATCCGTCACACCTGGATTTTTAGAAATAATGGCTTCTTTAATAAAAGTTTCTTTATTATCTTCTATTCGACCTAAATTAGTGACTTTAATTAATTCACTAATTTCTTTTCTATTAGATGCCTCATCATTAAATCATCTCATTGTGTCTTTTAATGTTTTAACGACTTGATTTACTTGATCTTGGAGATCAAGTGTTAAGTTTTGACCACGAACTTCTTGAGCTTTTATAATTTCACGTTCTAACTTCTCAACAATTGACTGAATTTTATTATCTTTTTCATTTTCAAATAAATTTTTTGCTTCAATAATTGTGTTATCCAATTCTCGATAGTCTGCCAATGCTTTATCGGCTGCATAAAATTTAAGAATTGCTAATTGTAATTCATTTATTGCTTCTAAAATTTGCTTTTCTTCACTAATTCCTAAATTAGCAATTACAACACCATTAGCTGTGATTATTGCACCTTGCAAGTTATTAACTATTTCTGCTGGTTTAAAATGATTTGAACCCATAGCATCAGTTGCTGTTTTGATTCTGTCACTTAATTTTGCAGTTGCTTTCTCTGCTTTTAAATCAGGACTTTCAGTAAATGTCTTCATTGCAGATTTGAAATCTGCAATAGCTGAACTTAAAACACTTCCATTTTCTGTTTCATTTTCATAAACACTTAAAATTCCTTCAACATGTCCAATTGCTTTTCTTAATTTCAGATATTCATCAAAAGATTTATCTTTTTGTTCAAGAACTTTTGCTTGTGCTAACAAGGCTTCTAAATCTTGTTGTGGTGTTTTATTAACATTGTCTAAATCATTAGTAGCTCTTGACATATTTTCTCCTTCTAAAACTAATTGATCACTTAATCGTTGGTTTTCATTTTCTAAAACATTTGTTGGCATTCTATCACTGAAATTTAAGTTGTTTTGCTCTTGGTTTAGATGTTTAGTTGGTTGGTTAGTATTTGGTAATATAATAAATGTAACTACTGCACTTCATAAAGTATCTGCTGCTTTGGCAATCTTTTCTTGTTCTTCTTTTGTTCAAATTTGACCATTTGCGTTGTCTCGAACTGCTTCAGCAGCCGTAATTGCATTTTGTAATACTTCTTTAGCTGCCGGATCTTTTTGATCAGTTTTAACTACATCTTTTGCCGAAGCGATATTGGCATTTAACATTCAAAGATCTAGTTTTTTATCATTTGCTTCTTTAAATTCATACATTGCTCAGTTTAAGTCATAGTATGCCCCATTAACAGCTAATTGTTTATGGGCTAATGGGCTCACTTCCACAACTCCTTTTGCAAACCCAATTGCTTGATTAAAAGTAAACCATGCTTGATCAATTTTAGAACCTTGGATGGTGTCATCAGCTTCAGCAATTAATCTTTCTAATTCACTTAAATCGGCTGAATTAAGCGTAAATTGAACTGTAAAAGTTCCAGCATCTATTCTTTTTCCTTCGACTTCGACTGATCCAGTTTTTGGTTCACCGTCATCAGTGTGTAATGTGTCAAAATTAATGCTTAAGTCACCCACACCAAAATAATAACCTGGATTTGCCTTGCGAATGCCTTCAATAATATAATTATCAGCTAATCCATCGATTCCTCCAATATTTGTTTCTAAATCACTCAAATTTATAATTCTGGTTCCACAACTCACAACAAGTAAAGTGGTTGGAACCGTTAATGAAATACTGGCTAATATACTTAATATCTTTTTCATTTATATCTTTTTTCTTTCTCCAAAAATCTTAGTTTTGGGTTTGTTGTTTATTGTTAGTTAGGAAATTTTGGTTTTGGTAATTTTCAAGCAGGAGTTCCGAAATTAAATCCACTATGATTTGTTACCTTTTCAACATCTCATCCGTTTAAATCTTGATTAAATGATCTAGCATTATAAAACATGGCATTCATATTTGTTACATTTCCAGTATTTCAGCTTGAAATATCTTGATTAAAAACACGTGCTTCATTAAACATGTGGTCCATATTTATTACTTTTGAAGTGTCTCAAGCTTTAATACCACTTGATAATATTTTAGTTGAAATATCTTGGTCAAAGTTTTTTGCAGAGACAAACATGTGGTCCATATTTGTGGCATTTTTTGTATTTCAAGTGGAAATATCACCATTAAATTGAATTGCGCCACCAAACATTCAAGAAAAACTTTTTACTTTTGAAACATTTCACTCACTTAAATCTTGGTTAAATGCTGGTGCAATATTAAACATGGCATCCATATTTGTTACATTCTTAGTGTCTCATTTGGAAATATCTCCATTAAATTTAGTTGCACCTTGAAAAAGTCAATCCAACCTAGTTATCTTTGGGCTAATATAATTTGGAACTTTTTCAATGTTTTTAGGCATCCCTTGAGCATATCCCCCTTTTCGACCAATATTAATAACTTCTTTTGTTTCTTTTGGAGCTGAACCGACTACAGCTTTAATTGCACCATTATTTGGGTCAAGATAAATTGTTTTGTCTTGATTTTCCCGATTTAAAACTTGATTGATAATAATTTCGCCTTTGTAGTTACTATAATCATATAAATCATTGGCTGTGATTTTAAAACGTTTAACATTAAGTGTTGGTTCATAAGCAATTTCAGTTACTTTTAAAGCATTTTGAATATCAAAGTTTTTATTTTCAATAGCAGTTTGTAATTCACTAGCTGTTCATAATTGGGTTTGCTTGGAATTTGCAAGATCATAAAGGTCATATTCAATGTTTTGGATATCCAAAACAAAAGTCACCACTGTTTTTTCAAAATAGTCATTAATTCCTGTTAGTTCCACACCAAATTTTCCATTGTAATCTTTAACTGCTCCAATTTTGTAATCTTTGCCTTCTTTAAGAGGCGCATACTTGGTTTCTAATGCTTTTTTAATTGTTTCATGTTTGTCATCTTTTAAACTTCCGATTGAAGTTTTTCATAAAATCGCACTACGAATGTCTGTTCGATCAGCTTTATTTAAAAAATCATAAGTTGCTTCTCATAAATCTTCAGTCATTTGATCCACTTCACTTTGTTGATCAATTAATGGAGGTTTTAAAACATAATTTTCAGCTTTAGTAATTGCTGATTGGAACAACAATCAATCTTGTTCGCGTTTATTTTTTTTCCCAATGGTTTTAGCCATTGCAATATTTGATTTCAATCAAGTTAAATCAGCATTTTGATCTGGGGTATTGTTAAAAACTTCTTTTGCTTTTTTTAAATGCTTAACTTCTTGATCAACAATGTGTTGTTGATCAATTGTGGGTTGGCCTTTAACAACTCCTTGAGCATGTTCGATTGCTTGTTGAAAAACAAGCCACTCTGCTTTTGATTTATTTCCTTGGGGAATTTTTCTAGAATCAAAAATTATTTGTGCTAATTCGTCAGTATTGGCTTTTGCTTTTCCTGCATCAAGAAAATTTGCAATTGCAGCTTTCAAATTCTTAACTTCTTGGTCAACAATACCTTGATCATTTGTTGTGTAACTTTGTTCAATAACTTTTTGAGCATTAGCAATTGCATCATTCAATGATTTTATAACTCCTGGATGTTTATTAGGGTATTTGTTTAGTGCTTGTTGTGCTTTTTTTATTTCTGCATTTAATCGAGAATAATCAGCTATTTCATTGGTTGAATTCAAAAAACTAATCATTGCAGTTTGTAATTTTAATAAAGTTTGATCAACTTTATTTTGATCATTGCGAGGTGGTTTTCCCCCTACCAAGTCGTCAGCTTCTTTAATTACAGCTAGTAGTTTCACTTTTTCTTGTTCTAATTTATCATTATTTTTTTCTAAAATACCATGAGCCTCAACAATTCTAGTTTCTAAAATATCAATCTTAGCTAATTCATTATCAGTGGCAGTAAAAGTATTCATTGCAGCTTGTAATGTTAGATAAGCTTCATATAAGACACCTGGATTTTCATTTTCGTTGATGTAGATTTTTAAAGTTCCCCGAGCTTGTCCAATTGCCTTGTGCAATTTTTGATAAGCAGTATGAGGTTTACTTTTTTCATTCGTTGCTAATGCTTGAGCAGTAACAATTAATTGTTCTAGGCTATTGTTAGTTATAACTTCAGAATCATTAGTTTTTGGAGTTATAGTTCATGAAACAACTGTCATTGTGCTTGTTGAAGCAAGTGCGAAAGTTGCTAATATACTTAATAGTTTTTTCATTATGTGCGCCTTTCTGTATACGAAATTCATACTCAGATTAATACATGATTAAGCTTAATAAATTTTTAAAATAAGTTGTTAAGCTTTTTTAAATTGAGGTTTGTAGTTTGCTTTTCAATTAGAATTTGCTTGCTCATCAAATTTATCGTAGCTTTTAACGTTTTTAACATCTCAGTTTGAAATATTTCTGTTAAATGCTTTAACACCTCAAAACATACTCGACATATCAGTTACATTCGAAACATTTCAACTATTACCTACAGTCTTTATATCTCGGTTAAATGCTTCTGCTCCATCAAAAACATTTCTCATATTTGTGACTTTTACAGTATTTCATTTTGAAATATCTTGGTTAAATGCTTTAGCTCCTCTGAACAAATTTGCAAAATTTGTTACATTTGATGTATCTTATTTGGAAATATCTCTATTAAAATTAGCAGCATATTCAAAGACATTGCTTAAATCAGTTATCTTTGGGCTAATATAATTTGGAACTCTTTCAATACTTACAGGAACTTTATATGCTTTTCCAGTTTTAACATCTCATCCAAGATGAAGAATTTCTTTTGTTCCTTCTGGAGCTGGTCCATTTTTGATTTCTTTTGCTTCACCAGTCTTTGCATCAATATACCTAGTATGTTAAGTAGTTTTTGAACCTTGAGTAATAATTACTTCACCTTGATAACCACTATAATCATAGTGGTTATTTGTTGTAATTTTAAATTTAGCTAATTCAAGATTAGGTTTACTATCGATTTGAGTTACTTTTAAACCATCTTTAACATCTAAATTATTTTTCTCTATTTCAGCTTTTAATTCAGCAGCTGTCCAAGCTGCATCTTTTTTTGTGTTAACAATATCATTAAGTTTCTTTTCAATAAATTTAAGATCTAAAACAAAATAAACATTGGTTATTGCCTGATAATCTCCTATTCCAGTTATTTCAGCATTTGATTTGTGATCCTTATTTGCTTGTTTAACTGTTCCAATTGAGAAATCAATTGTATCAGTAACGTTTGGAAATTGTTTCTTTATTTGCTCACCAATTGCTTTTTTATCAGTTAGATTTTTGAAAACACCATCTAGTTTAAGTCCATTATAAATTACATGATTAATATTAATTTTATTAGCTGAATTTAAAAAAGTCAAAGTTGCTTGTCAAATAGTTTCAGCACCTTTATCAATATCACCTTGTTTATCAATGTCTGGTTTAGTTCCTGCTAATATCTCAGCTGCTTTGATAGCTGCTTCAAAAGTTTTGACTGTATCAGGTTTTTTCTTGGTTTTATCAACACCTTTTGCTAATTTAATGTTTGCATCTAACATATGAAGTTCCGCTTTTTGATTAGGTTCATTAATAAAAGTGTCCATGGCAGTTTGCAAGGCTGTAACTTCAGCTTGAATTTCTTTTTCTTGACCAACGACTGGTTTACCAGCAATGATTCCCTCTGCATGTCCAATTGCTTCTTCAATTTTAATACGTTCTGATAAGGGTTTATGTTTACGTTTTGGATCGCTTGCAACATCTTTAGCTTCTTTAATTTTATCTCTTAAAGCTTTTAGATCAACATGATCGTCAGGAAGTACTGGTTGACCTGCATTCGCGTAGTCTTTGATTGCTTGTTTTAATCTTGCAGTTGCATCATCAACAATTTTTTGGCCTTCGTCACTTGATGAATAGTTAGCTTTAATAACTTCTTCAGCTAACGCGATTTCTCCTTTTAATTTCTCCATAGCTTCAAAAGCTTTTTCTGTTTCTAAAGCTTTCTTAGCATTTGCAATTTCTGCTTTTAGTTCTGCTGTGTTTGCAGGTTGGTCAGCGGCGTTAAAAAATGCAAGTGTGGCAGTTTGCAAGGTTTGAACTCCTGCATTAACTTTATCTTGTTCGCTAATTTTTAGGTTTTGAGCTTTAAGAGTTTCAGCTGCTGTAATTGCTACTTGTAATCTTTCTTTATCTTCTTTACTTTTTGAATTATTTACAGATGCAGTTAAAATTTTATTAGCATCTTTAATTCTTTGTACAAGAGCAACTGTATTTGCCGGAGTATCCACAGAACCCGTAAAAGTATTCATTGCTTTTGCTAATTTCTCATGTGCTTCTTTTAAAACACCTGGGTTTTCTGTTTCGTTTTGATAAATTACTAAAACTCCATTAGCTTCTCCAATTGCTTTATGCAATGCTTGATATGCCTCATTATTTTTGTCTTGGTTTTCAGTTGCTAATTTTTTAGCTTCATTAATTAACTGTTCTAATTGTGCTTTATCTATTGTTTTAGAGTCATTGTCTTTTGGTATTTTTACGAAAGAGACAACAGCAGTTGCACTTGTTGAAACTAAGCCAAGACTCCCTAATAGGCCTAATAGTTTTTTCATAATTTTAATCTCCTTTAACGGGTTTTCGTTCCCAAGTTGTTATAATACCTTGCTTTTTTAAAAATGTCAAAAAAATAAAAATTTGTTTTTTTGGTTGAAGTGAAAATAATAATGTCATAAAGGTGTGGGTCTCTACCATAAAGCGGACATGCAAATGTCACTAAAATTAATTAAAAAGAGGATGAATTTTTATGATTAAATGAAACACAGCAGCTTTAAAAACAAAAGTTTTATTGTGTATAAAACAAAAAGTATTACAGTGGTTATTAAAAAACACAATATTTCGATAAGCACTATTCAACGTAGAAAATACCATTTTCAAAGCAAGGGATTTATGAATGAAAAAGGGGATGGTTCTAATACACTAAAAACATGAAAGTTACATCAAAGTGAAGCAATGAATAAGAACAACTAATTAATGAGTTAAGGAAATCAAATAATTTGTCTTTACTCAGTAAAAAGTTTTTATCAGTGGTTAAAGATTGATATGTAAATTTAATTATGAATTATCAAATTTCCAATCGTTTAAAATTCAATTTTGCTGAAAAACATAGTTAGATGAATTTAATAAATTAACACCACCAAACCCACTGATTAATTTATAAATTCTAAAATCGGTTTTTCTTCCTTGGGGGTGGTTTTCTTTTTTTATCGATATTTTCTTATAATGTTTTATAATTATTAAAATGTTTATAAACAAATTAATTTGAGAGCGAGCAATGAAATGAAAAAAGAATTAGAAACAAAATATCAACCAAGTGTTGTTGAGCAAGGTAAATATGAAAATTGAAAACAACAAAATTTATTTAAAGCTGACCTTAACTCTACCAAACCAGCTTTTTCAATTATTCTCCCCCCACCAAATGTGACTGGAAAATTACATTTAGGACATGCCTGAGATGGGAGTTTACAAGATGCGATTATTCGTTTTAAAAAACTTAATGGTTTTGATGTTTTATATCTTCCCGGAACTGATCATGCTGGGATTGCTACCCAAACTAAAGTGGAAGCAATGATTAAAAAAGCAACTGGAAAAAATCGTTTTGATTTAGGACGGGAAGCATTTTTAAAAGAAGTTTGAAAATGAAAAGAAGAGTATTCAGCAGCAATCCATGAACAATGAGCTAAATTAGGTTTAAGTTTAGACTATTCCATGGAGAATTTTACTTTAAATCCCCAAGTTAATGAACTAGTTAAATTTGTTTTTGTCGAAATGTTTAATCAAGGTTTAATTTATCGTGGTAAACGCATTGTTAACTGAGACCCTGTCCAAAAATCAGCAATTTCTAATATTGAAGTAATTTATCGTGAGACTGTTGGGAAAATGTATCATTTTAAATACCAAATTGTTGGGACTAAACAATGATTAGAAATTGCAACCACTCGTCCTGAAACAATGTTTGCTGACCAATGTGTGGTTGTCCATCCTCAAGATGCTCGTTATACAAAATATATTGGTCAGATGGTGATTAATCCGGTAAACAATCAACAAATTCCGGTTATTGCTGATGAGTATGTGGAAATGGACTTTGGAACTGGGGTGATGAAATGTACTCCAGCTCATGATTTAAACGATTTTGAAATCGGGATTAGACACAATCTTGCTCAACCAATTTGTTTAAATGAAGATGGGACTGTTAATGAAATGGGTGAAGAACTTTATCAAGGTTTAGATCGTTTCACAGCTCGCCAATTAATTATTGAAAATGCAAGTAAAGCACAAACTTTAATTAAAGTTGAAGAAATTACTCATCAAGTCGGTTATTCTGAACGAACTGATGCAGTTGTAGAGCCATATTTATCAAACCAATGATTTGTTAAAATGGATCACTTTGCTAAACAAGTTTTGGATTTACAAAATAGTAATGAGGCAATTAACTTCTTTCCACCACGCTTTGAACAAACTTTAAAACAATGAATGGAAAATAGTTTTGATTGAACAATTTCACGTCAATTATGATGAGGACATCAAATTCCAGCTTGATATCATAAAAATGACCCAAACCAAACTTATGTCGGTATGAACCCACCAAGTGATTTAGAAAATTGAGTTCAAGATGATGATGTTTTAGATACATGATTTAGTTCTGGACTCTGACCATTTGCCACTTTATTATGAACTAAAGAAAATCCTGGCCAATGATTTGAGAGATATTATCCAACTAATGTGTTAGTGACTGGTTATGATATTATTTTTTTCTGAGTGGCAAGAATGATTTTCCAAGGTTTTGAATTCACTGGACAAAAACCATTTCATGACGTCTTAATTCATGGCCTAGTTCGTGATGAACATGGCAATAAAATGTCCAAATCACTTGGTAATGGGATTGATCCGATGGATGTGATTGATGAATATGGAGTTGATTCTTTAAGATTCTTTTTATTAACCAACTCGACACCAGGGATGGATATTAAGTATAGTGATGAAAAAATTCGTCATGCTTGAAACTTTATGAACAAACTTTGAAATGCCAGTCGTTATGTTTTAATGAATTTGGATGAGCAGTTTCAAGCTAACGATAACTTCATTAATTCTGATCATCATGAAAATGCTGTGGATTGTTGAATCTTAACTGAATTAAGTAAAACAATGAATAATGTTCAAACTTTAATGGATAAATATGAATTTGGTTTAGCTGGCAAAGAAATTTATGAATTTGTTTGATCAAAATATTGTAGTTGATATATTGAATTTGCCAAAGTTAATTTAAGTTCAACAACTCTCGAAGTTGTTGAACAAACTAAACAAACTTTATTTTATGTTTTGAAAAACATTTTAATTATGTTGCATCCTTATGCTCCGTTTATTAGTGAAGAAATTTATACGCACTTAAATTTAAAAGATTCAATTATGAATGAAGAATGAAAAACCCAAGACTTTAACTTTGATACTGAATATATTAATGTTGTGACTAATTTAATTACTTCAATTCGTGAATTTAGAAATACAAATAATATTAAAAACACAATTGCTTTAAATTTCCATTTAAATCATTTAAATCAAGAACATGAAAAATTATTTACTAAATATCTCACAGTGATTAACCAATTATTAAAAGTTTTTGTTAATGCTCAAGTGTCATTAACAAAAATTGACCAACAAAACATTAGTTCAATTTCAATTGATGAATATTTCTTAGAAATTAAAACTGAAGCTTTTATTAAACGGGAAGATTTAATTGCCAGTTTAAAAGCCAAAGCTGCAGAACTTGTCCAAGAAATTAAACGCAGTGAAGCATTGCTCAACAATCAAAACTTTATTTCCAGAGCAACAACTGAAAAAGTTGCTCTAGAAAAAGAAAAATATGCTGTTTATCAAGAACAATTAGCCTCAATTCAACATAAATTAAAAAATATTTAAAAAATATTTAAAAAATTACAACTTTTTTTCTAATCTAATAAGGGGTAGATATGAAAAAGACAGTTGTAATTTTTATTATTTTTATTAGCTTAGTCGCTGGTGCATTTGCTTTTTCATTAAAAGCAAATGCAAATCATCAAAATAAAATTCCAGCAACTGCAACTCAACAAAAAGATTAGAAACATTGATCCATTTTTGGTTTTATTTGGATTATTGGTTTTAACTTTGTGGTTGTTCAGTCTTCAGTTATATATCTTAGCAGCAACTTCTCTCATCTTACAATGCTGCTATATCAGTTTAAAAATTAAGCAAAGATGATTCTTAGGTCTTGTCTTCCTTATTGTCGTACTAGTTTATTTAACTTATTTTTTCCTCACTAAAACTCATTTTGGTGCTGATTTGCATTTTCATCAGACAACTTTTAAAGTTGTTAAAACATCAAAAAACTATTTTATTGCTCAATATCAGTTCAATAAATTTTATGTTTTAGCGATGGATCATCATTATTTAGTTGGCGAAAATCTTTCTATAACCGGCATTGTTGAAAATTTAAAACCAACAAATAATAGTTATGATTTTGATTTTAACAAGTATCTTCAACAAGAAAATGTTTTTAAAACACTTAAAACTGAAAACATCATAGCTCTCCCTACCAACAATTTAAAGTTTTTGGTGAACAAATATATTTCCAGTCATGTGCATAATGATTTAATTTTGAAACTGGTGTTTCAAAAAAACACTGAACTTAATGAAATTAAAGGTGCACTTCACAAAATGAGTTTAGCTTACTTATTGAATTTAAGTGGTGCTAATATGTACATTTTTGCCTTCAGCATTAATCACATCTTCTTTAAATATAAAATTCACCCACATTTCAAAATCCCGATTCATGTTTTTTTATTTTTTTACTTATGAATCGTCGGATTTCCCTTAATCATGACAAGAGTAATTTTTGGTTATGTTATTACCAATGCTTTTGTTATTGGACATGTTAACCTCACAAAAACTCATCGCAACGTTTTAACTTTATTGTCTTTAGTTTTGGTCAACCCGAATTTCTTTGTAACAAATTCATGACCATTCTTAATTGTTGCGATGGTTTTCTTAACACCAATGAGAAATTATCTTGGTTGGAAAAAAACAGTGATTCAAATTGCAAAACCCCTCTTCATTTTTGTACCTTTGCAAATTTATTTGGATTGAAAATGGAATTTTTCAGCTCCCATACAAACAATCCTAATTCAACCTGTGATTTCCTTCTTATACGTCTTTTCATTTCTTTTTTGGTGAATACCACAGTTTCAAGTTGCTTTGGATTTTTTAAGCAATGCATTTGATAGCTTGATTAGTTTATTAAGTAAAATTAATTTAATTTGAAATTTTGGGCAACCTCCATTCTTGATGCTCATCACATACTATTTATGTTTTTATGTTTTGCTTAGACATAAAAACAGTAAAATCCTTTGGTTTAGTTGGACACTTATTACACTTCTTTTTTTATTCTGAACCAAAGTATTTTTACCAAATGAAAATTTAATCATGTTAAACATTGGCAACGGTTCGAGCTTTGTTTACATTAATAAATGAAAAAATCTCACTTTAATTTTTGATGCTGGAGTTGGTCCTGGTTTTAACAAAAGTAGTTTAAGTGACTATTTAGTTAAAAATGGGATTAATCATATTGACCTTGCTTTTATTTCCCACAATCACGAAGATCATTATAATAGTTTAGCGACTGTTCAAGAGAATCTTCATGTGCATAAAGTCATTAAAAATGATACAACCCAAAACTTCATTAATCTCAAAGGAGTCAAAATTTGGTTATGGCATTTAAAACAAATGTCTGATGAAAATGACAATTCATTAGTTATTTTAGTTAAAACTCTCTATCGTAACTTGCTCTTTACTGGCGATTTAACTAAAACTAGTGAAGCTGAATTGCTCAAAAACGAGACCTTTGTCTATTTAATTAAAAATACGACAATTGATTTGTTGCAAATCGGTCATCATGGAAGTAAAACGAGCACGAGTGAAACATTCTTACTCTTGGTCAACCCAAGAATGTCTTGAATTAGTGCTGGTCTCAAAAATAAACATCAATTTCCTGATCAAGTGACCCTTGAAATGTTGAATAGATATCATTTTAAATACCAATTAACTGGTCATGATTATAACTGAACTTATAACTTGCACAAGCATCGGTTTAATCATTGAACATAAAAAAATATCTCCAGTAATGGAGATATTTTTTGACTTGAAGAATTAAATGCTCATTAAACGTGATTTTTCACGAGCTGCTTTATTAATTTTCATAATTCCTTTTGAATAACCTTTATCGATTAAAGAAACTGCATCTTTAATTAATTCATCTTTGTTTGCAGCATTTTCAGATTTTGCAATCATAGCTTTTTTAATTGCTGTTTTAACTTCAGATCTTAAAGATTTATTAGCTAAACGTGATTTTTCATTTGTTTTTGTTCTTTTCTCTTGTGATTTAATATTTGCCATCTTTTCAACTCCTTTGATTAATGTTATGATTGCTAACACAAATAATATTATAACAAAAAACAAGAAAAATTAATAAAAAATAGACAAGTTTTCAGAAATCTCAAATTGTGTCGTCACTTTTAGGCAACACTTGTATTTTACAACAATCTTCTTAGTTGATATTGCATAAAATTATCAGTCGCTTTTTGATTTAAATTAGTAATCGATAATTAGTTTGAACTATAAGTTAATTCATTTTCACTTGATGAAGTCATTTGTTCATTAATCACATTAGCCACTTTTCGCATGTAAATAATTAACTCTCTTTTAGTCATGGCACGTAAATCGGCATTGTAAAGTGTTTTATGACTAGGGTTAACTAATGAACGCATTTTATTAGCATTTTTTTGTAAATCACTTCGTGGTTCAACAATGATTGCTGATCCATCAATTTTGGCACGTTCTTGGACAGACATTTGTTTTCTTTGTAATCTTGAATTCTCAAACATTTCCAAAATTTTTTCTCTTTCGTGATCTTGAGCAGCATTTCTTAATGCTTCTTCATATCTCGCTTTTTCTAACTTTTCAGCCATTTCTTGTTGTTTTAATTCCAAGGCATATTTTGCTTCAATTTGTGATAAATAATCATAAACATTATTATTATCAGGAATTGATTCCTCAAAATTGATTAGTGGTGCTACAGGCACTTCTGGTTCTTTAGGAAATTGGAAGTGGCTCATTTCTTTTGGGGTTGGAATTGGTGTGGGGATTGGTGCTGGAACTGGTGTTGGAATTGGTGCCGGAACTGGTTCTGGGGTCGGAACTGGTGTTGGAGTTGGAATTGGATCTGGGTTTTTAAAACGATTTAAATCTTTGGGATCAATTGTTTGTCCATAATTACCTGCCCCTTCAGATGTGTGAAAAACATTGGGCACTGGTTGGTTATTAAAAATTAAATTAATTGGATTAGGATTATTTGTTTCATTTTTAATTTCGTGAACAACTGTTTCACTAGTTGGTTTTTGAGTCGATGATCCTGCAAATGAGAAGATTAAAGCAATTAGAGCTAATCCCATTGAAACTGTTGACACGATTAAAATAGCATAGTTGGCAATAATGTTAAAAACAAAGTTAGATGGATTAATCGGATTACCATTAAATCAAAATTCTCCCACTACTGTTCAATTATTTCCTATTCATTTGAATGGGAATGCATTACCAATTGATCAACTATTGCCTTTAAGTGGGGAGAACATATTACTAATTGTTCAGGTTTCGATGTGTGACGTATTGATATTGGCTCACTTAATTAAAATTCCAACTAAAAGTGCAATTAAACTAATAATCAAGAATACCCAAAATAACATCGTTGATATTTTTATATTTTTTTTCATTTTTTCTTTTTCCTTTCTATGACATAGCTAGTTTAGCTAGTTAATTTGTTATTGTGAGTTTTATCTACTCACCGTAATCACAAATTGACCTTTAATTAATTTGCTTGTATTACTTGCTCGAACAATAATTTGTTCGCTATTTTCTGGGGTACCTTCAATTTGATAATCAATGTCAATTTGGGTATTGCTAATCACTTGATCAATTTTCTTTTGAATTCTTTCATGCAATTCTTTGCTTGACATTTTACGATTAACTTTAATTTGAACTTGTGAAATATCTTGTAATTTAGTTGGTTTACCAGCATTGTTGGCAAGCACTTCAGTACTTGAACTAGTTTGGCGAATTCATAGTACAAACCCACCAGTTAATTTGTTTCCTTTTGCAATTACATGAACACTTCCTTCATGAACTAATTTATTTTCCTCAACCAAGGCTGCTAAACCAAGAATTTCATAATCTTGCTTTGAACTTAATAAAGTATTTGGTAATAACTTTTGAATTTGTTGATAAATTTTGTCATCCATTTCTTCTACTGTATCCCCAATCTGAAGATCATTGATTTGGACTTGTGAAATATCTGCTAATTTAGTTGGTGGGGTTGTTTCAGGAGTTAACACTTCAGTAGTTGAGCCCGTTTGACGAATGATTAAAACAAAACCACCTGTTATGTATCGACCTTTTCCAACCACATGAATACTTCCTTGATGAATTAATTTATTTTCTTCCACCAATGTTTCTAAACCTTTAATTTCATAATCTTGATCGAAAACTAATGGAGTATCTGGTCATAGATTTTGAATTGGTTGGTGAATCTTGCTTTTTATTGATTCTAGTGTTTCACCAATTTGAATATCAGCCACTGTTACTTGGGAAATATCTTGTAATTTGACTGGTGGATTTGCTTGAGCATCAAGAACTTCAACTTTTGAACCAATATGGTCGATTCATAACACAAATCCACCAGTTAAATATGGTCCTGCAGGAATAACATGCACACTTCCAGCATAAGCAATATTTGCACCTTCAACTAAATTATCTAAACCAAGAATTTCATAATTCCAATAAATGTCATGACCATCAGAAAAGTAATGAAGTAGTTCATCAATCTTTTGATAAACACGAACCTTAGAATCACCAACTCTAATATCACTAATGGTGATGCTGCCAAGATCAACTGGTTGAACCACCGCAATATTAAAACTACCTGTAATTAAATTACTCTCAGGTGTTGCTTGCACAACAATCTTTCCAGGTTGATCAGTATTACCATTAATTTTGTAATCAATCCCTAATCTTGCTTGAGCATTAGTTTCACTAGCAATTTCACTAGCAATTTGTGCTTTAATTTCATCGAAATTAGTATCAACAATGACAGCCTCCATTATAATATTGGAAATATCATTTTCAATGCTTTCTTTTTCAATATATGTTCCACAAGCCACAACAGTTGTCACAGTCCCGCTCATAACAAACAAACTAGCTAATAATCCGATTAATTTTTTCATGTTCTCTCACTTTTACCTTTCTAATTCATTATATATATGGTTTTGAAATGGTTTCATAACAAAGAAGTAGGTTCAACACTTTCTTCAAAAAAAACATGATTTATTATTAAAATATCTGGCTATAAATTCATTAAAAAGCACACCAAATATTTTGGTGTGCTTAAAACAATTTTGATTATAAAATTTTTACATCTTTTGTTGACAAGTTTTTAAAAACTAGTAGCGATCAAGATTAAATTTTTTTTTAACCACCACCAGGGGTTGGGTCTGATGTAACAACGCGACCTTTTCAATATAAGGTTAATTTACCTGTATATCGTCCATCTGTTGATTCAAAAACAACAGCTTTTCCTCGATCGGAAACTTTATCTTCAACTCTAGCGTTGATTCCATCATATGCCGGATCGGCTCTTAATCTTGTCCACAATTGGTTCACTAATGGGAAACTTGGATAAACCGAAATTTGATCAAGCATATATTGCAAATCGTATCTCAATGTTTCGATTGGTTCGGGTTTAGCATCAGGATTAGTAACAATTGGTTTACCTGGTGGTTTACCTGGTGGTTGTTTTGGTGGATTTGGATTTGCCACAACAGTAACAGTAAATTCTTTTGGGAGTCTCTCATCAATCCCTTTCACGTGAATAATTCCTGTTTTATTAAACTTGTATTCCTTCAAATCCATTAAATCATATACTTCATGCCAAGGCACTCTATAACTTTGTAGTGTGGCTGGAATTTTAAATCTTTCCTCTAATATTTTTTCAATTTTTATTTCCATAATTGTGACAGTATCACCAAGATAAACTTCAATATTTAAATCGGCTTCCACAACACTCTTCTTAATTTTAATTTCAAAGGCGTCTTTAATGAGACGGCTTTGCAGAAGGGCAAACACCGAAATTGTTTGGTCACTATCAACAACAATGTTGTAATCAACATCTAATTGAGTTCCAGGAACAATTTCAGCAATTTTTGCTTGCACTTTTTGACGAATAACTTCCATACTTGTGTTCTTATTAATATCATCAATGACAATTTGACTAATAGTTTTTAATCTAGTTGGGAGAGCATTATGAGATCCAAGTGGTTCAGTGATGGCACCTGATTGCAGAATTCATAAAGCAAATCCGCCAGTTAAATTATCTCCAATCGCTTTGATATTAATGTTTCCGTAGTCATTAATTTTGCCATTGCGAACAAGTTCATTTAATCCATCAATTTGATAATCTTTGTCCAGAGTTGCATTTTCATAAATTTGACTGATTTGGTTTTGAATTTTTGCTAAAACACGATCCACAGCATCACCAAAATAAACATCAGCTAATTTAATGTCAGAAATATTAGTTAAGCGACCTGGTTTTGGAGTATTTGGGGTAATCGGGTTAGTTGTTGAACCTGTTTTATTGATGCTAATCGCCACGCCTCCAGTTAAATGATTACCAATAGCATGCACATTAATTTGTCCTGCTCAAGCAATCTGATCTCCCTGAATTAAAGCCTCTAGACTTTCGATTTGATAATCTTGATTTAATTGTGCATCAGGATATAAAGTTTGAATTTTGGCAGCGATTTTAGCTTTCACATCAACTAAAAGATTCCCAATTTTAATATCTTTAATTTCAATTTGATCGATACTAATTAATTTACCTATTTGTGCTGAGTTTGGAGTTAGCACTTCAGTAGTTGAGCCTGTTTGATGAATAGCGAGAACAAATCCACCAGTTAAGTGTTTACCAAGTGCTTTAATATGCACTATTCCAGCAAAAGCAATCTTATCTTCCTGAACTAAATCGTCTAAACCTTCAATTTTATAGTCACGATTAATTCTTGCTTGTGGATAAAATTCACTAATTTTATGATCAATTTTATTTAAAACAGTTTGCTTAACATCACTAACTTTCACATCATGAATTTTAATATTTGAAATGTTGATTAATTTTGTTGGTGGGGTTGGATTTAAACCAAGTGGTTTTGATGTTGAACTTAATTTATCAATAGTAATTTCCATTCCCCCAGTTAAGTGATCACCAATCCCTACAACATGAATAGTTCCAGTAAAGACAATGCGATCATCTTTCATCAATTGCTCTAAACCTTGAATTTGATAATCTTGATTTAATTTTGCATGAGGATATAAAGTTTGTAATTTTTGCAAGATTTTCGCATCAACTTGGGCTTTAGTATCACCAATTTTAATGTCATTGATTGTAACATCAGAAACAATTGGCATTTTACCTGGTGGGTTTGTTTGACCAGCTAATGGTTTGGTTATTGAGTCTGTTTGACGAATAAACAAAATGAATCCACCAGTTAAATCGTTACCAAATGCTTTAATGTGCACATTACCAGCAAAAGCAATTTTATCACCTTCGATAAGTTGGTCTAGGCCATCAAGTTGGTAGTCTTGATTAATTTTTGCCTTAGTAAAAATTGCTGCAATTTGCTTTTGAATTTTAGCTAAAACACTTAGTTTAGTGTCATTTACTTTTACATCATAAATTTGGATATTTGAGATGTCATTTCATTTCATTGGTAGGGTTGGATTTAAACCGAGTGGTTTTGATGTTGAACTTAATTTATCAATAGTAATTTCCATTCCCCCAGTTAAGTGATCACCAATCCCTACAACATGAATAGTTCCAGAAAAGGCAATTTGACCATCTTTCATTAATTGCTCTAAACCTTGAATTTGATAATCTTGATTTAATTTGGCATCAGGATATAAAGCTTGTAATTTTTCCAAGATTTTGGCTTCAACTTGGTCTTGACTATCCCCAATTTTAATATCCCCAATTGTCACATCAGAAATAATTGGTGCTTTACCTGGTGGGTTTGTTTGGTTAGTTAATGGTTTTGTTGTTGAGTTTCCTTGACGAATAGTTAAAACAAACCCACCAGTTAAAACATTACCACTGGCCTTAATATGGATACTTCCAGCAAAAGCAATCTTATCTTCTTGAACTAAATCATCTAAACCATGAACTTGATAGTCTTGATTAATTTGAGCTTGGGGATAAAATTCACTAATTTGCTTTTGAATTTTAGATAAAACACTTATTTTACTTTCATTAACTTTGACATCATTAATTTGAATTTGAGAAATATCTGTCAATTTACTTGGTGGATTTGGATGTGGTGGAATTGGATCGGTTGTGGAATTATTTTTATAAATTCTAATCACAACTCCCCCAGTTAAATAATCACCAATTCCTAAAAGATGAACAATGCCAGCAAAAGCAATTTTCTCATCGCGAACTAATTGGTCTAAACCAACAATTTGATAGTCTTGATCTAACTTAGCTTGACCATGTAATTGTTGAATTTTGCCAAAGACTTTTTGTAAAACTTCATTTTTTGATAAACCAATTTTGATATCTGAAAAACTTAGACTAGAAATGTCAGTTAATTTTGTTGGGGCAGCTGGATTATCACCAAGTGGTTGGGTAGTTGAGTCTAATTGACGAATCACTAAAACAAAACCACCAGTTAAATATTTACCAGTTGTTTTAATATTGATTCTGCCAGCAAAAGCAACCTTACCATCGACAACTAATTGATCTAATCCAGCAATTTGATAATCTTTAGTGATCGTTGCTGGTGGATAAAATTCGCGAATTTTTTGGTGAATTTTATCCAAAACACTAGCTTGAGTATCACCAACTTTAACATCAATCATGCTAATCGTTGAAATATTGGTAATTTTACCTGGTTGGGGTGATTGTGCGCCTAGTGGTGTAGTTGTTGAATTTGATTTATAAATTGATAAAACAAAACCACCACTTAGATAATCACTAATTCCAGTGACATGGACAGCTCCAGCAAAAGCAATTTGATCATTTTGGAGTAATTGCTCTAATCCTGCAATTTGATAGTCTTGATTTAATTCTGCATCGGGATATAAAAGTTGGATTTGTTCATGGATTTTAGCATAAACATCAGCTTTACTATCCCCAATTTTAAGATTGGTAATGCCAATCATAGCAATATTTTTTTGAGCATTATCAGTTACCATAATTGGAAAGTAACCTTTAATTAATTTACTTGAAATTGTAGCATTAATGCGGATAAAACCAGTTTGTTGTAAACTACCATCAATTGTATAGTCAACTCCTAATTTGGTTCCGGGAATTTTTTCTTCGATTTTCTTTTGAATTTTCGCTTTTAGTACTTCTAGATTGGGATTTATTTTGACAGGTGCTAAGACAATGTTTGATATATCAGTTTGCCTAATAACTTCCTCAATTCGAATACCACAAGCTGCAACCGTGGCTACACTTCCTACTCCGATTACAAAAGTTGACAATAATCCTAATAATTTTTTCATTTTAGTCAAACCTCCTTACACTTCCATTATATATTTACCTTTTTGTTTAAAAGATAACATTGAAATAGGAGGCAAATCGCACTGCTTAAACTTACAAAAAAAAGCAAATCTTGTTACAAGATTTGCTTTAATTTGTCTAAATTAAATTAATTTTATTGTTTTAATCTTTATTGGACTGGATTTCCTCATATTAAATAAAGATGAGGTTCTTTGTTTCCTGGTACATTTTTTCAAAAACCAAAACCTCTATTGTATGGATCAATACCACTAGACGCATAAACTTCTATGTTGTTAAATTTAGGATTTTTACGCATTTCTTCATGGAGTCTTTGGACAAAATAAGTAATATTATTTGTTCAAGGAATACTATTTAAAAGCTTTTGTAAATCATTTTTTAAACTAACTAAAGTCCCATCATTAGGGTTTGTTGGTGGGTTAGGATCTATTGGTGGGTTAGGATCTGGGATATCATCATAAACAAAAATTGTGAAAAAACCTTTGATTAACTGACTACCGGGAAGTGCATCAACAAATAAAATTGATCCAGGTTCAATTTCTCCTGAGACAATAAAATCTCTACCCAGTTGAATTCCATGTGCTAATCTGCTTATGTAAATATAAACCATTTGTATAAGCGAAGCCATAGGTGTTGAACTTGGTATTTTAGGAAAAACAATGTTAGAAATATCAAACTTGACTTGCATGACTTCAATTGCAAAACTATTTTGGATTAGTTTACTTGTTGAAGTAGCTTTGACTTTAATTTGATTTGTTGTTTGTGGAGTACCTTCAATTGTATAGTCAATGTCTTCAACAACCCCGACTGCTTTTTGATTAATTGCTTGATGAACTCTTCTTTTCAGATCATCCATGCTAGTTTCATTGTTGACATTGGCAATGTAAACATCAGAAATATCCATTAATTTTACTGGTGGAGTGGGATTGGTTGGATCAATTGGGTTTGTTGTTGAACCCGAATCACGAATTCACAAAGCAAATCCTCCAGTTAAATAATCACCTTTAGCGATAATATTAACACTTCCTGGACTAACAACGACACCACTATGAACTAATTCATTTAGTCCTATAATTTGATAATCCCTATCGAGAGTTGCTCCTGAATAAATTTCACGAATTTTATTTTGAATTTTATTTAAAACACTTTTCTTTGCATCACCAACTTGAACATTAGAAATATAAATGTTGGAAATATTTGCCTTTTGATATTGCTTCATATCAATAGTAAATGAGTTATAAAGTCATCGACTATGTTCAGTCGCTTGGACAATGATTTTTTGACTATTTTGAGGAGTTCCGATGATTGTGTAATCATCTCCCAAAATCGCACCATCAGCTATCTTGATGATTTCTTTTTCAACTTTAACTTCTAGTTCATCCATCGTTGTTAAATGATTCACATCCGTAATTTTATTTTGTAAACTAGCAAGATTTTTTAATTTAATTGGTCTTTCTTCAGAGCCAATTGGTTCACTTGTTGAACCTGAATCACGAATTCACAAAGCAAATCCTCCAGTTAAATTTGTTCCTTTAGCTTTGATATTAATACTTCCTTGGTGAACAATATTTTCCCCTGATTCAGTTAAAGCTGACAAACCATTAATTACATAATCTGTATCTAAGACTGCTTCTGCATAAAATTTACGAATTTGATTTTGAATTTTATTTAAAACACTTTTCTTTGCATCACCAACTTTAACATTATGGATTTGGATATCTGAAATATCTAATTTCTCATCTTGTTCTACAAGAATAGTGAATGAGTTATAAAGTCATCGACTATTTTCAGTGGCCGATACAATAATTTTTTTATCTTTTTGCGGATCACCTTGAATTTGATAATCTTTTGATCAACTAGCATCTGGTGCTTTTCTTTGGATTTCTGTTTGAACTTTTTGTTTAACTTCATTCATAGGTGTGAATTTATTAATTCCATTAATCACGATTTGTGAAAGGTCAAATAATCTAATTGGTGGATTTGGATTTGGATCAATTGGATTTGTTGTTGAACCAGAATCACGCACTCATAAAACAAATCCACCACTTAAACGTTCCCCCTCAGCTTCCACATGAATGCTTCCTGGGTGAGCAAGCAGTCCGTTTTGTAATAATTGATCCAAACCTTTAACAGTGTAATCAAGATTAATTTGGGCTTGAGCATAATATTTACGAATTGCTTTTTGAATTTTGTCTAAAACTGTTGATTTAGAATCTTGAAGTTGAATATTTGTAATTTCAATCTCTGAAATATCTTGCTTGACATAATTTTTTACTTGAATTGTAAAGAAGTTTTTAATTAATTTACTATCCTTAGTTGCTCGCACAGTGATTCGTTGATTTTGTTGTGGGGTCCCTTCAATCATATAATCTGTTTTTAAAACAGCACCAGGAACCTCATTTTCAATTGCTGTTGCTACTTTTGCTTCAAGTGCTTTAAGCGTGGTTAAATTATCAACACCAGTCACACTAATTGTTGAAATATCAAATAATTTAACTGGTGGGTTTGGATTATTTGGATCAATTGGAGTTGTTGTTGAACCCGAATCACGAATCCATAAGGTAAACCCACCAGTTAAACGTTGCCCTCGAGCTTGGATGTTGATACTTCCTTCATGAACAACTTGATGATTTTCCACTAACCTATCTAAACCAGTAACAGTGTAATCAATATTATTTTGGGCTTGGGGATAATATTTACGAATTGCTTTTTTAATTTTGGCTGAAACACTTTCTTCAGAATCATTTATTCTAATATCATTAATTTCGGTGTTGGAAATATCTTGAGCAAGATGTTGCTCAACATTAATCGTGAAAGCATTAGTAATAATTTTACTTTCATGAGTTGCTCGCACAATAATTTGGTTATCATCTTGTGGTGTTCCTTGAATGATATAATCTCTTCCTAAAAGAGCATCACCAGCTTGATGTGCCACCATCGCTTCAGCAACTTTTTCTCGTACTTGGGCTAGTGTTGTTAAACTATCAACACCTGTAACTGTCATTATTGAAATATCAATTAATTTAATTGGTTGAGTTGGATTTGCTGGATCAATTGGTTCAGTTGTAGAACCTGAATCACGAATTCATAAAATAAATCCCCCAGTTAAATTTTTTCCTTGGGCCTGAATATGGACACTACCAGCAGCTTTGATGTGATTATTTTCGACCAATGCATCTAAACCTTTAACAGTGTAATCAAGATCAATTTGGGCTTGGTCATAATATTCACGCACAGCTTCTTGAATTTTGACTAACACACTCTCTTTGGTATCACCAACTTTAACATTATCAATTTCAATATCTGAAAGATTATGACTTGGTTCTGCTTGCACTTGAATAGTAAATTCATCTTTAATTCATTTACTTGTCTCAGTCGCTTGGATCGTGATTTCTTGATCATGTTGTGGATGACCAGCAATATTATAATCAATTCCTAAAACAGCACCTTTAGCACGAGCAGTAATGTTTTTATGAACTTTTTGTTTAACGACTTCCAGAGAAGTTAATCGATGAATGTTCTTAATTTGAATCCCAGCAATACTAATTTTTTCAGTCGCTGGGGGATCAATTGGACTTGGATGAATTGGTTTGGTAGTTGAACCAGTGTCACTAATCTCGATAATCACTCCGCCTTGTAAAAATTTGCCAATCCCAACAACACTAATACTTCCTTGTTTAGTAATGATCTGTTTAGTCAATAAAAGTTCTAAACCTTCAATACGATAATCTACTTTATTTTCTGCTCAAAGATACAAACTACGAATTGCTTCTTGAATTTTGTTTAAAACACTTTGTTCAGAATCACCAACTTTAATGTTATTAATTTTAATTTTGGAGATGTCATAGTTTTCGTCAACATCAACACGCAAACCACATGCCACCACAGTCATAGCTGTCCCTCCAGTTATTAATAAACCCGATAATATCCCTAGTAATTTTTTCATCTTTCTTAACTTCCTTGTTTTAATAATTATAAAATTTCAATTCATAAACCCTCCCTAACAAAGAAGTAGGACAACAATTGTTTGTCAAAATTTACTTCGTTATGCAATTTGATTTTTTTCATAGTTAATCAAATCAAAAAAACAAGGCTTTAGAATTGGGCCTTGAGAGGTGTTTTAAATTGAAACATCTTGAACTCATGAAAAAAATCAAGCAAAAAAGTCGAATGCTCTGGTTTATTTGTTAGAATAATATGAAAAGGCGGTTAGACATGTTTTTTCTTTATTCGGATGATAATTTTTTACTCAAAAAACACCTTGAGAAAATGATTAAATCTTTAAGTGCTGATAATTTGGAAGTTGAAACATATTCATTTATTGAAAATACAATGAGTGAAATTGTTGATGGAATTCAAACATTTTCTTTTTTTAATGACCAAAAAATTGTTGTTTTAAAAGATGCTTGGTTTGTCACTGAAAAAAAAGTGGCGTTACACAAAACTTTTGATGTTAATGTTTTTTGAGAAACTTTAAAAAAAGGTTATAACCAAAATAACATTTTAATTTTTACTCTTGAAACCGATAAGTTATCGAATCGTTTAAAAATTGGTCAATGATTTCAAGAACAGGCAAAAGTGGATTACATTAAAAAGTTAGATGAACCAGCGATTAAAAAATATCTCACCCAAAGTTTTTTGCGTAAAAATAAAACGATTGAACTAGAAGCTGTCGAATATCTCGTACGGGTTTTACCAAATGAAATGCAAATCATGAGTTTAGAAGTTAATAAATTATTAAAGTTGCCGCAACAAAACATCACTTTGGGTGATGTTAAAGAAAACACCACCCACTTTTATGAATATGATATTTTCCAATTGGTCAATGAATTTTTAACCAATGATCTCAACAAATTTATTGTCCAATATCAAAATTATAAAATCTTTAATTTAGATAATATTGGTTTATTTACTTTAATGGGAAATAATTTAAGTATTTTAAGAGATGCTTTGATTCTGCAAAAACAAGGTTATGCCAATAATGCGATTGCTGAAAAAATTGGGGTCAATGCTTATCGGTTAAAAATGTTAATGACAGTAAAGAACAACTCAATCACTCAATTAAATGATAAAATAAAAATGTTGTACAATATAATTAAACGAATTGTCACTGGTGAAATTGACCCAATCATTATTCCAGAGTATGAGTTAATTAAACTAATCAGCCAAGGAGGGCTAAATAATGGATGCTAAGAAAGTTTACAGGAGTCTTGTTTATCTTTCATTAAATATTATTAAAAATGAAAGACTACGATTTGAGATTGTTGATAAAAGTGATTTCCGTAATCAATTTATTTCTCAAATTAACAACATGTTAACTTTAGAAAAAGATTTTGATGCTAATCTAGACGACCATCAATGAGCCCCAACTTTTGCCAAAGCAATTGTTAAGATTACCGAATCAAAACAAAGATTTGAAAAGGTTGCTAAGAATATTGAAGATATTTATGGTGAATATTCTGCATTTTTATCAGATACAATTAAAAAATTTGAAATTGGTCGTAATGAATTGATTGATGATGTAATTAAAATTACCGAAGAAGACATTATTTATTCAGCAATGATGAATGATGATATTAAAGCTAAATATAAAGATTTAGAAAAAACTCGCCAAGCTAAAGAAGAGGCTGATAAAAGAGCTGAAGAAGCTACTAAAAATAAACAAGACGAGTTTACAAATAATAATCAAAACACAAATCAAAATCAAAATACAAATCAAAATAGTGGTCGTCAAGGTGGATTTTTCGGTGGTTTTGGTGGCTTTGGTGGTCAACAGCAACAGCAAGGTTATGGACAAATGCCATTGCATCCAACGCAAGATGCTAGATTCTATCCTTACAATGCTAAACCTAATTGAATGCCAGTGGTTAAAAAAATCTTAGCGATCATTGTAATTCTAACGGCTTTATTATTAGTAATTAATAATATTTATTTAATGACCATTAAAATTAAGTTACCAGCTGAATATTGATTAAAATTTTTAGGTCTTGACACATTACCCACAGATAAAGCTGGATGAGATGAAATATTAAATGCTTGAGCATGAGAGAGTTTTGATAAAGGTCAGTTGGTTAATAATTTTATTCCATTAAATGAAGTTGGCTTTAGAAGTATTTTTAATTTCTTATTCTTCATCTTACCAGCTGTTTATATCGGAATGATGGCTTTTAGAAAACCAAGAAATACAAGAGAACAATATAGAATTAGCATTATGCCAGTTATCTTTATGATTTTCTTTTTTGTAATGTCAATCTTTTCAGTGATTAATTTAGTCAGTGAAAGTAATATTAAAATTCTTTTAGGAAAATATAATATTTTTCATGCTGGTGAGAACAAACAAGGTGGACCTGTTTGAAACAACACAGTAACACCTCATTTTGATGAACTTTGAAATTTAATTATTCGTGATTATGGAAAAAGTTTGAATATTGAGTCTATATTTGCAATTATGAGTGTGGTCTTAATTTCTCTTTCAATGGTTGCAGGGTTAACAATTTTAATTTTAAACCCGAAAGTTGATCGTGATAAAATGATGCGTGCTAACACTGAATACCAAAAAGTG
Organism: Williamsoniiplasma lucivorax ATCC 49196; assembly: GCF_000518285.1. Taxonomy (GTDB): domain Bacteria; phylum Bacillota_I; class Bacilli_A; order Mycoplasmatales; family Mycoplasmataceae; genus Williamsoniiplasma; species Williamsoniiplasma lucivorax. The sequence goes on along the minus strand of NZ_JADH01000008.1, from coordinate 8,049 downwards.
ATGATGGCAATGAGTCAAGGACAAACTTATGAAATGGATCCATCACTTTTTGATGAACCAACAAACACTAAAAATAAAAATCCTCGACAATGGAAAATTAAAGCTTGATGAAATAAAAAATTCAGCAAAGATAAAAAAGACAAAAATTCAACTCAAGAATAATCTTTGAATATAATTCTCTAAGTATACAAAATATAATAAAAAACACTTAAGCACACCAAAATATTTGGTGTGCTTTTTAATAAATTTGCAGGTAGATATTTTAATAATAAATAATGTTTTTTTCTCAAGAAAGTGTTGAACCTACTTCTTTGTTATGAAACCATTTCATAACCATATATATAATGAATTATAAAGGTAAAAGAGAGAGAAAATGAAAAAAATATTATCATTACTAGGTGCTATTGGAATGATTGCAACTACAGCTACAACAGTAGTTGCATGTGCTAAAGGCGACACAAATGCAAACAAAGATTGGGTGGTTTGACAATACATCCAGCAAACAATTAATCAAGATTTAAGCAAATACGCTTATGGAACTATAACTGTTGAAGAGGTGGTTGAGTCAGGCAAAACAGGATTAGTTGATGAAAAAATTAATGTATTATTAAATTCTGGTGATCCTGGTGAACCCAAGACAAATTTTATACATTTTTATGCCAAACAAGCAGGAACTATCAATATAAAATTGGTCGGTCAACCCAAAGAACAAACAACATCACAAAATACTTCCCAAGAACCTTTGCCTGAGAAAAAGACTATTGAAACTTTTACCATTGTAGTTAAAGAAGCTACTAAAACTTTTAAAGATTTTATGGATCAAGGTAGAAAAGCTGGGGAAATGTTGTCTCAAGGAAAAAACAAACCACAAGAAGTTAAGGACAAACTTGCCGCAGTGTTGATAGAGGCTGATAAAATTGGTTCTAAAAAAGGTGTGACTGATATAGAATTGACACAATTGAAAGCAAAAATTATTACAGCAATGGCGGAATTCGAAAAAGCTTAAACCTTGCTACAAGGACAAATCATGCCAGCATTTGAAATGCTGGTTTTTTAATTTGAAATAACAACTGCAAAACTGTTTTGAAAAAGATCGTGTCTTTTAAAATTACACAACAATGGATCAAAAATAAAATTAAAATCGAAGTTGAAATTGAATCTATTGTTTTAAATGCAATTAATCCAGAATTATGAAAAATGTTTTTTGCCAAAGAAACAAAAGAAATCATTCAAAAGCAATTAAAGGATGAAAAAGATTTTCCTGAAATTGATGGTTGAGCAGATTCAATCAATATTGTTGAAGTTAATCAAAGTATTAACATTAAAAAAACTAAGGATCAAGATTGGGAATTTAAATAATGAAAAGATTAATTATTATGGAATCTGGCAAAAAACAAATCATCTTTTGTATTTTGCAAAAGAATTTAAAGAAAATCCTTTTGTTCCTCTTAAAACATTGGATACTTTAAAAACTGCGAATAGTAAATTGAGTTTTTAAGTAAATAAAACAACTAAAATTTTGCAAAAAAATATTCTCAAGAATAATCTTGAGTTGTTTTTTAGTAAAAAGGTTTAAAATAAGAAGGGGGATAAAATGAGTTACTATTATAAACACGATTATAATTTTTCTTATCACGGGATGCAAAGAGTGAAACAAAGATTAAACATGAAAGATGTTGAAGATTTTAAAGTTAAAGATGAAGTCATCAAACTAATCAAGTTTTCAACTAATCAATTTGAGACTGAAAAAGAACTTTATATTTCAGCTGGTAATACCCAGTTGTTTTTCGTGATTAATAAACAATCAAATTTAATTGTAACTTGTACTAAAGTATCTGTTGAACGTCAATGAAAATTAATGGGTGACTATTAAAATGATTATCGGAATTTATGGATTTATTGGTTCTGGTAAAACCACAGCCACTAATTATATTGTGGAAAAATATCATTATCAAGTGATTGATTTAGATGAGATTAGTCGGCAAATTATGCATCAAAAAGCCAGTAAAGAATTTATCAAAACTTATTTTAACCAAGCTTATAATCCAGAAAAAAAGGATGTTGATCGTAAAATTCTGCGCGAAATTATTTTCAATTCACCATTGGAAAATCAAAAACTATCCCAATATATGTGACCAAAAATTAAAGCCAAAGTTGGTGAATTAATTAATTCACCGACAAAAAATATTATTATTGATGGAGCAATTTTACCTGTTTTAAAATTACCTTTAGATAAATATATTTATATTTATGCTCATGAAAAAGAATTAGTTCGAAGAATTAATCTGAGAGATGATGCTAACGACCACACCACACTGGAATTAATTAAATACCAAGATTTTTTATTAAATAATTGTCCTAAAGATTTTCAAATTGAAAACAATCAGAATTTAGAAGATTTATATCGACAAATTGATTTAATCATGAGCAAAATTAGTCATTAGTTTTGCTTTTTTTTAAATTTGAAGCATAAAACATTTTTTTCTTTTTTAATTTAAAATTGATTTCTTGAATCACTTGATCAACTTCGGGATGATGTGGAGCAATAAATTCATTTTGTAAATCTTCTAAATCTAATTGTTTATAATGATAACTTGGATGTAAATTACTAACAAAAACCCCAATTAAAGCCACACTTTTTCCATTTTGATATAAATTATCAAAACATTCTAAAATGTGGGTACAAATGGTTTCGTAATTATCAGTTAAATAACTTAAAGTGGTTTGTTTTCTTTTATGTTTTAAATGAATTCTTTTATCAAAAGCCACTTTTTGATCATTCTCCCAACGGTATTTTAAGATGACACCCATGGTTTTGGCTTGGAGATTTTCTTCATTTAATTTAATTGTAATAGCATGCGTTAATTGACGAATTGTCGCTTCAATTTCTTCAATATCACTTGTTGGTTGATATAATGTTCTCTCATTGGAAATTGATTTAGAAAGATTTCTTTTTAAATCAATTTCATCAGCTCCAAATCCAGTAGCATGATTGCTTAACACTAAACCATATTTACCTAATTGTTTTTCTATTTCAAGTGGGTTGATGTGAATTAAATCACCAATTTTAGTGACTTGAAAATAATTGGTTAAAATTTCTTCAGTTGCGACCCCAACCCCATGCATTTGCCCAATGGGTAAGTTTCAAAGTTTTGTTGGGATGTCTTCAGCTCGCATAATTGTTACCCCGTAAGGTTTGTCTAAGTCACTAGCCATTTTAGCTAAAAATTTATTATAACTGACCCCAATTGAACAACTTAAATCAAGTTCTCTTTTAATTGTTTGTTGAATTTGAAGTGCTAATTTTTTGACACTCCCATATTTTTTTCAAATTTGTGTCACATCAACATAAGCCTCATCAATTGAGACCACTTCAACTAAATTAGTAAATTTAGTTTTAACCAATTCCCAAATTCGTTGAGAAATAGTTTCGATAAATTGATAATCTAATTGTGTGACAATGAGATTCTTATAAAGTTGTTTAGCCATATTTAATGGCATTGCCGCTTTTATCCCATATGCTCGCGCTTCATAGCTCGCCGCACTAATGATTGCTTTGTTATGATTGTTGGCAATTACGAGTGGTTTATGGGCAAATGCGGGGTTTTTTAAAACTGCCACGCTAGCAAAAAAGGCATCCATATCAATAAGAAAGATTACTTTTTCTTTTTTTGACATAAATCCCTCCTACTAAACTTCAAATTCTGCAATTTTATTATCAGCTAAAACTTTAACAACTTTACCTTTGTAGTCTTCTAATGCCTTTTTTGCTGCATTGATTTTTTGCAAATTGCCTTCAAATAAAGCAATTGCTTCATCCATATTAATTTCTGAATTAGATAATTTATTTAAACCGCCCATAATTTCTTCAATTAATTGGTTATATGTTTTTTCTTGGTTCATTATTTATTCTCCTTTTGAATCTTAGTAATGGCTGCTTCAATGAGCAACTCTTTAGTTTTAATTGTTAATGGATCACCAATTTTTAAATTCGATGTTGATGATATTATTTTACCATTTTGTTCACTCACTAAACTAAAACCACGTTGTAATGGAATTAATGGGTCTAAAATCATTTGTTGTTCATTTAAATGCATTAGTTGTTGGGTTTGATTAGCTAAAATTTGCTTAATTAATTGATTAGTGGTTTGATAAAACTGTCTTAAATCAAGAGTTTTCTTATCCAAAATATTATTCACAATTAAAGCATTGCGACCAATAATTCTTTTGATTAAATTTTCTTGTTCAGTAATTTTCTTAGTAATGATTTCTTGGTAATTTAAATAGTAATTTTGCAGATTTCTTTTAAGTTCCAAAATGTTGGGAGTAACCATTTCTCCAGCACTAGTTGGGGTTGGTGCTCTTAAATCAGCCACATAATCACTTAAAGTGTAATCTGGTTGGTGACCAACAGCTGAAACAACTGGAATTAAAGAATGACGAATCGCTTTTAAAACTTCAATTTCATTAAAAGCTCATAAATCCTCATAACTGCCACCCCCACGTCCAATTACTAAAACATCTAGTGGTTGAGTAAATTCGTTCGCTTGCACAATTTTCTTAGCTAAATCAAATCTTGCTTGTTCACCTTGTACTTGTGCTGGAAATAAATAAATATTAGCAATTGGAAACCTTCTTTTAATCGTTGTAATTAAATCATGAATTGCTGCTCCACTATCAGCTGTCACAATCCCAATGTTTGTGGGAAACATCGGGATTGGTTTTTTTAGCGATGGATCAAACCAACCATTGTCTTCTAACCATTGATAACGTTCATCATATAGTTTTTGCAGTTCACCCTTACCTTCTAATTGGACATCGCGCACTTCAAAACTAACACTCCCCCCAGCCACATAAAAAGTAAATCTACCTTTAACTGTGACTTTCATCCCATTGGCGGGTTTTCAACGCTTAAGATTATCCGCATTTGTTTTTCAAATCATTGCTTTTAATGTGGCACCTTCATCTTTAATAGAAAAGTAAATGTGACCTGATTTATTAAAAGTGAGGTTAGAAATTTCCCCAGTCACATAAAGGTTATTTAAAAATTCAGGAGCTTCAATGTACTCCTTTAAAAATGTATTAACTTCTGTTACTGAATAAATTTTTTGTTCCATATTTATCCTTAAATTTTATTAATCTTATCTAAAATGGCATTGACAAAACCAAATTCAAAATCTGGTTCTAAAGTTTTGGTTAAAACGACTATTTCATTAATCACTAATGCTTTTGAAGCATCAGTCATTTTAATAGCATAAACCCCAATAATTAATAAAGCTTGAATTAAAGCAGGGATGCGTTCTCATTTTCAATTAGTTGCTAACATGCCCACAAGAATGGTTTTAAATTCTTGATAATGATCAATAATTTGATTGGCATCTTCAATAATTTCTGTTTCTTCACTAGCAATTTGGATTTCATCCAAAACTTCTTGTTTCATCTTGGCTGGAGTTAATTTTAAAAGTAAAGCACGATAAAAGAAGTTAGCTAACATTTCAATTTTATTATTTAAATTTCTTTTCATTTTTTACCCTCGATTACTAAATGTAATTATACCAAATAAAAACAGCAAACTATTTGCTGTTTTTGAAAGGATCACTTCATTGTTTATTTAATAAATCTGCAATTTCAGCTTTGTATGGTGATTGGTCACCAAGATATGGTGTTTCTAAAATTTTCGGAATCTCTTTGAAATCCTCATCTCATAAAATTTTGACTAAATTATCAAAACCAATTGTGCCATAACCAATGTTCTCGTGACGGTCTTTGTGGGCACCAATGGGATTTTTGGAATCATTTAAATGAAAAGCGAGAACTTTTTCATAACCAATTTTGGCTTGGATTTCTGCTTTGATGTCATCCCATTGATTTAAATTATAACCAGCATCATTCATATGGCAAGTATCTAAACAAATCCCTAAACGTTGTTCTGCACCAACTTGTTTTAAAACATAAGCTAATTGATCAAAATTAATCCCCACTTCAGTCCCTTTACCACTCATTGTTTCTAAAGCAATTTTGGTTTTTAAGTCAGCTTGAAAAACTAATTTTAAACCTTGAATTAATTTTGCTAACCCAGCTTCACTAGTCCCTTTAGTGAAAGCACCAGGGTGTAAAACTAAAATTTCAATGCCAATTTCATCACATCTTTGCATTTCTTTTTTTAAAAAATCAACACTAAAAGTTCAGGTGCTTTCAGACACTGGGTTAGCTAGATTAATAATGTATGGAGCATGCACAACAAGATCCTGAGGATCAATATTGTGTTCTTTTAACAGCACATGCATTTGTGCAATATTTAATGCATTTGTTGGTTTACGATGCGAACTTTGTGGTGGACCAGTATAAATCATAAAAGTATTTGCCCCATCTTGCACAGCACTAGCAACCGATCCAATTAAATATTGATTCGGGGCATTCATTGAAACATGAGCACCAATTATGGGATATTTTTTCATCATTCATTTTCCTTCTAGTTAATTTTTTTGATTAAATTTTTTTTATCTAAAGTTAATAAGATTTTTAATTCTTCTAAATTATTGATTTTGACATTTTCACGCTCAAATTCAATGAGTTCAATTTTAATATTTCAACCATAAATATCTTGGTCAAAATCAAAAATATGCACTTCAAAAGTTAAACCTTTAACTGGATGGTTTCAATAATCAGCCATCCCTCAATATGTTGTTTCATCATTTGGTAAGTTAATTTTAGCTAAATAAACCCCTTGTTTAAATGGTAATTCCCCTTTTTGCATATTAGCTGTGGGAAAGTTAATCATTCTCCCAACTTGTTGGCCATGGACAACAATCCCAGAAAAATTATAATTAGCCCCAGCTAAAGTTTTATAAAGTTTTAAATCACCATTAATTAAAGCTTTTTGGGCTTTAAAAAAGAGATTGTCATCATTTTTTAAAGCATTTACCACTTGAATCTGCTCATCACCCATAACTGTTTTAATTGGTTGCAAAAATTTATGCCCAGCATTAATAATAATTTTTTTGAAATGAAACATTGATTTAAAACTTTCAAAATTATAAAACTCTTTGGGGGTACATTTCGGAATAATAAAAGTAATGACATTTTTCAGATGATTTTCCCGAGCTTGAAAATCAATGGCATGTTCACAAATCACCTTTAAATGATCATCTTCAACAATGTTCACAATCGTTAAATCTTGATCAGTTTGCAGACCTAATTTGATGATTTCATCTTCAATATTACTTCACTCAGTTCAATTCCCAATTAAAGCCGTTGTGGGTGCTAAATTCAACATAATCATTGTTAATGGGTTATAAATTATTTTTTGCATCGTTTACCTCTTTTTAATATTATAAAAGAAAAACACCAAATGGTGTTTAAATTCAATTTGGTGCCTGATGTGGGAATCGAACCCACAACCCACTGATTAAGAGTCAGTTGCTCTACCGATTGCGCTAATCAGACAAAGTAATGATGATTAATTTTATAAATCAATTTTCAGTTGTGATGAACAACTAGAAGTATTTTAACATATAAAAAAGACTCATAAATTTATAAACATGGAAAAATAATTTACATTTTATAAATTAACAACGTTAGTGGAAGCTGGCGTTTTTCAATTTTGATTTTTTTTAGTTAAAATTATATCACTCTACATATTCTGATATATCCTTATGAATTCCTAACCCAGTTCATTGAAGTTTGGCTACAAAAAAAAACATCCTTTCTAAAGTCTTTTATTACACAAAATTGTAGTTTTTTTGTGTCTACTTGGGTCTGTAAAGAATTTTGTGTAAATTCCAAAACACACGATTAACTTTGTAGTAAGTTAATAATGAAGAATGGAGATAACACATGAAAAAACAACCAAAAGATTCTTTCGAACAAGGTCTAGACCTAATACTTGAAAATGAAAAAGATTTTTCAAAAATTTTTAATGAAGATGGGCTATTTAAAAAGCTAACGAAAAGAATTGTTGAAAGGGCTTTAAATACTGAAATGGATGCCCATTTAGGGTATGAAAAATATAACCGAAATACAGATGAAAATAACTATCGAAATGGCACA
>NZ_KI912415.1:48869-66123 GCF_000518285.1 Williamsoniiplasma lucivorax ATCC 49196 | reverse complement strand
TATAAATTAAAATTGGAAGTGCAACACTTCTAACAAAATGCTTCGTATAGTTGTTGAGCTGAATTGTAGTTCAATAATTTACGGGGCATTTTGTTTATTTGATCTAAGATACTATTAATATTATCATTTTCCAGTTTCTCAAAACTGGTTTTTTTCGGAAGTGCTCTACGTAATAATCCATTAAAGTTTTCGTTACTTCCTTTTTCACAAGAGGCATACGTGTTGCAAGCGTAAAGAGAAGCATTAATTTCCTTAGTTACTTCGTGTAATAAATTGAATTCCAGCCCATTATCTTTGGTGATACTTTTGATTTTAATTGATTCTTTTTTAATTAGTTCTCTTAGTTTTTCGTTAGTATATTTCATGGTTTTATTTTCTAATTTAATTGCAAAAGCCATTCTGGTCATTCTTTCGACTAATGTTAAGATGGATTTGCTTTTTCCAGCTCCTACCACTAAATCTATTTCGTAATGTCCAAACTCACTTCGATCATTAATGTGTTTTGGTCTGTATGTAATTGGAATGACTTCCATTTTTGACAATTCATATAAATAACGCTTATATTTATTGGTTTTTTTGAATCAATATCTTGGTCTTAGTAAGTGTTTGGGTTCAATTTTTATCGCTTTAGAATGAATTCAATTGTAGACAGTTTGAGTTGTTGGAGTTTTGATTCCCAATTGTTTAGCTTTGAAAACACAAACATCAATTCCATTAAATTTGGGTTCAAAATTTGCATATAAAAAATTCAAAAAATCTGGGAATTTATCCATTTTCGCAAGGTGTAATTTTTGCATATTCACACCAGTTGTAAATTGTGCGTCATTAGCAATATATAATGGTGTGGCTAAATTCTTTTTTAACTCTCTAGAAATTGTAGATTTGTTTCTCCCCAATTCTTTGGCTATATATGTTATTGATTTATTTAATTTGTGTAAATATTCAATAATAGTACGTTCTTTGAACGATAATTGTTTATAATTTTTCATGTGAATAATCCCTTGCTTGCTTTAATCAGTTTGAAGGGTTATTCACTTTTTATTTGCATAAAAAGAAGTGCACCCTATGAGAACATTGTCTCACAAGTGTTGCACTTCCATTTTTAATTCATATTTCATTTTGTGAAAGTTTTTTAACACCATTTATTTGATGTTTTTCCCATTAGTTTTAATCACTTCTTTATATCAATAAAATGATTTTTTAGGGTAACGTTTTAAATCTTTTAAATCTTCATCAGTACGGTTAACAAAGACAAAACCATAACGTTTTCTAATGCCTTCATGAGTTGAAACTAAATCAATAGCAGTTCATGGATTGTAACCTATTAAATCCACACCCATTGCAATGGCTTCCAACATTTGTTTTAAGTGGGCAGTGTAATAATCAATACGGTATTGGTCATCAACTTGGTTGTTAGCATCTAATTCATCATATCCACCAATGCCATTTTCAGTTAATAATAAAGGTAAATTATAACGTGATGTCATTTCTAACATTGTATTTTTAAATCCAACTGGATCAATTTCTCAATTAAATTGTGTTTTTGGCAAATTAGGATTTTGCACTTGCTCAAAAAAATCTTGCAAGCCAAATCCTGTTTGTTGATCGACTTGACCACTAAATTTAGAAACATAATTTTTGTTTGGATCAGTTTGCTTGACTGTTCCGGTTGCATAATAATTAAAGCCAATGAAATCAGGTTTTGCTAATGGGTCATTTATGATGTCCATATCACCATCTTGAATATCAATCATTGAATCAAGTTTGTTTAACATATCCATGGCAATAACGTTATATTTTCCAAATACAGGAACATCTAAGTAATATCAATTACGAATATTTGTAAAAGTAATCGCTGCTAGATTATCTTCTGGTGTGTTTGAATTTGGATAAATAGCAGTGATGTTTGGTGCTGGGCCAACTTTAGCTTTGCTCATTTGGTGAATAATTTTCATTGCTTTAGCTTGGGCTAAAAACATATGATGATTACATTGATAAATATCTTTGGTTGAACGAGGTTTTCCTCCTTCAACGGCCCCAGATGCTAATGCCATAATATTTTGTTCATTAATGGTTAATCAGTATTTAACTTTTGCACCATAATTTTCCATTAATAATTTGGTATATTTAGCAAATTCATCAATCGTGTTTCTTGATAACCAACCACCTTTTTGTTGCAAGTAATCAGGTAAATCGAAATGATACATTGTCACAATTGGTTCAATTTTGTGTTTTAATAATTCATCAATTAAGTTGTGATAAAATTCAAGTCCTTTTTGATTAGGTTGGTTTTTTTCATAACTTCAAACGCGAGTTCAAGCGATAGAAAAACGGTAACTTTTAAATCCCATTTCAACCATCATCGCCACATCTTCTTTTCAATGATGATAGTGATCTGATGCTATTTTAAAATCTGTGGTTCCTTCTGGAATATCTTTTTTAGTATCTTGAACTGATGGTTCTTTGCCATCCTCATTTCAGCCGCCTTCGATTTGGAAAGCACTTGAACTTCCGCCTCAAAGGAAGTCTTCTCTAATTTTTTTCATATTTTTCTCCTTAAAATTTAAATATTGCTTTATATTTATTTGACAAGTTAAATGTGTCTTGTTTAGTTCACTCAATTGCTTGTCTTTGTGTGTCATCAAAAGCAATATCAATTGGGTGAACTAATATTAAAGCATCTTTTATTTAAAATATTTAATTTATCATAATTAATTTCTTGAGCAATGGTTGTTAAAACTTCATTGACTTGCTGCTCTAATTTTAATTGTAATTCAATAATAATTTCTAATTGTGTTTGGTATTGATTTTCTAAATCATTTAATTGTTTTTTTAAGTTATTAATTTTTTCATCAAATTTTAATCAATTAAATTGTTTTTTAATTTTTGCTGCATTTGCTTCCATTAATTTGTTTTTTCAATATAATCCTCCACAAATAAAAAAAGCTTATATTCCATACTAAATTAAATATTTTCATTTTAATCTTACAAAAGAATCAATAATAAATAACAAAAAAACAAATTATTAAAAATACAACCTAAAATGGAAATAACTATTACAATATGAAAGTAATTGCCATGTTAAAAGCATAATTTAAAAAATACTAGTATAAACTAACACTAAAAATTTATAAATTTCATATTTTTCTGTTTTACTCACTACTTGGAAAGCACTTTGTATTGCTGGTGAATCAAAGAGAAAAGTAAATCCAATAAAATACTACGCGAATAGTATTGATTATGTGGATTACTTGATGGCATCACAAACAACTCGTTAAATGTTGTTAATTTACTTTGTTGAGATTCTGATGCAATAATAAACATGTTTTTACGTTTTTCTTCTTTTTGAACAATCGAACTTAAAACATCAACTAAAAATGCATTGTCTTGACCTGTGATTAAAGCTAAGATTGTTGCATCTTCAATTTCTTTTTTCATCGCATTGACAACATCATTAGCTCTAAAAAATGAGTAATAAACGCGAATCCCAATTGTTGTGAATAAATCACAAAGTAATTCGGCATTACGTTGGGTTTGATAAGAACTAAAAATAAATACTTTTTTGGTTTTTCTTAAATGTTTTAAAAACGAATCAATAAACTTAGCATTTTCTAGCAATGTTGCTTCGAGAAATGCGGTTCAATTACAAATGTTTTTTTCTAATTTATCATCAAGAAATTTTTCCACCAAAACTGAAGATGCATAGGTTTGCCATTCATGTTTTAAGGAAAAGACTAGTTCCCGATAACCAGTAAAACCAATTTTTTGGGAAAATTTGGTAATTGTTGAAATGCTGGTGTAAGCTTTGGAAGCTAATTCTTTTTGTGAGAAGAAGAGTTGGTGATAATAACCTTTGACAATTTGTCTTGCAATTGCTTGAGTGGTTGGATCTAATGAATCACGAGCAATAATATCTAATTTTTCTTTAATAGATTTCATAATATATTAACCTCTTGTCTATTTTACCTTATAAAAGAGGTAAAACAAAAAAGCATCTTACGATGCTTTGCTTATTTTTTGTCATTACGGTGTTGTTTACGTTCGTTTTGAGTTAATCATTTTTTACGTAAACGGATATCAACTGGGGTTACTTCAACTAGTTCATCCCATTGAATATACTCTAAAGCTTGCTCTAAAGTCATCTTTTTAAATGGGGTTAATTTAATTGAATCATCAGTTCCACTTGAACGTGTATTAGTTAATTTTTTCGCAGTTGTCGGGTTAACATCTAAATCGTTATCACGTGAATGTTGACCAACAATCATCCCTTCATAAACTTCTGTTTGTGGCCCCACAAACAGAATACCACGTTCTTCGAGATTACCAAGTGCATAAGCTAAAGTTTTTCCGTTAGCCATTGAAACCAAAACTCCATTTAAGCGTGATTCGATCTCACCTTTATATGGTTCAAAACCATTCGCACTACGAACCATAATTCCTTCACCATGAGTATCGTTAGTAAATTCTGATCTAAATCCTAATAATGAACGTAACGGAATATTGTAAGTCACTTTATCACGTACTCCATCACTATCCATATCAAGCATTAAACCTTTACGTTGGTTTAATTTATTAATCACAGTTCCTGAATATTCAACAGGAACGTTAATAATTAATTTTTCCATTGGTTCAACTAAATTACCTTGACTATCATTATGCATTACCACTTCAGGTTTAGAAATTCCTAATTCAAAACCTTCTCTGCGCATTGTTTCAATTAAAACTGATAAGTGTAATTCACCACGTCCTAAAACCTTAAATCCTTCAACAGTTGAATTTTCTAGTGGTTCGACTTTTAAACCAACGTTAACTTCTAGTTCACGTTCTAAACGTTCTTTAATATTTCTTGAAGTGACAAATTTTCCGACTTTGCCAGCAAATGGAGAAGTGTTAACTAAAAAGTTCATTGACATAGTTGGTTCTTCAATATGAATTGTATCCATCGCACGCACATTATTTGGATCAGAAATAGTATCCCCAATCACAATATCATCAATCCCAGCAAAAGTAATAATATCTCCAGCATAAGCTTCGCCAACAGCGACTCTTTTTAACCCTTGATAAACCATTAATTTTGAGATACGGGCATTTTTCACGACACCATGTCGTGAAATGGCCACAGTTTGCCCTTCTTTGATTGAACCTTCATAAATGCGGCCAATTCCTAATCGACCAATAAATGAATCATAAGCTAAAGTTGACACTTGCATTAATAAAGGTTGGTTGGCTAATTCGACTGGGTATGTTCCGACTTGGGTAACAATTGTTTCAAATAATGGGTTTAAGTTTTCGCTTGCTGTTTCCATATTAAATTGCGCAATTCCATTTTTAGCAATTCCAAATAGGGTTGGGAATTCTAATTGTTCGTCATTAGCCCCTAGTTCAATAAATAGTTCTAAAACTTCATCAACCACTTCTAAAGCACGTTGGTCTTTTTTATCAATTTTGTTAATAAACAAAATTGGTCTTAAACCTAGTTCTAAAGCTTTATGTAAGACGAATCTGGTTTGTGGCATTGGCCCTTCACTAGAATCAACAAGCAAAATAACTGTATCAACAGTTTTCATAATACGTTCCACTTCACTTGAAAAATCAGCATGGCCTGGTGTATCAACAATATTGATTTTAATATCATGATATTGGATTGATAAATTCTTTGAATAAATCGTAATTCCACGTTCTCTTTCTTGGTCATTTGAATCCATTACTTGTTCAATCATTTCTTGATTTTCTCTAAAAACACCACTTTGTTTTAGAAAAGCATCAACTAGTGTTGATTTACCAGCATCAACGTGAGCGATGACGGCAATATTAATTATTTTTTGTCTTGTCATTTTATCCCCTTTATCTTTTTAACCTATTAATTATACAAGAAAAAAGCAAATTCCTTATGAAAACAATAATGATAACGGTTTTACTTGCCTAAATTTCCTTAAAATTGATGCAAAATTATTTTTTTCATTGTGGCTGATGTTCTTTTAACCATTTACTATTAGTTGAAAAACTAGCATGGTTTATAACCTTCCCAACATTCCAATTAGAAATATTTTGATTAAAAGAAGAAGCACCGTTAAACATATAAATCATATTTTGAACTTTTCATGTATTTCAAACATCACCATTTCTTTTAATCTTTTGGTTAAAATTTCTTGCATTTTGAAACATCATTCCCATTGTAGTTACTTGAGAAACGTTTCAATTAGAAATATCACCATTAAAAGCTGTAGCATTATGAAACATCTCAAACATTGTGTCCGCCTTAGCGACATTTCAAGCATTACCATTAGTTTTTAAATCTTGATCAAATGAAGAAGCGTTTCTAAACATCCCTGACATATTTGTGACATTGGAAGTATTTCACTGAGAAATATCATCATTAAACTTATCTGCTCCACTAAATAATTCTTCCATATTAGTGATTCGAGAACTAATATGATTAGGAACTTTTTCAATTGTGCTTGGCATTTTATATGCTCGACCTTTATTATTTCAACCAACATTAGTAATTTCTTTTGTACCCCAAGGGGCTGAACCATGAGTTTTTTTCTCTCGACCACTCGGATCAATATATCATGTTTGTGAATCAACAATATCTTCTTCAGATTCATTAAAAGTTTGAATGGCAGCGGTTAAAATCGCTAATTGTCTGTCAACTTCAACTTGCTGGTCAATTGTGGGTTGGGTTTTAAAATATGCTATAGCAACTCCAATTGCTGCTCTTAATGTTTGAAATGCATTAACAGTTTTAACCCCTATTTTAATCTCTACTGCTTCTGAAATTTTGTTTTCTAATAGTTCAACATTGGCTGAACGATTTTTGGAATTATGAAAATTAACAATCGCCTCCTCTAAATTGTTGAGATGTGTTTTTACTTGCTCTTGCATATCAATTGTTGGTTTAGATTTGACGAAAGAATCGGCATCATTAATAGTTGTGGTTAAAATTTCAAATGCTTCATCTGTTTTATCACCTTGTTCAATTAATCCTGCTTCAATAATTTTTTGTTCTAACAACTCAACATCAGCTAATTGATTTTTGGAATTATTAAAATCATCAATTGCTTTGGATAAAATGGCTCAATGTTCATCAACTTCTGTTTGTTGATCGGTTGTTGGGGTAATTAACATAAAATCCTTAGCAACTTTAAGAGCATCTTGCAATATTTGAAATGCTTTATCCGTTTTATAACCTTGTTGGATATCTTGTGCTATTTGAATTGTTTGATTTAACAACTCAACATCAGCTATTCGATTTTCAGAACTATTGAAATCATCAATTGCTTTTGATAGTTCTGTAAAATGTTGATCAACTACTGTTTGTTGATCAACTGTTGGCTTTGTTGCTAAAAATTGATTTACAATTGCAATTGCTGCTTTTAAATCATCGAATGCTTGTTGAGTTTTATGACCTAATTCAAGATTGTTGGCTTGATTAATCAAATTATTTCATTTAGCAATTTCAGCTGGTCGATTATTTGAATTATTAAATGCTGTGATTGCGGCTTCTAACTTAGTGAAGTGGGTTTCAACTTGTTGTTGGTCAATTGTTGGACAGCCAATTAAAAAATCCTTAGCAATTTGAATTGCTATTTTTAAATCAGTAAATGCTTTATCTGTTTTATAACCTATTTTAATTTCATCAGCATCAAGAATTGCTTGTTCTAATTTTTGGGTTTCGGCTGGACGATTGTTTGAATTATTAAAAGTTTCGATAGCTGCTAATAAGGTTTGTGTTTGGTCATCAACTTCTGATTGTTTTTCTATTTTGGGATCAGTTAAAACATATTCTTCTGCTTTTTGAATAGCTTCATTTAAAACACTCAATGCTTCTGGTTTTTTAAAACCAAGTTCAATTTCTGATGCTTGAAAAATCACATCTTGCAAAGATGATAAATCAGCAAAATCGATGTTTCAATTATGATCCAATTGAATGCTTTTTTCATATGTGAAATCATTATTTTTTGTGCCTTCACCAATAAAAATTCAAGTCTTTGTAAAGGGTCTCATTTCTTTAACAAAAGCGTGTACTAATAATGCTTCATCATCAACAACCAGGATTCCTTCATATCTAGCATCAATTTTTGCTTGTAAATCTTCTCGCTTTCACCCTTCGTTATTTTTCGAATCTAATATTTCTTGAAGATTAGATTCAATGGATGCAATATCTTCAAGTTGTGGTTTTTTGTAAACATTTTTATAGCAAGCAACCACAGTTAAAGAAGTAGAACTAATTATTCATAAATTACTTAATAAAGATATTATTTTTCTCACTTGTAGTAAGCCCCCTTTTATCATTTATATATTGTTCGTTAATTTGCTTTTAGTATATCACTTTTTTGAAATATAAATACCCTTGGTTATTAGTCCATTTGGTAAAATGATCATTTATTGACAAAAGATATTTAGTTTTAGAATGTTATTAAATGATTATGATAAAAATATACTTCAAAGTAAACTGGGAAAAAAATAATGCTTTTTGATTAATGAATATTTATAATAGCTACTGGCAATTGTAATTTAGTAATTCTATTTTTTAAATTTGTTTTAAATAGTTCAATAAAAGGTTTCTAAAAATGTTCGTGTTCACTGTTGGTGCCGGGGTTATTTCAGCCACTTTTTCTTGAAAGACATCTTCAAAGATTTCAGAATATTGAGTTGCTTTTTTAATTTCTATCTTATTTTTTCATAATCCTTCGTCAATTTCTGCTAGTTGTTTTTCATTGGCTTTGGGAATTCAAATTTTTTTGATACCACTTTTAATTGCGGCACGAATTTTGTACGCTAATCCACCAATAGCTCCAACTGAACCATCTGCTGTAATTTCTCCAGTCATGGAAACATCTTGGGCAATTGGTCTTTTTAGAAGTGAAGAAATCATTGCTGTTGTAAAAGCTGTTCCGGCACTTGGTCCATCATATCGAGAAAATGTGGGTCAAAATTGAATATGCATGTTTGTTGTTTGCATTGTTTCTTTAGAAATACGGAATAATTCAGAGTTTGTGGCAATATATGTTCAAGCAGTTTGCAATGACTGGCACATTGTTTCCATAGCATTATCACTAATAGAAACGCGCCCACTACCTTTTGTTGGGGTAACGATAATTGTAAAAGTTTCTCCACGCGTTGGACGAATTTTTTTCCCATCAACAACTGCTAAACCATGAATAGCACCAATTTTTTGAGGAAAGATTTCTCTGACTTCAACAATTGGCACATAACCTTTTTTAACAACATTGCTTAATTCTCAAGTTTGTAAAACTGCTTCTTGTGCACCTTTGGTTGCTCTTAGTTGAACTTTAGTTTCACCAGTCGCAATTGGGGTGAAAGTAATTTTAGATTGTTCTAAATCGATTTTTAAATTATCTAAAATTTTAGGATCGCCATTTTCAAAAGGTTGTTCAACGACATTCAAGTTAGAACAACCACCTTTGGTTAATTCATCCACTTCAATGCCAATGGCAGTTTTTCTTCTTGTGTTAAGGCTGATTTGTTCGTCCACATGCTGGTTATTTGTTCACACATAAAAGAACACTCCCAAAACAGCAGATACAACAACAATACAAATAGTAAAGATACACCAAAATTTTTTCATAATTTAATTTCCATTCATTATGATATCTTTATTTTTCCTAAATGCAATCAAGTTGCCTGAATATTGGAAAATAATTAAAAAAGTGCTTTTGAGCACTTTTTTTAATCGAAATTAATTAATTTTTTGGTGGGTCAGCAATCATTTTCAACATTTCTAATCTTAGTTCTCTTTCTTCAACAATTTCATAAGATTTTGCTGAAGGTTCAACACCTAATCTTTCATCTTCATGAATCGAGAAAGTTTCAAACAATAGCAAGAGATTATAAATAATTCCTGAAGCATATAACATTCAATTAATAGTCACATTTGCTGAATCTAATTCTTGATCATCTAAAGAGATTTCTAAATTTTCTAATGATTCTAAAAAATCAGAAAAATATTCAAAAGCATCACGAGAAAGAGCAATCATTTTGTCAAAATCCTCTCAAGCAGTTAATGCTTGATTGATAATTTTGCGAATGCGGTAAAAACCACTATTAATAAATTGCGGAATTTCGGCATTTTCTAAATCTTGTTCGAACTCTTTGTAAGCTTTTTGCATTTGATTTAATAAAGTTAATTTAATCAAACGAAATGCCGCATCATCATATTGTTCTAAATGACTAATTGCTTTTGTGCTTTTAAATTCTTTGACAAATTTTAACACCACTCTTGTTAACGTGTATTGTTTTAACAACAAAACTTCTCACAAAAATTCATCTGTTTCTTCATCTTCAAAAACATTACTAGCAACAAAAGTTTCAATATTTAATTCTAAAATTTTTTTAGATAACCAAGCATCAAAAGTTTTGATGTCGTGTGTCGAGTCTCATTCTTTTAAAATTTCTTTCACTTTTAAATCACGATTGACATCAGGATTATATTTTAATAATAGTATTTCTTCTTCAATCAGGGTTTTGAGAATATCGTGATAGATAAAATTTTTCATAATTTCTCCTTAATCATCAAGTTTCAGCACTGCAATGAATGCTTCTTGGGGAACTTCCACATTCCCAATTTCTTTCATTCTTTTTTTACCTTCTTTTTGTTTTTCAAAAAGTTTTTTCTTACGGGAAATATCAGCGGCATGTAATTTTCAAATCACATCTTTACGATAAGCTTTGATCGTTTCTCGGGCCAAAATTTTATTCCCAATTGCTGCTTGAATTGGTACTTCAAAATTTTGGCGAGGAATTAATTCTTTGAGTTTTTTAGTTAAAGCTGCTCCACGATGATAAGCAAACTTGCTATTCACAATCATGGAAAAAGCATCAACCATATCCCCATTTAATAAAATATCCATTTTGACTAATTTTGATTCTTGATAACCAATTAAGTCATATTCAAAAGAAGCATAACCTTTAGAAATTGATTTAAGTTTATTAAAGAAATCAAAAATAATTTCAGCTAATGGCATATCATAAATTAACACCATGCGATTATCATCAACATATTCTAAATCTTTATAAATTCCTAGTTTGTTTTGACAGAGATTCATTAAATCACCAATATATTCTTTTGGTGTCATAATTTTGACATTGACATATGGTTCTTCAATTTTATTAATTTTTTGTGGATCAGGCATTTTAGCTGGATTATCAATTTCAATAGTCGTTCCATTAGTTAAATGCACTTTGTAAATCACCGAAGGAGCAGTTGCAATTAAAGCAAGGTTATATTCGCGTTCTAAACGTTCTTGAATCACTTCCATATGCAAAAGTCCTAAAAACCCACAACGGAAACCAAATCCTAAAGCTTGCGAAGTTTCTGGTTCATAAACTAAAGAAGAATCCGATAGTTCAATTTTCTCTAATGCTTCTTTAAAATCTTGGTACTTGTTAGTGTCCACGGGATAAATCCCACAATAAACCACTGGTTTCATTTTTTTATATCCAGCCAAAGGTTCCTTGGCTGGATTATCAGTTTTAGTAATCGTATCTCCCACATGAAT
The DNA here is from genome assembly GCF_000518285.1 of Williamsoniiplasma lucivorax ATCC 49196. GTDB lineage: Bacteria > Bacillota_I > Bacilli_A > Mycoplasmatales > Mycoplasmataceae > Williamsoniiplasma > Williamsoniiplasma lucivorax. Next base: position 54,601 of record NZ_KI912415.1, on the reverse strand, counting down.
ATCTTTAATTGTTTTAATTGAAGCAGCAATTCAACCAACTTCTCCGGCTTCTAATTGACCTTTTTTGAAGATTTTGGGTGTTTTAATTCCCACGGCTGTCACTTCATAATTAGCATTGGTTGACATTAAGTGAATTTTATCCCCAACTTTAACTGTGCCTTCTTTGACACGAATAGACATCACAACCCCAAGGTACTTATCATAATAACTATCAAAAATTAAAGCTCGTAAAGGTTTGGTGTCATCAGCGTCTTTCGGATAAGGAATTTTAGCCACAATTGCTTCTAAAACATCTTCAACATTTAAACCAGTTTTAGCACTAATTAATGGTGCTTCACTAGTATCTAAACCAATGGCATCTTCAATTTCTTTTTTAACACGTTCAACGTCAGCACTTGGTAAATCCATTTTATTAATCACTGGAATGATTTCTAAATCATTTTCTAAAGCTAAATAAACATTTGCCAACGTTTGTGCTTCGACTCCTTGGGTGGCATCAACAACTAAAATCGCCCCTTCACAAGCTGCTAAACTACGTGAGACTTCATAACTAAAATCAACATGACCTGGTGTATCAATTAAATGAAAAACATAAGTTTCACCATCTCTCGCTTTGTACTCTAATTGCACAGAGTTCAATTTAATTGTGATTCCACGTTCACGTTCAATGTCCATCGAATCTAAAATTTGTTCTTGCATTTCACGTTTTTCTAAAGTATTGGTTAATTCTAAAATACGGTCAGCCAAAGTTGACTTTCCGTGATCAATATGTGCAATAATACTAAAGTTACGAATTTTAGATTTGTCCATGGTATCCTTTCTTAAAGATTCTGGTTAATAAATTCAACAAGATCTCGATCTACTTCTAATTTTTCTGGTTCATTTAAGATTTCGTGTCTTAAATTGGGATAAATTTTAATCTTTGACTTATATCCTAGACTAATAAATTTACTTTGCACCTTTTCAACCATTTTTCCGTAGTTACCCACAGGATCACGATCCCCAGCCACTAAAAAAATTGGTAAGTCTTGGCGCATCAGTTTAATGTGTTTTTTTTGGGCCACAAATTTCATCCCATCAGTTAAATCTTTAAATGCTGAAGTTGTAAAACAACCAGCATTTAAAGGATTGTTTTTGAATTCTAGTTGAATATCCACATCACGCGTTAATCATTCATTGCCATTAGCATTACCAATTTTGGCATAAGCTTTATTTAAGGGGGCAAATGTGGTTTTTCAAATTAATTTATCTTGACGCTTAGGTCCGAAAATTAACTGATCAATTCTTGCAATTGTACCTAATGAATTACATGCCAAAGTTGAGTGTTCCCCAGTTCCCATGACAATTAAACCATTAATTGTTTCAGAATATTTAATGGCATATGTTCTAGCCATGAAACTCCCCATGGAATGTCCCAACATAAAGATTGGTAAGTTTTGGTATTTTTTTTGGATATAATCATTAACTAATTTTTCATCATTAACAATTTTATCCCAACCATGATGGTTGGCAAAAAAACCAAAAGGTAAATGATGCAACTGGGCAGTTTTACCATGCCCACGATGATCATCGCCAACAACAACAATGCCCTTAGCATTCATCCGTTTGGCAAAATCATCATATCTTAACATATATTCACTAGCACCATGGACAAGTTGAACGATCGCAATTGGGTCTTTCACCTCACTTCATTCATAAACTTGTAATTCAGTACCATCAATCATTCTTAAACTAAACTCACGCATTTTAATCAACCTTTCTAAAAGCTTTTAAAGTAGCTTTGTTTGCTAATTGATCAGCCATTTCATTATAATAATCACCACTATGCCCTTTGACTCAAACAAAAGATAGTTTGACATCTTTTTGAATTTCTTGAGTAAAAGCTGCATATTCTTGAGTAAAAAGTAAGTTGGCTTTTCATTCACCAGTGGCTCATTTAGCGACACCAGCATAATCATGGTGAATAACTAATTCTTTAATCTTGTTGAGTTGGGCAAATTTCATTGCTTTCTTAGCACCTTCTAATTCACCAGCCACATTTCTTAATGCAGCAATTTCTTGATCATCAAATCTTTGTGACATTTTAATAACATGGTCATTTCAAAGTAACACAGTGCCATAAGAATAAGTATTGGTTAATGGATCAAAACTCCCATCAGTGTATGCCACTGCCGAATCCTTGCTTTTTACCATTATAATTTTACCATTACCCATGGTCTTTGCTTGCACAAAATCTCAAGCTTCTTGAGAAGTTTTGAATGCTTTAAAAACAGCGTTAGGAAATCCTTTCACTTGTTGCTCAGCTTCACTTCATTGTTGAAAAACTCCGGTTTTTCTTCCCACCTTAACAGCATAAAATTTGTGACTCATAAGACCTCTAATATGCTCTGGCAAAATAAACTCTTAACTCAGAATCTTTTTGGCAATTAAAACATTTTCCTTTGGTTTGTTCAACATCAAATGGAATACAACGTGAGTTAGTTGATGTTTTTTTCTTCACATCTTCTTCACAAGCAATGTCCCCACAAAATGGAACTAAAACAAAACCTTGGTTCTCATCTAATAAGTTTTGGTATTCAGCCAGAGTTTCGGCATGACTGGTGCGTTGTTCACGATTTTGTAAAGCAATCTGATAAATGTTTTGGTCATATTCTTGGATCATGTTTTTGACAACTGTTTGAACTTCATCAATTGGGACTGCCATTTTTTGACGTGTATCACGTCTTGAAATCATCACTTGGTTGTTAGCTAAATCTCTTGGTCCGACTTCAATACGAATTGGGATCCCTTTAATTTCTGCTTCAGAAATTTTAAACCCAAAAGTTTTATCACTACGATCAATCCCGACACGGTATTGATTTAATTCTTTTGCTAATTGTTCACTTGCACTTTCAACTTGGTCAGTATTTTGCACATTAATAATTTGTACTTGAATAGGAGAAATTTGGCTTGGTAAAACTAAACCTAAATCATCAGAGTGGGACATAATAATTGCCCCAATTAATCGGGTTGAAACCCCCCAACTAGTTGTATAAGCATACTCTCATTTCCCTTCATTATTTTGGAATTTAATATCATATACTTTAGTAAAGTTATTACCAAAATAGTGTGAAGTTCCCGCTTGTAGCGCTTGCCCATCGTGCATTAATGATTCAATGGTGTATGTTTCTTGTGCCCCAGCAAATTTTTCATGTTCAGTTTTTTGCCCATTAATCACAGGAATCATTAAAACATTAGTTGCAAAGTTACTATAAATTTCTAAAATTTTTAAAGTTAGTTTTTTTGCTTGTTCTGGTGAGTTATGAATTGTATGACCTTCTTGTCATAAAAATTCACTAGTTCTTAAAAATGGTCGAGTAGTTTTTTCTCAACGCATCACATTATTTCATTGGTTATACAATAAGGGTAAATCACGATATGATTTAATTTCTTTTTGTCAAAAGTTAGCCATTAACACTTCACTAGTTGGACGAATGAAAAGTTTTTCTTCTAACACTTTATCCCCGACTTGGGTGACAGTTGCCATTTCTGGGGCAAAACCTTCGACATGATCTTTTTCTTTATTAAATAAAGATTCTGGGATTAATAATGGGAAGTAGACATTTTCTACACCAATCTTTTTAAATTCCATATCCAAAATCTTTTGGATGTTTTCTCAAATGGCATAACCATAAGGTCTAAAAATAATTGTTCCTTTGACAGGACCATATTCAACTAATTTGGCATTCAGCACCACATCAGTATATCATTGTGAGAAATCTTGATCTCTTGGGGTTATTTTTTCTAATTGTTTTTTCATTTTATTCTTTTCCTTCTTCATTTCAAATTGTTTTTTGGGTGTTTAAACCACTCGGTCGAACTTGTTCAACTTTGTTTCTTTCAATTTTGACAATCCCTTCATTGCCTAAATAAACATCAATATTTAATTTTAAACTATTAATTTTCTCTTTGATAATTTTATACATATGTAAATCTTGGACTAAGAGTCAATCAAAAGCTTCAGGATAAATATTTTCTGAAACATTCACCAAGCTTTGCGCATAATCAAACAGTCAATCTTTTTGAGTTAATTCCGCTAATCTTCAGGGGTTGACGCCAACCACAGCCATTGTTTTGGGGTCAAAACCTTGGATATCGTTAGTTCATTTCCAAAAGTATGCACGTGATGAATTATCAAATTCTAAGTCAATCGATTCTTCATGTTGAAGAAATGACCAGACAAAATAATATTTATCATCTTTTAAAGTCAAGTTATTTAAAGTATGAATGCCATTTTGGACAATAAATTCTAAATTGCGTAAATCTGTATAAAACAATAGTGATTCAATATTTTTTTTAGTAATAAGATGTAAAATCTTTTTCTTTTCATTTTTATTAATTGAAAAAATATTATTAATGAAACCATCAAAAAAATGATCAGAGGCTGTTTTTTTTGCTTTACTGCTTTGCATTTCACTTTGTTTTTGTTTTTTCCTCATAATAACCTTAATTTTATATTTAATATTATACCAATCACTTCATTTAATGTATAACAAAACCTTTATAAGCTCGTATTGAGTTGATAAATAACTCGCTTTATAAAATAAAAACCATCCGAAGATGGTTTTCCATGATTAATTGATAAGACTTGGAAGGAATTTTAAAAAATTAAATTAAATTAAAAAATGTCTTATTTCGATCTTTAGTTTTCTTCTCTCTAAAAAACTAAAAAGGGTTCAATTAATACTTTGTGAGTGTATCAAATACGATAATAAAATGCAAGCATAAATTTTAAAAAAATAAAAACCAAGTATAAACTTGGTTTGTTGTATTGAACTGGCGGACCGAAAGGGATTCGAACCCTTGCGCCGAAAATCGACCTAACACCTTAGCAGGGTGCCCTCTTAACCAACTTGAGTATCGGCCCAGATACTTTTAAATTATACAAGAAATAAAAATAAAAGGTAAAGTAAAGTTGACGAAAAGCATTAAGCCTGTGTTCACCATGTGATTATGTCATGTAGTTTACGAGAAAAAGTGAAAAATTTGTAAAATTTTGTTTATATAAAGGAAATAATTAATCCTGAAATTTTTAAATTTCAGGATTAAGATTCCATAGCAATAAATAAGTATGTTTCTTGTTATTACTGATCTCCATTGGGGGAAGTTATGACAAATATAATCTTTTTTATACTAAATAAATTTATAACTATCATTTGATTTTTGAACGAATATGCAATGAGTAAATTTTTTTGTAATCTATTTTTGATATTTTATTATAAATTTCCTTTGTTAGGCATATATTGAAAATTCAATAATAATATTTAGAACTAGATGAAAAATAGAATTTTTCAAAAATATTTTAGTTTGATAACTTCTATAAATGAAATGTTTCATTTATAGAAAACAATTATAAAAAAAATGTTTCAGAAGTTATTGAACTGATAATGGTTCAATAATTTGAAAAAACATTTTATTTAATATTTTGAAATTATAATTCAAGAAAATTTAAAGTAATAACTTGATTTTGTTTCTTTAAATTATGAATCAAATTTTATTTTAAGCTTAAGCTATGCAGCAGCTGCAATAGTAATTACTTTTTGACTTGTAAGTAATTTTGAACCAGCTACATGTTTAACTGTAATTGTTTCACCAGCAACAAGTGGTGTTTTAATTCCTTCAATTGTGTAATCGGTAGTAAGCTTAGCATCTTTTGCTAATTTAACTACTTCAGTTTGAACGGCTGTTTCAAT